>CAMNBC010000081.1 GCA_946532115.1 uncultured Treponema sp.
TTGGTACCGGTGAAAAAACAGAAGACTTTGAAGTTTTCCATCCTGAACGAATTGCCAGCCGAATACTTGGTATGGGTGATGTTGTTTCTCTTGTTGAAAAAGCACAGGAAACAATGGACGCAGAAGCTGCTCTCAAAATGCAGAAGAAGCTTCAGCGCAATGAGTTTACACTTCAGGATTATCTTGAGCAGTTCCAGCAGGTTAAGAAGATGGGCAACATGCAGTCTATCATCGATATGATTCCTGGAATGAGCGGAATGGATGCATCTCAGATGGATCTTTCTTCCATGAAGAAAAACGAAGCAATCATCCAGAGTATGACATATAAAGAGCGCCTTAATCATCTGATTATTGGTCCTAGCCGCCGCAAGCGAATTGCAAAGGGAAGCGGTACATCAGTTGCAGATGTAAATAAGCTTTTGAAGCAGTTTGAGAAGACTAAACTTATGATGAAGAAGGTTAGCCGAAATAAGGGAATGCAGGGCAGAATGATGAATCAGCTTGGGCTTGATCCTTCTATGCTTGGCGGAATGGGGGGAGCTGGTGGCCTTGGAGGCGCTGTTGGACTTCCCGGAGGACTTGATCCAAGCGCACTCAAAGGCATGGACATGAAAAAACTTATGGAAATGGCTAAGAAGTTCCGGTAAACTGCTACTTCTTATAGAATTTAGCAGTTTTGTAAGTGAGGCTGTCACTGCCGGGATCGTATTCCATTGACATTGTATCCTCAGAAGTTTGTACTTTCAGCGTTGTATTAGCTAAGGAGTACCAGCCGGTAGATATGCTGGAGTCTTTTGTGACAATTACTGAGTCTGTATCAGAAGCAAACGAGAAAACGTAAGTTGTCCCTGAATAAAATCCGGAGTATTTTTTTCCAGAAACTGCAGTAGTTGTAGCATGAGTATGAAATCCATTACTACAACCCATCAATGTAATAGCCGACAATGCTACTACACTAGCAAGAAGTGAGAATCTTTTTTTCATAATTTTACCTTTTTTAAAATATCTGTTTTTAAATTGTTGATATTTTAAACTCTTCCTACCCTAATTATTGCACAGATAGTTTTAGTTTTCAATAGGTGAATAATATTATGAGAATTCTCTTAGGTATGTCTTGATTTTAATTACTGAACATTTAATACACTGGCACTTCGTCCGTCTTTTGTGTAAATCTTCTGTGGATTTGTGTTGTCTAAGACAGGTGTAAGGCCTATATAGTAATTGTAATAGTATTTACCGGCTGGTAGTGGCAGTTCCAGTTCATAAAGTCCGGGAGAAGTTTCCTTGAGTTCGTAAATCCATGGATCCCAGTTTGTAAAGGTTCCTGCAAGATTGATTTTCTGACCGGATTCTCCTTTGTAGATAAAATGAGCATAGTCGTTGCGGGGAGATTCTGTATATACGTTGATGCTTCCAAGATTTTCAAGCTTAGAAAAATACAAATTTACATTCTGGTCGTATTCTTTATTTGGATTCAGCGGATCTGTTGTCCAAAGTCCGTCAAAAACAAGTCTGTAACGTAATTCTGTAAATTTATGCTGGCGTTTGTAAACATAAAACATATGCTTTCTGCTGACTTTTTCATCATCATCTTTCTGGGTGAGAATCTGAAATGGATGTATGACTTTGTAATCTTCAAAATCAAAAACTATACCCACAAAGCGGTGCCGGGTATCTGCCGTGAAAATAATATAATCGTCGGTGACAATAGGAGCCCCCGGCTTTTCGATTCCATGCAAAAGTGTATCAAGCTCAAAATTCTGATAATTTGTCTGTTCCGCAGCAAATACTGGGAGTGCAAAAACTACCCCCACAAGCAGAGCCGCGAGTAAAATAAGCTTTTTCATACTAAAATTATCGGCTTCCCCACCGCATAGTTTAGTGAAAGTAAATTACAAGAATAACATACGAGCGGATGTTGTGTTTTTATGAGTAAAGATAGCGTAACCAGAAAGCGGAGTAGAAAAGCAGACTGCGCAACATTTGGTGCCGATACAAAAGATGTATTCTCGCACTACATACAGAGCGAAGCGTCGAGGCACCTCGGTTGCGCAGTCTGTTTTCTACGGGAGCTTTCAGGCTGATATATTTTTCTTAAGTCAAATCAAAAAATAACCGTTCATATAAGAAGTATATTATACTTGTAATTTACAAGGGTTGTGGGGTAAAATTAAAGTAATATGCCAGGATTAAGTCAGCTTAAAAAATTCAGCAGCGATCTCCTTTCGCTTGGCGATGAAACAAATCTTCGTGCTATTCGTGGTGAAAAACCGGTACGAGTTGAAATTCCAAAAGAAGTTGAAGATATAAATGACTCTGAAGACTTTGTTCTTGGTATGCCTCAAATCGAAGCAGAACCAGAGGTTTCTGCTGTAGATGAAGACCTTTCTGATTTAACAGCCCTGGTAAATCCTTCTGCTGCTTCAAATTCTAATTCAGGAGAGAGTGAACCAGCCCCAAGTTTTGAAGCTCCAGACATGTCAGCACTTTTAAATCCGGTTGCTGCTGAAGTTTCGGATGATTCCGGAATGCCAGACCTTTCTATGTTTGATGAGCCGGAAGAAGAAGAGGTTGCTGAAGAAGTAGAAGAAGAGCCGGAAGAAATTTCCATTGCGGATATGGGGCTTGATGCACTTCTTGCGGGTGGCGGATTTGATGAGCCAGAACCAGAAGAAGAACAGAAAGAAGAACCTAAAGAACCTGCTGATATTGATCTTGATAATTTTGAAGAAATCTCTGATTTAGATTCTATAGACGAGAGAGAACCTGCAGCTCCGGTTGCAGAGCCAGAACCTTTTGATGATATTGAAACTGCAGAACCAGTTGAAGATTTTGAGACTTTTGATGAATCACAACCTGTAGAAACGGCTGAATCGGTAGAAGAAGCTGAGCCGGTTGATGATTTTGATCTGGCAGAGTCTCTGGAAGAACCTGAATCAATAGAAGAGCCTCAGTCACCTGCTGAAAATGAGTCTAATGAGACAGTAGATGAGCCGTTTGATATGTCAGCACTTGATGACATGGATTTTGGTACTGAAGAAACACCTTTTGGCACTGAAGATACCCCTTTTGGAGAAACTACCTCAGAAACCGCTGACACAGAACAGCCGGCATCAACAGATGACTTTGACTTTGATTCATTGCCTCCAGAAAATTTTGATGAAGAAGCTGGTGAAGAAGCGGAAAAAGTTGAAGAAGTTGAAGGGGCTCCTCAGAAAACATCTCCATCTGATACGGCTCCTGCAGCAGAAGAGGAAAACTTTGGCCTTGATGACTTTGCAAGTATGGATTTTGATAATCTTACTGCTGGTGAAGAGTCAAAAGAAGAACCTGCGGCTGAAGCTTTTGACGGAGAGGAATCTGGTGGAATCCCAGACGGCTTATTTGATGCAGGTGATTTTGATTTAGATGCTGTTTCTGGAAATGCAGATACTGAGACTCCTTCGGTAGATTTTTCTGCTGAAGATGAAATACCTGATTTTGATGATACTGCAGGGCTGGATGATGCTGGTGCTGAAGAGGGTGGAGAAGGCGAAGAAAATGCTCCGCTTGAAGTTTTTGATACTTCTGAAATGGAAGGCATGGACTTTGGTATTCAGGATACAGATGCTCAGCTTGGTGGTGGCGGAGATGGAGATTTTGAATTCGGTTCGCAAGATGACTTTGCAATGGAAGGCGAATTTGAGATTCCGGGCTTTTCAGACGTAACAACAGCCAAAGATGAAAAATCATCAAAACCAAAAGTTACAACTGTAAAAGAAAAAGGCCGTGGAAAGAAAAGTAAAGAATCTGATCTTCCTGAAGCTGATTTTAGCGGAGCTCAGGAATCAGAAGATTTACCACCTAATACACTTTCAGATGAACAGTATAAGACCTTCCTTGCAAATCTTGCAGAATATCCATTGAACGTACGTCTTGCATTCGAAGACTTTATTGTTCAGGATGAATTTACAGATGATGCAGAATTTGAAATTATAGAAAAAATCCTCAATAAAGCTCCTGCACGCCAGGTTGCCGGTATGCTCGAAAAGATGCTTGATACATCTATTCCAATTCCACGTGACTTTGAGCATCGTACCGCAGCAGAATATGAGGCTTATAAAAAGTCTTTATCATATCAGCTTAGAAATAAAATTATTCCTGGAGTTTTGCTTGGGCTCCTTCTTACAATTGTAGGCTGGGGACTGATTAAATTTACAGATTACTGTATTTACCGTCCTTTAAAAGCTAATTCCCTCTATAAACAGGGATATGCAATGCTCGAAGCTGATGAATATCCTCAGGCTGAAATGCGTTTTGAAGAAGCTGCTAAGAAACGCATCAACAAGAAGTGGTTCTTCAAATATGCCCGCGGCTATCGTGCTCACAAACAATATCAGAGAGCCGGCAATATGTACCAGAATATTCTGCGCTACTTTAAGCACGACAAAATCGGTGGTCTCGAATATGCAGATATGGAGCTTAACGATCTGGCAAACTACGAACGCGCAGAAGAAATAGTGCGCCGCGAAGTACTGGATTATCACATAAACGATGCAGACGGCATTCTTATGCTTGGCGACGTATTCCTTGAGTGGGGAACCGAAAAAGATCCTGCAAAACTGGAACTTGCCCGCGAACAGTATGCAACTCTAATTCAGTTGTATAAACCGACAGATTTATATATGTCCCGTATGATGCGTTACTTTATCCGCACAGATAATCTTCGCGAAGTAATTCAGATGCAGAAAACCTTTGAATCACGCGAAAAGTCACTTAGTTCAGATGACTGGGCAGAACTCAGCGGTTATCTGCTTGATAAGTATTACGGAACTCTTGCTCCTTCAGAAGAGTATTTGCGATATGAAATAGAAGGGCTCCGTAGTCTCCTGCTGCGGGCTGTTAAGACAAATCCAGATAATCCTATTGCTCAGTATAATCTTGCAAAGTATTTCCTTAAGACTGGAGAAACTGCTTCAATAGAAGCAACTCTTCAGCGTGCAATTGAAAAATTCAATATGGTTCCGTTCATGAAAAAACGAGATATCTATAAATACATAGATTCATATCGTTTGCTTGGTGAACACTATATTGGAACTACAGATTATCTTCAGGCTCAGGAGCAGTTTGCAGAAGGTATTTCTCTCTTTACAACAGAACGCGATAATGCAGGCTTTGCAGGTACGCCTTCTATCGGTAAACTTTATGAAGATATGGGAGACATCAAATATTCTATTGCAGGTGACTATGATGATGCTCTCTTTAATTATAAATATTCAGTTGAACTTGAAAATGACAGCCCTTCTTTGCGCTATAGAATCGGTTATATTCAGTATAAAAAGAGCAATTATGCAGAAGCTCTTGGAGCTTTTATGAAGGCCGGTGATGGTAATGTAAAAGAAAGAAACCTTATGCTTGCAATGGCTAATACTCTTTACCTTCGTGGTGACGACTATGCAGCACAGGGCTATTATAATCAGCTTCTTGATAATCTTGATGATGAAATTGCAGAGAACGGACTTGTGCTTCCGCAGGCAAATGTAAAAGACTACGATTTAATCAACACATATTTGTTTGCTTCAAACAATTATGGTGTAACACTCTATAAACTTGCAAAAAGAACCGGAAATAGTGCGCTCAATGCACAGGCAATTGTGAACTTAAGTCAGTCTGTTCGTGCATGGGATGCACTTACACGTAATCAGGAAACAATGGTAAGACTTGAAGGAAGTAATCTGGCTGAGCAGAATATAAAATACATAACACATCCTATTCCAGAATTTGAACCTTCAATTTATACTGATATTTCAAAGACATTGCTCGATAACGAGCGTCTGTAAAAAAATATAAATCGGCAGGTAAAAAAAGTATATGCAGCAGAGAGATAGTCGAAATCCACTTTATGGTATAGTGGCAAGGCAGCGGCTTAATGCAATCCTTAAGGAACTGTTCAGAAAATCAATTCATATCTGTTCCAGTTTTGTACCGCTTTTTTTGAAGCTGGCTTACTGGCCTGTTATCGGGCTTCTTGTGCTTGCACTTATTGTTTATGTAGTTAGTGAGATTTTACGTTCAAAAAATATTGAAATTCCAGTCATTTCAAAAGTAACAGAAATTGCAGCCCGAAAGAGGGATGAGGATCGTTTTGTACTTGGTCCTGTAACTTTGGTATGTGGTATTCTGATTGCAGCTCTTCTTTTTCCGTTAGATTGTGCACGGGTAGGAATTTTTGCTCTTGCATTCGGAGACGGGCTTGCCAGTTTAATGGGAAAACTTTTTGGAAAAATTACGATTCCGGGAGCGCATGGAAAAACTGTTGCAGGAAGCCTTACCTGTTTTCTTGCAGTTTTTATTTCTACTTTCTGCTGCTGTGGCTGTACTTTTACTTCGTTGATAATTGCTTTATGTGCTATGTTTATAGAAGTTCTTCCGCTGGCAGATTTTGATAACCTGATTATACCGCCTGCAATAAGTGGAATATTTTTCGTTTTGTCGGCAAACGCAGCTTGTCTTTGAGTCGTTTTTTAACGGATTTTCGATTTTAGGCTAATCAATCCAGAGGTAGTGTTTGTGGATTTCATTCAGGTAGATGTATGTGCCAAAGCCTAAAATAGGAACGCCTGCAGCGAGTGACACAATATTGTAACAGTAAAATATTAATGAATAACCGATACATAACAGAATAAAGCCCACTGTCATGATTTGCCTGTATTCATTTTTGCGGTTTGTATTAAAAAGCGAGATTGTACTGACAATAAAAATCAAAAGTGAATATGTCCTTATAGCCTTTACATAGCCGTAGGAAATACAGAAATTTGGAAGAATTACGGCAGTGTTTAGAGGAATTATTTCTGCAAAAAACATAGATATGATAATAAGAATTATACTGTTGCGGTCTGTACTCTGACGAAAATCTTCTGTGCTTAAAATTGATGAGCCCATAAGTGCAAGAGGGGCAAGAAGACGGGCAAAAAGATGAAGGTTGCCAATCTTTAATAGAAAAAGTGAAAAAGTACCTGAAAGCTGGAATGCTGGAACTATAACTCTTGAAGTATCACAGAGGCAGGCAATCAGAAAAATCAGAAAAAATACAATATCCGGTGCCTGAGTTTTTTCAAAACTATGATAGATAATCATAGTGGTTATGCAGATGTAAATCAGAAGAATAAAAATGCCGGCATAAGTACAAATCGGATTATAAGTCAGAAGAAAATTATCTGAAATGCCTTTAGTGTATACTTGCGGTAAAACAAGACCGTTTGAGAAAAACTGAAATAGTGTAAAAAATGCATTAAGCAGAAGGCAGGTAATTGAAATAATAAAAAAGGCGAGAGTCATTCTGTTTCTAAATCTGATTGTCATAATTTAAAGATACAGTGAAGACAAATAATAGTAAAGAGTTTAAGTTTTATTCCGAAAATTTAATTAAGATAATGTCGCAAACGTGTCATTTCCTGTTTGAGTTTGCTTTGCAAACATTTCAGGTTATGAACCGGGAATCCATTAGGGAGGAATCTAAGAATGAAAAAATCTTTTGTTTGCAGTTTATTTTTGCTTTTTGGGCTCTCTGCAGTTTCAGCAGGAGATGTTGCAACCTTTGTAGATAAGGGATTTTCTGAAGACGGAAAATATTATGTATTCGGCCAGTATGGAGTAACTGATAAAAAATTCCAGGGTTGGGCTGAACTATATCAGGTAGATATTGCTGCCAATGATTATACAGACAACGGAGTTTTTAAGACAAAGCCTTCTGCTGTAACTGCAGATAAAAAAGGCCGCGATGTTTTTGAAGCTCTGGAAGGAAAAAGTTTTTATTATTTTAAGGATTTGAAGTGTGAAACTGCAAATATGGATCACGTGCTTTATATTCTTGATGATGTAAATAAAACTGGAACTGATGAAATTGTATTCAAAGATTTCCGTAGTTCAGATGTAGAAAATGCAGATGTTTACAATATCAAGCTTTATCCGACAGTAAATGGAAAAGGAAAGAATGCCCGTTCTTCTTTCTATATTATGCTCGAAAAACGTGATGCAAATGGTGAAGTAATTTTGAGCCGAAAAATCGGTTCTCCAAACATTACCCGTAAGGGAGTTACAAATTATAAGATTGAAAGAATCTTTTGTGACAAATCAGAAAAGAATCTTATTTTTGTAATTG
>CAMNBC010000082.1 GCA_946532115.1 uncultured Treponema sp.
GGAATCTTATAACATAGATGCTGAAACAAGTTCAGCATGACACAGATAATTATACCACGCCCTATGGAGAACTATTGAATCTTTCTCTATGAAAGTTGAAAACTTGACGATTTAAAACTGAAGGGTTCCAACTATAGTAGTCTCATCATCATCTGATGATTTTTTATTTCGCGGACTATTTCTATCAAGTTCTTCTGCATAAGCAATTTTTTCAGCCCGATTCAAAAGTCCGCCACGCTTTTTTACAGTTTCGGTCACAGCGTCATTATTCTTTTTTTCAGCCTTCATTTTTGGAGAAGTCAGAAATGCAAAGAGACTGCCGCATAATCCGCCGGCAATACAGATTATGATTTTTACAGCCCCTGCCCCATTTAATTGCATAAGAATAACTACAGCAACCATTACAGCCGTAAAAGACACCTCAATTTTCTTTTTTGAAAAAGCCATAAAAGCATTCAAAAAAATCATCATAAAGACAACCGGAGCAGCCCCAACAAGACTGGTCTCGCAGAAGCATGCATTTAACACTCCGGAAAATAAGGCCGACACAAACATCATAATTCCAATAATCACTGAGCCGTAGCGTTCTTCCATTGCAGGCCCTAAAAGCAGAATCAGAATAAGACTTGTAAAAAATATAGATGCAGCTCCAGAAGATAAGCCGGCCGAAATGCCCGCAAAATCAGCTCCAAAAATATAAAACAAAAGGCGAACATAAGAAAGTGGCGCACTTGGAATAAAAGGCAGGCCCCCAGCTTGTCCCGTAGGTGAGGCAAAAACTTTTTCAAGTCCGGGTGTTTTTCCGCTTTTTGTAAGAAACATATTTAATAAAAATATGATTGCACAAACAAAAACAAAGGTAAGGGTTACCGGTGCATCATAAGATACTTTAAGATTAATTTTGAATTTCTTTTTGGCCATAAACATATTATAACACAGATTTTGATAGAATTCTGCGTTTTTTTGTGTTATATTATAGGCATGAGTGATTTTAATAATCAAACATCACAAGCAGGAAGCGGAATTGCAGAAGACACATCTGTAATGCTGCCCCCGGAACGCAAAGTTGTTTTTTACAACGATGATTTTACTACAATGGAATTTGTAGTAGACGTTCTTATTTCTATTTTTAATAAATCTCACGACGAAGCAGAAGGCTTAATGCGTATGGTACACGAACAGGGTTCTTCTGTTGTTGGTGTATATACTTATGATATTGCTGTTTCGCGCACAAATCTTACTATTCAGGCAGCGCGCAAACAGGGCTTTCCATTGAGGGTAGAAGTTGAGTGAACAGGAAAAATCACAGGGCAATGTAAAACAAATGAAAGTGAGCAGTATGCTCAGCCGGATTTTGTCGGAATCGCTCCTGGTTGCAAAAGACTTTCATCACGAATTTTTCACTCCAGAGCATGTACTTGCCACGGCAATACGTGATGAATTTGTAGAACAGCTTCTTGCAAACAGTGGTGGTAACACTAAAGAACTGAAATCCGAAATAAGCAATTATCTTACCACAAAATTACCTGTAATTTCTGAAAATGCAAATCCCGAAATAATCAAATCTCCAGTTGAATCAGCCGGTTTCCAGGCAATGATGAATCGGGCAGTATTTCATTGTATTGCCAGCGATTCTGATATGATTGATATTACAGACATACTTTTGAGTATGTTTGATGAAAGCCGAAACTACTCTTCTTATTTTCTCAAAGTCTGTGGTGTAGAACGCCTTAAACTTATGGAAAACATAACGAAAGTTCGTCCACCAAGACGTATTCCAAATGGTGCAAATGGCCAGGGCGCAAACGGACAGCCAGGAGTAAATTCAGACAGCATGCCGGGAATGCCAGGCTCAAATAACAGTGGCGGACTAAAACGTTTTGCGGTAAACATGACAGAACTTGCTGCTAAAGGTGCTTATGATGTGCTTGTTGGCCGCGAAGCAGAAATTGAACGAACAATTCAGGTTCTTTGTCGCCGTACTAAAAATAATCCGCTCCATGTAGGGGATGCCGGGGTTGGAAAAACCGCAATTACACAGGGGCTTGCGCAGAGAATTGTAAACAATCAGGTTCCTGATATTTTGAAGGGTTATACAATTTACTCCCTTGATCTTGGACTTCTGCTCGCAGGTTCCAAGTTCCGTGGAGATTTTGAAGAACGCCTTCACTCAGTAATTGATGAACTCAAAGAAAAGAAAAAATCCATCTTATTTATTGATGAAATCCATATGATTATGGGAGCCGGAGGAAATGGTTCAAGTCAGGTTGATGCAGCAAACCTCTTAAAACCAGTTCTTTCAACCGGTGAAGTAAAATTTATTGGTTCTACAACATTTGAAGAATATTCAAAGAACTTTGAAAAAGACCGTGCCCTCGCCCGCCGTTTCCAGAAAATTGATATTCTTGAACCAACTCCTGCTGAAACAATTCAGATCATTAAGGGCTTAATTCCAAAATATGAAAAACATCACAATGCAGTTTATTCTGCAGGCAGTGTAGAAGAAGCAGTAAAACTTTCGATACAGTTTATGCCGGACCGCCGTCTGCCGGATAAAGCAATTGATATTATTGATGAAGCCGGCTCTTACCAGCATATTCTGAAATCTGGTGGCTTTACCGGCCGTACTTCCGCACGACCAGGAACAGTTGCTCATCCAGGACTTATTGCCACAGAAGCTTCTCCTGCCAGAATTACAACAGATATTATCCGCCGCGTAACCGCAAAAATCGCCCGAGTCCCAATCGAAAGCATGCGCGGCGAAGAAAAAGACGCGTTACGAAACATAGAACAGACAATGTCAGCCGACATCTTCGGACAGACCGCCGCAATCACGGCACTTGGCAAAGCCGTTAAACGAGCCCGCGCAGGATTCAGAAATCCCGAAAAGCCAGAAGCCTGCTACCTTTTTGTAGGCCCCACAGGCTGCGGAAAAACCGAACTTGCACGTACACTCGCCCGCCTCTTAAAAGAGCCGCTTCTGCGTTACGACATGAGTGAATATCAGGAGAAGCATACTGTGAGCCGTCTTGTTGGTTCACCACCGGGATACGTTGGTTTTGAAGAAGGCGGACAACTTGTAAAAGATGTACGTAAAAATCCACGTGCAGTAATTCTCTTTGATGAAATTGAAAAAGCTAACGAAGATATCTATAACGTTTTGCTTCAGGTTATGGACTACGGACAGCTTACTGATAATCAGGGCCGCAAAGCAGACTTCCGTTCCTGCATAATTATCATGACAAGTAACGCAGGCGCACGCGACCTTGAAAAAGGAAGCATTGGTTTTGGCGGCCAGGCCTCGACAGATGTCGGCGCCTCACTCAATGATGCTGTAAACCGCGAATTCCCGCCAGAATTCCGCAACCGACTGGATGCTGTAATTCCATTCAATTATCTGGATATTGAAGTTGCAAAACAGGTATGCCGTAAAGAAATCACACGACTTGCAGAGCGTATGAAAGAAAAGAAAGTTATTCTTTCAGTTACCGACAGTGCCGTTCAATATATTACAGAAAAAGGTTACTCTAAGGAATTTGGAGCCCGCAACATTGCCCGCACTGTAGAAAATGAAATTGCAGATAAACTCGTAGATGAAGTTCTTTTTGGCAAGCTCGAAAAAGGCGGCTCAGTAACCGCAGATTTTAAGAACACAAAAAATTCCAAAAAATCACAAAACGGTATCTCATTCATTTATGGAAAAGAAAACAGTTAGGCTCATAAAATGGGTTCTTTTGATTTTTTCATTCACTGCACTTCTCATTTTCTCAATAGTCTTTTATGCGGCCTTTATTACTTCAAGAGCCAGAATCCAGAATAAAAATGATTACAATACATCAGATACCGCACTCTACCATATAATAATTATTGGAACTTACGAAAATCAGAGTTTTTTGAAGGAAGTATACGAAGGTGCATCAAAAATTTCGGGCTCCTACAAAACCGTTGTGGATCTTCACGTTCCAGACTCTCAGGCAGATACAGAATCGCTGCAAAATCTCTTAGACTACTGTGCATTTATGAATGCAGATGGAATTATCATTTATCTGGACTCTGCAGAAAATCCTCCTGTTCTTTTACATCGTTCAGATTCACCAGAAATTCCTGTAGTTACGACAGGTCAATTTTCTCCCACAATGCAGCAGATTTCTTACATAGGAACAAATAACTGGGAACTTGGAAAAAAAATCGCAGATGAAACCCAGAGTTTTCTACCGGTTGGCGGTGAAGTTTATATAATCAGCGACTCTACTGATTCAAATTCCAATGCACTTATAAGCAGCATTCAGTCTGCACTGCAGGACAATCAAAACATCGTTACAACAGTTATTGAAAAGATAACCCCGGATTTAGAGATTAACGGCAAAAATAATATTTTCATCTCACTGACCGAAGACGACACAATTCTTTCTGCCCAGCTGCTCTCTGAACAGTTTGATGATTTCCGCTACAAACTTATTGGCATCGGGGGGAATGAAGTTTGTCAGCTTTATCTTCAAAAAGGATGGATTATTGAACTCGTTTCTCTAGACCCTGAAAAAATGGGTGAAACTGCAATAAGGGAATTGTTTGAGTACCGCACTAAAGGTTATGCAAACAGTTATATAACAGCTGATGTAAAAATTACAAGGGCGCAAAGGTAACCGGATGAAGTTTGAACCAGTAAACTACATCAGAAACAAAAGCCTCCGCTGGCGCATTATGGTGTGCATTGGTATTGCAATTCTTATGCTTACTGCCACCCTTCTTACAACATCACGACTTTCTTATTATTCAATGCAAAACCTTGGTGATTCCTATAAATCAAACTCAGAACTTACCCATTTTGCCGAAGCGGTTTCTACAACAGAAAAGGCAATGGAAAATTATGTTAACTACCGCACCTTTGAAAGCATTGATGCCTATTATAATTCCCGGACAAAAGTAGAAGATTATTATTCTGGCTTTCAGGAATTCCCATCAAAAAACGAAGTAGCTCATAAAGAGTATATTGTTCACCAGCTTACAGAAGCATTCCTTTATTATAGTAATCTAGCCATTTCTGCACGCCGCGCAAATAATGAAACTGAAATAACTGTAAATTACAAATATGCAATGGACAGTTACAATTATCTGATATCTCAGATTCTTGAACTAAACAACCTTCGACTGCAGCAGAATGCGGCCCGCTATGAAGAAAACCAGTCACGTATTGTCATTTCGAATACACTCAGTGTCACCTTCTTTCTGTTCTTCTCGCTGATGATTTTCTTTGTATTGTACCTTACAATCACATCAATCATGGAACCACTCGCTGATATTTCTGAAGTCGCGCATAAGGTTGCACGTCGGAATTTTGATGTACCTCTTTTTAACCGTACTACAAATGATGAAATTGGAACCATCTGCACGGCTTTTGACCGCATGATAATCAGCATTCGCGAATACATTGATACAATCTGGGAAAAGGCTCGCACAGAAGCCGAACTAAAAGAAAAAGAAATTGAAATGCAGGCTCTTTATACAGATGCCCAACTGAGAGCCCTCCAGAATCAGGTAAACCCGCATTTTCTTTTTAATACCCTGAATACAGGTGCCCAGCTTGCCATGATGGAAAATGCCGACAAAACCTGTTACTTCATAGAACAGGTTGCAGACTTTTTCCGTTATAACATTCAGCAGCAGGAACGCTTAGTTTCGATTGACGAAGAACTTGGATTGGTAGATAATTTTGTATATATAATGAAAGTGCGTTTTGGAAATCGTCTGGAATTTACAAAAGAAATTCCTGACGAATCTTTTCCTCAGCAGATTCCTTCTATGACTCTGCAGCCACTCGTTGAAAACTGTATAAAACACGGGCTGAAAAACACCAAGGGTAAGGTAACCCTCAAAGTTCATATTGAAGACAAATACATTGTCATCAGTGTAAGCGATAATGGAGAAGGAATGCCCGAAAAAACCAGGGAAGCTGTTTTTAAGGCCGTTGCATCGGAAACTACAAGACTTCCTGCAGACGTTCTGGATGATAATTCCACTCATAATGGAACAGGTCTTATAAGCGTTTTCTTAAGGCTCCAGCTTCAGTTCCACCGTTATGACTTGTTTGACATAACCGGCGGTGACAACGGAGAAGGTACAAAATTCATTATTAAGGTTCCAAAGCATGTTTAATATTTTAGTAACAGATGATGAACAGATTGTAATTGATTCTCTTTCCTTTATCATTAACAAAAACTTTGCTGATGAAGCTAAGGTTTTTACTGCCCTCTCAGGTACAGAAGCAATTGAAATTGTAATGAAAGAGAATATCGACATAATGTTTATGGATATAAACATGCCGGGCCTAAGTGGACTTGAAACCGTAAGTGTAATCACAAAACTGAAACCTCATATTGTCTTTGTAATTCTAAGTGCTTTTGACCGTTTTCAATATGCGCAGGAAGCAATCAATCTTGGAGCATACAAATACATCACAAAACCGGTAAACCGTAATGTTGTTATAGAAACAATCCGCGGAGCAATGCAGTTTGTTGAAGAAAAACAGGGAAAGCTTTCTGCAGATATGGAGCTACACAAAAAGCTTGATATGGTTTCCCCGATGATCGAAAATGATTTTATCTACGCATGTATTTATAACAATGATAAATCTGCAGATCTTTCTTCATACCTTGATTACTTTAACATTTCTGAAAATCCATGGGTATTCTGCTGTTTTGAAGTTCCGAACATAAATTCTGACAACCAGTACAGTACATATCTGAAGATTCATGATCTATTGAATGAAGAACACCGCTGTCTTGTAAGCAGTTTTATCATGAACCGCATAGCTGTATTCTTCCCTATTTTTTCTGAAAATCCGGCATATACAGAAATTCAGGAACAAATCAAAAAACTTTATACCACGCTAAGTTATAATATCTCTGCAGGAATAAGGGCAGGTGTCAGTTCAATTTTTACAGACAAAAGTCAGTTACAGACATCTTATGCTCAGGCTCTTTCTGCACTAAACAAAACTACGTCAAATGGTGGTATTATTTTTTCTGATGGAATGAGCTATTCGAGTGGGCAGGAAAATCCTGAAAAAAAATCAAACAGCATAGGCGAATTCAAAAATCAGATTATCACAAAATTAACTTCCGGCGACTCGAACGGCGTAAAATCATTTCTTGAACTCTATACTTCAGAACTTATTTCTCAAAAACCGGCTTCTGATAAAATCAAAAATCAATTCTTTGATTTGATAGTTACTGCAAATAACGCAACCCGTGAACTTAACAAAAACTTTACCAGCGACACTTTTGACAATGCATTTGCTACATTAAGTACAGAAAACGACATAAAACTTATTAAAGAATTTGCTCAGAAATTTCTGATGGAGTGTACTCAGGCGGTCACAAATGTAAAAAAAGCAGAAGAAAATCCTATCATCAAAAAAGTCTGCAGCTATGTTGATGAAAATCTTTCCTGTGATATTTCACTCGAAACTGCAGCAGATTTTGCAGGTGTAAGTTCCTTCTATTTGAGTAAATTGTTTAAAGAAGAAAAAGGTGAAACTTTTATTAATTTTATTTCTGATAAACGTCTTGAAAAATCACGTCAGCTGCTTGAACAGACAGAACTTTCAATCAAGGAAATAACTGCAGAAGTCGGCTATAATGACCAGAACTATTTTAGCCGCATATTTAAAAATAAATATGGTCTTTCTCCAAAAGAATACAGGAAGGTAAAGTAAAAAATGTTTTTAAAAAAGTATCATCATCGAAAACTATCAAATCGTCATCCTGAACTTGTTTCAGGATCCAATGTAAAGAGATGCCGAAACAAGTTCGGCATGACAATCATTGTCGCAGCATTTATTTGTCTGTGTCTCGTTCTCAACATTTCCTGCAAAAAAAATGAAAACAGCTCTACTGCACGCCAGCCGCGACAACCTTCCACTGACTCAAATAATACTATAACCATCGGATTTTCGATTGATACTCTGGCAATTGAGCGCTGGCAGCGCGATATGGATGTTTTTATAAACAAAGTAAAAGAAATGGGAGCTGATGTAATTGTTCAGAATGCTGGCAACAGTATAGAAGAGCAGAACCGCCAGTTGATGTATCTGCTTGAGCGGAATGTAGATGCGGTTGTCGTTCTCCCTAAAGATGC
>CAMNBC010000083.1 GCA_946532115.1 uncultured Treponema sp.
TATTTTTCCATCATGGCAAGAGCTTTTTCTTTGTTGATTGTCTTGCCGTCTGCCTCAAACTTTTTGTCCACTGGCATTTCTACATAACCAAGGATGAATACGAGAGTTTTTGTCTCGCCGGCCTTAAGTGTAATTTCCTTGTAGTGAGAAGCGATTGGAGACCAGCCGTCTGCGAGAGAGTTTCCGCAGGTTCCGGCCTTTACCTGCTGTGGGTCACCAAAGCCGTTGTAAAGACCAATAAAAGTGTCGCGGTCTGTATCGTAACCGTCGATTGTGTCGTTTACTGTATAGAAAGCAAAGTGATTGCGGCGGTCGCGGTATTCTGTTTTATGGTAGATTGTAGAACCTTTGATTTCTACACGGCCGGTTGAAAAGTTTCTCTGGAAGTTTGTGCAGTCATCCTGAGCATCCCAGAGACACCATTCTGCAAATGACCAGAACTTAAAGGTCTTGTCAGCACCGCTTTCGTTAGTCAAAACTACCTGTTGAACTTCTCCATCATAATCCTGAGGAACAAAGAAAGTAACTTCAGCTTTAAGACCGTTCTTTTTACCGGTGATTACAGTGTAGCCCATACCGTGGCGGCATTCATAAAAATCGAGCTCAGTTTTTACAGGAGACCATCCAGGGTTCCAGATTGTGCCGTTATCGTTGATGTAGAAATAACGTCCGCCCATATCAATAGGCACGTTGTTGTAGCGGTAACGGGTAATTCGGCGGAGGCGTGCATCTTTGTAAAAACTATAGCCGCCGGCAGTGTTTGAAATTAACGAGAAAAATCCCTGAGTTCCAAGATAGTTAATCCAAGGGTAAGGTGTGCGCGGAGTATCAATTACATACTCGCGTTTTGCATCATCAAAGTGTCCGAACTTCATGTGCATCTCCTGTATTTTTTAGTGGTTTTCAAAAAAAATAGCGAAAACGTTGTAGTAAAATTATATCGTAAGATTTATTTTTATGCAATTGAATTTTTTGTAATACTTTTGATTACAACTTTACAACGGTGCCGCCTTTTATGAGTCGGCCTGTAACCATTTCTTTTTTTGGTACAAAAGTTTCTGGATTTTCAATTTTAGAAATGAGAGCTTCTGCCATAGTACGACCGATAGTCTCACCATTTTGTTCATAAGTTGTAAGAGGTGGAATCATCATGGAGGTGAGGGCAATGCCGTCGTAACCAACAATGCTTATATCTTTACCAGGAGTGAGCCCATGACTTGAAAGTTCTCTTATTCCACCAAGTGTTGCGTAATCATCCGGGTAAAAAATACAAGTTGGAGGTTCAGGGAGTGAAAGAAAAACTTCTGTAGCGGCAGAACTTGTAACCGGGTCATGGTATAAGCCTTCTGCAAAATATTCTGGTGGTACATTAATGCCGTGGCGTTTGCAAACTTCTTTGAATGCAGTAATGCGCTGTTCTGTAACCCAGGTTTTTTCACCATGAATCATCGCAATCTTTTTATGACCGCAGGAAATAACATATTCAAGAAGTTCATTAATTCCGGCTGTGTAGTCGCTCATAACTGCGGCATGTGAAATATCATAAAAATAATCCAGGGACACTGTCGGAATTTCACTTTTTACAAGTTGAGTAATTCCAGTTGAAGTATAATCACAGGAAAGAAGAGCAACTCCGTCGTAATTGCGGGCGAGTGAGTGAGAATAGTAGTCATAATTTTTTGTCGAATCACCGCTTACAAAAGTCATTTCGTAGCCGCGGCTAAATGCAACCTTTTGAATGCCGCTTATGATAGTTGCAAAATATTGATGCTGAAATCCCGCTCCAGTTTTATCCTCAAATATTACACCAATGTCATAAGTGCGGTTTGTACGTAAACTGCGGGCTGCAATATTTGGATGATATCCCATCTCATGTGCTTTTTTCTGAATAAACTCTGTCGTCTCAATGCTGATTTCAGGACTGCTCTTAAGCGCCTTGCTTACTGTAGAAAAGGAAACATTACATTCCCTTGCAATGTCTTTTAGCGTAACCAAATTCTACGCCTCCACTAAAACGTTGTAGCTTTATTGTACACCTAAAACACTGTTTTTCGCAAACGTTTTCGCATAAAATATGAAAGAGGAGGGAGCCCCCTCCTGCGCTCGCACTTCGTTGCTCGCTACCACCCCAGCAGGGGCTCTGCCCCCGCAACGCTCCCCTTAAGAAAATTATAGATTTCTTTCTATAATAAACTCACTTAATACATAACTCTACTTTACGCAATTATAACTTTCAATTATACTAAAGTTATTAACAATCACTTAAAGAGGCATGAAAATGGGAAACAACTATTTCAACTCAATTCCTTGGAGAGAGGCACGTCTTCAGCTTGGTCACTGCCGCTCTATGGCTAAGGAAGAATTTGCTGACGGTGTTAACGCACTTAAAGGTAAGAAAATCGTAATCGTTGGTTGCGGTGCTCAGGGATTAAACCAGGGCTTATGTTTGCGCGATTCTGGTTTGGACGTCAGCTATGCATTGCGTGATGCTGCAATTGCAGAAAAACGCCAGTCTTGGAAAAACGCTACAGAAAACGGATTTAAAGTGGGTAACTACGATGAAATGATTCCAACTGCCGACCTCGTAGGAAACCTTACTCCAGATAAACAGCATTCAAAAGTTATTAATGACATAATGGGAAAAATGAAGAAGGGCGCTGCTCTCTGGTACAGCCACGGATTCAATATGATTGAAGAGGGAATGCAGATTCGCCCTGATATCACTGTTGTAATGTGTGCTCCTAAGGGACCAGGTACAGAAGTTTGGCACGAATTCCAGAGAGGATTTGGTGTACCAGATCTTATCGCTGTTCACCCTGTAAACGACCCAGAAGGAAAGGGCTGGGCTTATGCAAAGGCTCTCGCTGTTGGTATGGGTGGTTCAAAGGCCGGTGTTCTTGAGTCTTCATTTGTTGCAGAAGTTAAATCAGACCTTATGGGCGAGCAGACAATCCTCTGCGGTATGCTTCAGGCTGGTACAATCGTTTGCTACGACAAGATGATTGAAGAAGGCATCTCTCCTGAATATGCAACAAAATTCCTTATGCACGGCTGGAACGTTGTAAGCGAAGCCCTCAAATGGGGTGGAATTACAAACATGATGGACCGCCTTTCTAACCCTGCAAAAATCAAGGCAAACGCAATTTCTAAAGAAATCAAAAAGCTCCTTGCTCCACTTTATCAGAAGCACATGGATGATATCATCAGTGGTAAGTTCTCTTCTACTATGATGGAAGATTGGGCTGCCGGTGATAAGGATCTCCTTGCATGGCGCGAAGATACAGGTAAGCTTCCATTTGAAAAGAATGCTGAATCAAGCGAAGAAATCAGCGAGCAGGAATATTTCGATAAGGGTATTCTTCTTGTTGCTATGGTTAAGGCTGGTTGTGAACTTGCATTCGAAACTATGGTTGATGCAGGAATTAAACCTGAATCAGCTTACTACGAATCACTCCACGAAGTTCCTCTTATTGCAAACCTCATTGACCGCAAGCGTCTTTATGAAATGAACCGCGTAATTTCTGATACTGCTGAGTACGGATGTTACCTCTTCAGCCGTGTTGCAGCTCCAATGATGGCAAAAGATCTTATGCCAAAACTTCATACTGATGTTATTGGTAAAGGACTTGATGTAAAAGATAACGAAGTAAACAACGCAGAACTCGTAGCAGTTAATGCGGAAATCCGCAACCACCCGATTGAGGTTGTAGGACGCAAACTTAGAGAGTATATGACAGCGATGAAACCTTTGTTGTAATAATGACGTTTACTGTCACCCTCGGGCTTGACCCGGGGGTCTTTTTTTTATGCTGTGAACTGCTTGAGCAGTGAATCCATAACGTCAATATTGTTGCGGGTATTCTGGGCTAGTTCAGAAACGTTATGAGATGCAGAACTGATTTGCTGTGAACCGGCAGCCATTTCATCCATGCTTCCAAGAATTACATCAGAAACCTGTGAAACTACATTCATGTTATTTTGAACTTCTTCAATGCCCTGTCTAAGATCGACAGATTTTTCATTTACAGAGGTTGTCTGCCCCTTCATGTCAGCAAGAGCCTGAAGAATCTGAGTTGAAGCTGCGCTCTGTTCAGACATTGCATTGTCAATCTGACTCATAATCTGGTCAGTTGTATTAAGCTGATTTACAATAGAATCAAAAGCATTTCGGGCATCATTAGAAAGAGCAACTACATCTGAAATTGAAATACCAATTCCTTTAAGTTCAGTGTTAATATTTCGTGACTGCATAGCACTTGTTTCAGCAAGTTTACGGATTTCGTCTGCAACTACACTAAAGCCTTTTCCTGCTTCACCGGCGTGAGCAGCTTCAATTGCTGCATTCATAGCCAGAAGGTTTGTTTGAGAAGCAACCTGAGCAATCATATTATTAGCCTGAAGAAGCATTTTTGACTGTTCGGCCATCTGGTTTACTTTGTTGCTTACATTTTCAAGTTTCTGGTTTCCGTCTCCAACATTTGAATCGAGAAGCTTAAAACTCTGAGACATCATTTTTACAGAGTTAGAAACTGCAGAAATATTACCAATCATCTCTTCAATAGCAGCAGAAGCCTGAGTAATTCCTGCTACCTGATTGTTTACAAGGTCAACGAGTTCTTGCACATTCTGTCCTGAACGAGCCAATACAGAAGAGGTCTCTGACACAGCAGTAGACTGAACTTCTGCCTGACTTCTTACACTTGCAATATTTGCCATAATTTCAGCAGTTGCACTCGCAGTTTCCTGAGAGTTAATTCCAAGTTCAGTACCAATCTGTTCAAGAGATTTTTCTGCTTCATTAAGACGTTTTACAAGAGCCTGCAGAATCTCAATGAAGGAATTTACATCAGCTCCAAGTTCACTGAATTCATTATGACCTTTTACAAGTACGCGCTGGGTAAGGTCTGCATCACCAGAAGAAAGGGTTTTGATGGATTTTCCTACAAAGTTAAGTCGTTTGATAATCGACTGATAAATCAAAAGAATAATAAGGCCAATAAGAACGAGTGTAATTCCTGCAGCAATAATACTTAATGGAACAAAAATACCTTTTGCAATATCTTTGACGTCAGACATAGGTTTACCAACGTGGAATGCAGTAAGAACGTTACCTTCGTTATCACGAATAGGGAAGTAGTATGAAATATATTCTTCACCCTTAACATTGATTACAGCCTGAACTGATTCGCCTTTCATAACACGGTCAATAATCTGAGTGTTTGTAATTTTGCTGCCGGTCATAAGGGTATATGTAGAATAAACACGAGTATAGCCTGAATAGTATTCAGCTTTGATGTCATAAAGAGAAGCAATCTTACTTACAAATTTATCACTTGAAATACGCTGTTTTGTGATTGCAGCGGCAACCTGTTTTCCGTTTATTTTAAGAGGTACTGCTACAACAGCATAAAGGTGTTTGCCATCCATAAATAAAGATGAAACTTCTTCGCCTGCAACAGCGCGTTTTATAAACCTTGTAAAATCAACGGAACCGAGGCTGGTTGTTGTAATTTTCTTACCTGTATTGTCTACTATGATTGCGCCTTCAGCGTCAAAATATTTAGTAACCTGATGACAGATATCATTTACAAAACGTGGCTCAAAACCATTTGCTTCATATCCGTCTATAAAAGATTCCTTAAGACGTGCAGTTGCGCGCTTTAAATCATCTGATATTTCATTAATATAATTCTGAACACCCTGACTCTGGTACATCAAAATAACCTGATTGTAGTTCTGAAACCCAGATGTTAATTGTCTGTTGATAACAGAAAAAAGTACGATGGAATAGAAAATCATTCCTACAAATAAAAGTCCAATTACGCGAAATGCAACAGACTCTCTTTTTTTCATAGTGGAACCCCCAAAAAAAAGAAAAACTCTCTTATCCAAATCTCATCCGAACTTTATGTGCTTTGAAGTAAAAAATGTAGTTATCAGGTGGTTTTGATTTTTAAATGCTAAAGGAGTATATATCAACTTATATTACTATTTAAAGTGGTTAAATATATATAAATGGTGTTTTACAAAAATTGAAGATAAACGTACTATTTGGAGAAATCCTTTCAGTCCTTGAGAAAATCCAAAATACACAATATATTTATAGAATATGAAGTCAAGAACTGTACCGATTTTGTTTGTGCTTGCGGCGGCTTTAATAGCAGGCTTATTCTTTATCTCACAAAAAGTTATGTCAAATGATGATGAATCATCTACGCGAGCCCGTATTGTTACTCCAAAATCTTCTTCTTCCGGGAGTGCGGAAAATGAAACTGCGGCTTCCTCTTTTGAATCTGAAAAATATGAAACATTTGTTCCACTTTATTCCGGTGAAACTTTAATCAGTACACTCACTATAGATATCAATAATGATGGTTATGATGATGAAGTTATCATTGTACGAAAAGCCAGTTCTCAGAATTTGTGGGTGGTTGCAGCTCTTATAGATTCTGAATCTGGACTTTATGAGCGTCTAGAACCGATTGAAACTGAATTTACACGTACAAGAACGTTTTCTTACATGGGGCTTGATGTAACCGGTGAACATAAAAATGCACTGGTATATCAGGGTGTAGCAGATGATGGTAATTATGTTATGAAAATCTACCTTTGCGTTGAGCAGCGGGGTAGAAATGTTTTGCTGAATATTGGTGATTTTTCATGCGATGGAACAGTATTCATTCAGCAGACAGAGCGTTCTGAGTCTTATGCGCTTGCACTTTCAAAAGGAGAAAGTTTTTCTGTATGGGTTTATAAATCTGATACTTCAAAACAGGATTCAGACGGTAAGTCTAAGACATCTGTAGCACAGAATCAGATTCAGCAGGAATATAAATGGAATTCTATAACACAACGTTACGAGCTTGCCCGCGAAATCAAGGTAACGGCAGGTCGCCTTGCGGCAACTGAACTTTCGCGAATTCAGGATGGAACTGTAGAAACCTTTGCTGCTTTTCTGGAAGGGCTCTGGTATAAAACTTCAAATTCCGGCGGCAATATCCGCTATATGTATTTTAATTATCCGGAAAATGAAATTATTCAGCTTTACAAAGATACTCAGGAAGTGTATGAGTGGGAAGACAGTAAACTTCGTCATAATGGAATCTATCTTACTGCGGTAAATGCAGATATTATGAACCTTCACCGCCGTTTTGATATTGCACTTGTAAATACAGATGAAATAAAAATAACCCTCCGTGATGATATTAACCTTATTATCAGTGAAAATACACAGTGGGATGGAAATTACAAAAAAATGTCAATGCAGGGAACCTTTGGAGATTCTGCAGAAAATAAAAGCCAGGGCGAATTCTACCGGGAATTGAAAAAAGGTGATTTGTGGAATACAGCCGATGTAACAGTTTCCCTTCAGTTTTCTGATTTTACATATTCTTTGACCAGCAGCAGTGGCATTACTGAAAGCGGAGTTTATGTTACAGGGAAAATAGGCAGTTACGATGTAATTCAGTTCCGTTCTGACTTTGAAGCCTCTCTTTTAAGCGAAGCTTATACAATGCAGTTTGGAACAAAAACAATTACCGAAACCGTAAAGCGTAAAACCGTAGAAAAAGTAGTAACAGATTATGACAGCATTACATTTACACCGGTTAAGATAACCTCAACCGACTGTTTTGCCATCGAAGGTAAAACCTATATTTTAACGAGAGAACAGATTAAGGAATAAAACAATAAAGTGATAAAAAGGGCAGTCTCGGAGTGAAAAATGACTGACGACAACATCATCCTCGTTGGCGACAGGCATTTTTCACGGGAGAGAATGCCCTTTTTATCGAGAACTCATTTTTTAATATGATGACATAATATAGAAAACTCGTTATAATATAGGTTTATGAACGCTAATGAACTTCGCTCAAAATATATTGAGTTTTTTAAAAGTAAAAATCATGTTGAGATTTCGGGTCAGTCATTAATTCCGGAAAATGACCCGTCTGTTTTGTTTACAATGGCAGGTATGCACCCTCTCGTTCCTTATCTTCTTGGTGAAAAGCACCCTGCCGGAACCCGTCTTACAGACTATCAGAAATGTATTCGTACTGGTGATATTGAAGAAGTAGGCG
>CAMNBC010000084.1 GCA_946532115.1 uncultured Treponema sp.
TATCTCACAAACATTGTCAATCGTCAAGTTAGAAGTATCTATATATAGTGCATCTTTTGCAATTTTAAGAGAACCTTCCTTCTTGTTTTTGTCCATTTCATCCCGCTTTTCAATTGCAGCTTTTATTTCTTCCAGAGTCATATCACTAACTCCCTGTTCAAAGCGGCGGCGGGCACGAACCTCTGCACTTGCATCCAGATATACCTTAACTTCTGCATCAGGAAACACAACAGTTGTCATATCGCGGCCTTCGCATACAATGCTTAGCGACTTTGTGATTTCGCGCATAAGTTCATTAACATAATGACGAATCTCAACGATAGCACTCACCTGCGATGCATTTGCCGTAACACGGTCATCATGAAGATGTTCTGTGACATCTGTACCATTCAGAATAAAATGACCTTCCTTTGTATATTCAATCTTCTGCCTTTTACAAAAATCAAGGGTAGCAGCTTCATCTTTATAATCAACTCCGGCATCTAGAACTGCCAGGGTAAGTGTTCTGTAAAAACCTCCGCTGTTCAAAAAAGTAAGATTCAATTTTTCAGCAAGAATTTTTGCAATAGTACTTTTTCCAGTTCCGGCAGGTCCGTCAATTGCAATAATCATACAACCTCCAAAAATCAGTTTATTTCTTTTCCGTAAATCTTATAGCACAAAACAGATACCCCGTAACTGACAGTAAAACCGAAAGCAGCTCCTGAAAGAACATCTGTTAAAAAATGATTTCCACTAAGCATTCTGAAAATCATAGTTGTGATACACAACAATAATGTAACTGTAAGAACAGGCTTTTTTAATTTTGAATCTGCATAGCGAACTGCAAACCAGGAAAGTAAAAATCCAAAAATAAGAAAAACATTTGCTGTATGTCCGCTTGGCCATGAACGGAAAAAGTCAGCTTCTTCTATGCCTTTTTGACTTGGATTGTCAAAATACATGTAAGGACGAATTCTTCCGGCTGCAGTTTTTAAGATTCTATAAATACTGTTTGCATATAAACCAGAAACACCCAGGTTAAAAAAGTCATAAACAGCAGTCTTAAATGCCTTTGATTTTTCTTTAGAAGTAAAAAAAGATACTGCAATTGCAGTAACAGCAATTAGACCTATAATTCCTACAAAAACATCTCCGGTTTTATCAAAAGTCTGGTTATATGGTCTTGCAAGTTTTGCATCAAGCGGATTTACGTTTTCAATATTATATGGAGTACCATCCCACTCAACTACAGACCTGTGTTTCTTTGCAAGGCTTGCAGTAAGCATAAGCGCACACCCAAGAATAAAAATACCAGCTAAAGTAAAAAATTGTTTTTTTGTCATTATAATCTCCAGAAGCTTTAGTATCTGACTGTCCAGTAACAAAGCAGACAGATTATAGCATATTTTATTAGAATTGTGCTGACAGCGTACTCTTTTTTATGCATTTTGTACTGATTCTGTGCTACTTTTTTTTACTTTTGTGTGCTGATTACGTGCGGAACAGGCTCTAAAATTATCTTGCGTACGTAATTTTTTTATAAAGTCGGAGAGAGACTTTAGAAACCTTGCCTCCTTTTTGACACAGGTTTTTGCCCGAATTCCAGAAATGGATTTCGGGCTTTTTTTTGTCATTTTTGCATCTATTTTATTTTGTACTGATTCTGTGCTGATATTCCCCTGCATGTTTATTTTATATGTGCTGATTCCGTGCTGACTCTTTACTACTATATTTATAAATGGAATAAATATCCAGAAGAACACAAGCTCATTCCGATTCATGAAGCCTAGAACGAATTCAAACCTGTTACAATTCCTGAATCAGATGTAAACATTCAGTTCCCAAAAGATGCACTGCGTTAGTGTTTTCCCGGGTCTTACTCCGGGAAAGCTACCCTATTACTTTCATCTCCAGAAATCCTGTTATATCTTCTGCCCAGCTGTATTGGCTCATAAATTCACCTGCAAAACTTTTTATAGCAGTCTCATCTCCGGAAAGAAAATCATAGTAATCACATTTCAAAGATTCAGGGTTAATACGAAAATTATTATATTCAGTAATAAAGAAGTTTTGTATTTCAAGAGCTGCTAAACTTTGCTTTATATCTACAATAAGATTTCGCAGACTTGCACCATATTTTGAAGAATCTGCATGTTCTCCATAGAGCACTGTAAGAAGTTCTTTTGTCTGTACAGAACTTCCACGTTTATAAATCAAGTATGCCAAAAGCTCTGGTGATTTTGTTCTTGAAAATTTAATTACTTTGTTTTCATATAAAAGTGTAAAATTTCCAAAGGTTTTTACTTCAAGACTTTTTTTCTGCTTTTTAAGCATCATTATATATTTTTTTTCTATACGTCGTTTATACAAAGAACAGCAAGACCCGAGAACTGCAACAAGTATGGTATCCAGTAACCCTGTCAGACCGAAATTTTTGAAAACACCGGGTATCAGAAAACAAAGCCCCGTAAACAATGCCAGCATAAACGGTATTGGTGAAAAAGAAAATACAATTAATGCAAGAAAACAGCTAAGACAGTAAGAAAGAACTCCATTATATGGCTGTTGCAGTATATAGAAATTGTAAACAGAAGCCCATATAGAAGTCCATAAAAGCATATAAAATGGAATTGTTTTTAAAATATATGATTTTTCACGTGATACTTTTTTTACACATTTTGAATATATGAAAAGACAAATACTTATCAGTGTAAAAATTCCAAAATAAATAAATGAAACTGTTTTAATTCCGCCCCTATATAACTGCAGAATTGAAAGAACAATCAAATCTCCAAAGCCAAATGCAAATAAAAAAGGACTTATAAAAAGAATATGAAGACGATTTGTTTCTGCTGAATCTGCTAAGTCTAATTTTGAAATAGAATACCGGTTACGATATGCAGAAATAAGATTCTTCATAGAAATCAGTATATAAGTGGATTTATAAACTTGTCAAATCTATTTTATCAACTTCTGCTTAAGGAATTCTGAAGTTCCCTGTGCCCATTCAAACTTACTCATAAATTCACCTGCAAATTTCTTTTTTGCAACTGAATCCCCTTCTAGAAAATCATAATAATCGCATTTTATTACTTCTGGATTAATACGGAAATTATTATACTCTGAAATGAAAAAGTTCTGAATTTCGAGTTCAGAAAGAGTATGCTTTATATCAACTATCAGATTTCTTAAACTTGCACCATATCGTGAAGAATCCGCATTTTTTCCATAAAGAGCTGTAATCAGTTCTTTTGTTTTTACTGAACTTCCGTTTTTATAAATAAGATAAGCCAGCAGTTCTTCAGATTTTGTTCTTGAAAATTTTATTACTGTATTATTATACAAAAGTGTAAAATTTCCAAAAGTTTTAGCTTCAAGATTCTGTTTCTGCTTTTTTAGAAGCGATATGATTTTCTTTTCTGTACGACATTTATACAAAGCCATACAGAACATAAGAAATGCAGTCAAAACAACATTCATCAGCCCTGTAAGTTCAAAAGCAGCATATACATCTGCAGCAATTAAACAAATAACAATAATCTGACTTACAAGGAAAAATAAAGGAGAAAAAGAAAAGATGCATAAAGCAATAATATTCGTAAGTGCACAAGTAATTAAGCCGTTAAAAGGCTGATTATCAATAATAGCCAAGATACCTGTTGCTAAAAAAACAAGGAACCCGATATAAAACGGAAGGCTTTTTACCCAATAAGTTTTTTCTTTTGTAACATTTTTTACAAAATATGAATGCAGATACATATAGAGGCTTAAAACAATTATTATGCTGTAATAAAGGAAGGTTAAGAAATGTTCTGAAAGTTCATCACGATAAAGTATCAGAAAAACCAACAGATTGATTATACCAAACAGAAAAAGAAACGGACTTATAAAAATCAAATGCAGTCTGTTTGTTTCTGCAGAATCCGCCAGATCAACTGGTGCTATAAAGTATCTGTTACGATAAGCCTCTATCAGTTTTTTAAACACAGTTTTACTCCCTGCACAAGGAAAGCAATCCTTTCACTTCCTTCTCAGTTAAATTTCGATGTTCCCCGGGACGTAAGTCATCAAGATTTACATTTCCTATTCGCACACGGACAAGCGAACGAGTTCCAATATTCTGACTTTCGAGCATTTTACGAATTTCGCGATTTTTACCTTCAATTAGAACTATGCGGATTTTACGAGGTTTAAGTACATCGCAGTGTACACATTTGTAAAAAACATTATCTACGCGAACACCTTTTTCCAGAAGTTTTGCAGTCTCTTCTGTTACATCCTGACTTGTTTCCACTATATATTCTTTTTCTATCTGACTTGATGGATGAGAAAGCTTAGCTGCAAAATCTCCGTCATTTGTAAAAAGAATCATTCCCTTACTGTACATATCCAGGCGGCCTACATTATAAAGGCGCTCTTTGTAACTGTCGCGTAAAAGATCTGCCGCAACCTGACGACCTTTTTCATCACTTGCAGAACAGACGTAACCTGCAGGCTTATTAAGGAGAACATAACACTTTCGTTCTTCCAGATAAACACGCTTACCATCTACTGTTACAGTGTCGCCGGCTGTCACTTTTGTTCCAAGTGCTGTAACTACAATGCCGTTTACACAAACTCGCCCATCGAGAATAATCTGTTCTGATGCACGGCGGCTTGCTACACCACAGTGAGCAAGATAAACCTGAAGTCTGATTTCTTCTTTTTCTGTATTTTCTGAATTAGCGGGCAAGTTCGAATCTCTCCTGCTCGTCTTCGTCGAGCTTTGGCAATTCTGCAATTGAATTCAAACGGAAAAGCTTTAAGAATTCTTTTGTAGTTCCAAAAAGTGTTGGGCGACCAGGTGCCTCTTTTTTTCCAACTTCTTTGATTAGATTGCGGTCTATTAAAAGACGAATCATATTATCAACACCAACACCACGAATCTGTTCAATTTCCGCGCGGGTAATAGGCTGAGAGTAAGCAATGATTGCAAGAGTTTCCATTGCAGATTTTGAAAGTCTGCCTTCTCGTTTTGAACCATAAAACTCTTTTAATACATCCCAGTATTCTTTTTTAGGCGCAAGGCACCAGCCGCCTGTAATCATTACAAGTTCTATGCCGGAGTCTTCTGCCATGTATTTTTCTTTTAATTTTTCTAAGCACTTTTCTGTTACTTCTTCTGAAAGCTGAGCCTTATTTGAAAGCACCTTGGCGGTAAGAGGTTCACTTTCCAAAAACAAAATAGTCTCAACAAGTGCAGTTTCTTTATTAAAGTCCATAATATCCTTGTTTATCCAACGTCATGCTGAACTTGTTTCAGCATCTTATAAAAAAGATCCCTGCCCCTTCGCAGCACAGCTGCTCGGAGACTCGCTCAAAATGCTCCACTGGAGCATTTTGACGGCTTACAGCCGTCGCTCCCTAAGTTCGGGATGACGATTAGTTTGATGTCAGATCTTCTTCTGTAGGCACGTAACCATTATTATCCTCACGTGCGCATATTTTTATATCACCAAACAGCTTATTTTGGAAGATGGTAATCATCTTAAATTTTACGGCTTCAAGAATTGCCATAAAGGCACAGATTACATCCATTTCGTTTCCAGGTCTGGTAAGAAGGTCGGTAAACAGACATTCTTTTTTATCTTCAAGCAGTTCGTTCATAAGAGTGATTTTCTCGTTTACGGAAATCTCTTCATACATATTCAAAATCTTTTCATTTGAATACTGCTTCATGATAGACTTAAAGATATCCTGCATCTGCTGAAGGAGTTCCCAGGTATCTACTTCTTCCCACATTTCTTCAGTCTCATCAAAAGGAAGAACACGCTGTATCTTTTTACGTTCAAAGTTCCATTCAGAATCATCTTCCTGATCTTCCATAAGGGCAGAAAGTTTCTTAAATTTCTGATATTCAATGAGTTTTTCTACAAGTTCAGCGCGAGGATCTTCATCTTCCTCATCATCATAAGCTACTTCTACAGGAAGAAGCATGCGGCTTTTGATATAAATAAGTTTTGCAGCCCAGCTGTAAAATTCAGAAAGGTCACCGAGGTCTGTCTGTACTGCGTAATCAAGATATTCAAGATACTGCTCTGTAATCTGAGCAATCGGGATATCATAAATATTTACTTTGCTTTCGCGGATAAGTGTCCAAAGCAAATCGAGAGGACCTTCAAATTCACCAGCCCTATATGCATGTTTTACTGCAACAGCTGTTCCGCCATTATCATTTTCCAATTCTTCCATATTCTACCGCCTTAGGGAATTCTTGTAATTTTATAATTCCTTCAGCCCCACCCGTTTTTTCGACGGCCTCAAGGCATTTTTTATATTTTTCCCTAACTATTTCATCGGCAGAATATTTTAAAACTTCAATGGAAGGTATCAAAACAAATGCTCTTTCTTCCATTCTGATGTGTGGAATCTGAAGATCATGAGCATTAATATGTTCATCTCCAAAAAGTTCTATATCTATATCGAGGGAGCGCGGACCAAAGCGGACTTCCTTCGCGCGGTCACGACCATACTTTGCCTCGATTTCGTTTATTTTATGTAAAAACTCAAATGCGTCTGTATCATCAGCTACATAGCCAACTGCCGCCGCATTATAAAAATCCTCCTGATCTGTAACGTACATTGCCTTGGTCTGATAAACAGAACTAAAATGTACGTCACTCATCAGGCGGCACAACTCCATGCCTGCTGCAGCAAGGAGTTCAAGAGGTGCTTTATTATTATAAGATTTATTTGACCCCAGGCCCAATAAAACTCTTTTCATAAACCATACTTACAGGTCATCTTCGGGCTTGTCCCGAATATCTGCACATCACTGTCATGTACAGATTGTCGGGTTAAGCCGGCAATGACACATTATATAATCTGACTAAAACAAAGCACCTGTAACCGGAGCATCTGCATCTGGTGCAGGTTCAGCCTTTTCGGCTTTTTTTCCAGTTTTCTTTGTTTCTTTCTTCTCTATTACCTGGCCGGGGAATACAATCTCCCGAACCTTAGCTTCGATGTTTGCGGCAATTTCAGGATTAGATTCAATAAAGTTCACGGCATTTTCCTTGCCCTGACCAATCTTATCTTCACCCATTGTATACCATGCACCACGTTTATCTATAATTCCATGCTTTACTGCTGAATCAAGCAGAGAGGCACTTGCATTAATTCCCTTACCAAAATAAATATCAAGTTCACACTTTCTGAATGGAGGCGCAACTTTGTTTTTAACAATCTTTACGCGAACACGGTTTCCAATTGCATCTTCATCTCCCTTCCCGTCAATAGTTTCTGTACGGCGAATTTCCAGACGAACTGATGAATAGAACTTAAGAGCCTGTCCACCAGTTGTAGTTTCCGGATTACCAAACATAACACCAATCTTCATACGGATCTGGTTGATAAAAATTACAATACAATTTGACTTACCGATAATTGCTGTAAGCTTACGCAAAGCCTGGCTCATCAAACGAGCCTGCATACCCATTACAGCATCACCCATCTCACCCTCAATTTCTTTCTCAGGTGTAAGAGCAGCAACAGAATCTACTACAACAACATCAACTGCACCTGAACGAACAAGGTTCTCCGTAATCTCAAGAGCCTGCTCACCAGTGTCCGGCTGAGACACCCAAAGCTCATCAATATTAACACCAAGGTTCTTGGCATAAACCGGGTCCAGAGCATGCTCTGCATCAACGAAAGCAGCAACGCCACCAAGCTTCTGAGCCTCTGCAATAGCGTGTAATGCAAGAGTAGTTTTTCCAGAACTTTCTGGACCATACATCTCGATAACACGACCACGCGGATATCCGCCAATTCCCAAAGCCTCATCCAGCAAAATCGAGCCGGAAGGAATTACTTCAATTCCTGCAGCATTTGCCTTATCGCCGAGCTTCATAATTGCGCCCTGGCCGAACTGCTTTTCAATCTGAAGACGTGCCGCCTCCAGAGCCTTCATCTTTTCCGATGTATCCATCGGACTTGCATTTGTAT
>CAMNBC010000085.1 GCA_946532115.1 uncultured Treponema sp.
GGCAGCTTCCTGTGACTTGTAGAATGCCAGCGGGAAGTTTTCAGCAAGACCAAGATCTTCAATAATGGTGAGGGGGAAAGCCTTCCCCCTGGGGTCAACCCGCTTCGCGGTTTTCACCGCACTCCTTTCTCCTAGGGCTCCGCCCTAAAACCCGATAGGTAAATTGCTATCGCAATTTGCTTATTTTATCCCGCCCAGTCCACCCACTGTTTATAAAAAGAAAAATATCCACAAAATAAAAATTCTGTGTTATATTATAAGTATCTCAAACGACAGGAGGCAAAATATGGCAGCAATGGCATTAAGACAAAAGGCGATTAATTACATTGATACTCTAGATGATGAACAGACTCTCAGCGTCATCATGTTTATAGAATCTATGCCTCGAAAAAATGAGCCTCTTCAGAACTCAAAAACTCCCGAACAGCGTGCAAAAGCAAAACAGGCATTAGATGAACTTTTTGCAATGGGCCGTTCTGCAAAACCTGAAATCAGCCTTAACGGACGTAAAGAAGCAGCCCAAGCAATGCGGAGAAAATATGAAAGTCTTAATTGACACAAACATTCTTCTGGATGTAATTCTACTCCGAGAACCACATTTAGAACTTTCAAAACGTGTACTCCAATGTTGTCTGTCTCTTGTTGACGGTTATATTGCAGTACATACTTTCTCAAATATGTTTTATATTCTCCACGAAACAGAAGATTTTTCTATTGAAGAATGTCGTGATGTCTTTAACAAATTCCTTTATGTTTTTGATGTAGCTTCGTTAGATAAATCAGATATGATTGCCGCTGCAAATAATGAAGCCTTTGATGATTTGGAAGACTCTATGCAACACCAGTCTTCTATAGCTTGTAAACTTGATTATATCGTTACACGAAATATAGACGATTTTGTGAATGCAACTGTACCAGCCATTACACCAGAAAAATTTTTGAAATTAGTTCATGCTGCAATTTAAGAAATAAGACTGTCTAAAACTACAGGTAAATGGAGAACTTGGTTAATATCAATAGTCACAATGGCGAAGAAAAATATGAATGCCCTTTGTTTAAGATAAATGATAACGGAATTTTCAAGAGGACTTTTTTCCTTTAGGCATTGGGTGAAATAATGGAACTAGCAGGATACGGTTTAATATATTGCGATTTGGCATAGGAAAATCCTGAATTCCTAGTTACACCAGATATGGTGGAAGATGGAAAATCTTTGCTATAAAAAATCGAGATTAAAAGTATCAATTTCTAAAGAAACATTAAGGTGTAAAACATCACTTTGAATTATTATGTTGAATTCTCTCATAAATTGCTACCATTACAATTAATATTTTATTTAAACATGAACTGACAGTTTCTAATAATCCAATCCACAATTAATAGACTTTCTTAATTAATTCAATTTTTTTGTTCAGAAATATATAGTGATTCTGAAAGCCTAATTACTATTACATCACCTAAGTTTTTTGCGCATCCCTGTGCTGGAAAATCTGGCATATTTTCAGCTGCTTTTCGTGCTTTTTTTGCAATACTTTTTTCATTTGCAGGTAAGTAATTATAACCTTGAGATTTTAAGAATGCTACTGCTCTGACGGTACAGTCAAAGAATTCTTTTTCATCAACCCATTCAAAAGGTGAATGACCACAAACCTCTCCTTTTACATAGTTAGAGGTGGTTTCAGGATGATGTACACCATAGAAAAATACAGGAATTTTTGAGTCATCACATACAGTATTTATTTTTTCAGAAATTTCCGAGCACAACCGGCAATCTGATTTATATCGCATAACATCGCAGTAATTTAGCATTGACGAGATGAGAACCTGTCTTGCTCCGCAAATTATAAATAGAAACATACATATTTTATAAACTGCCTGATATTTAGATTTTTCAAAAGAATTTGTGACATACAGGAATATAAAACTAATTGCAAAAGGTAAAACGTACTGAGAACGTAACGGTACTCCCCCTCCTCCCAGAATAGGAAAAGCAAGAATACAAAAAATGATACTTAATGCAGACATTGCATATAAAAATGAAATTTTTTTGTTTTTAAAAACTTTTACATAAAATACAATAAAGAAAGGAAAATAAATTATATTCGCCATCAAATTTTGCTCATGCATTCCTTTAATTGCAGTCCAACCTGTTCGCGCAAATTTTACTAAAAATGGATCAAGTATATTATTTATAGGCTGAAAATTTCCAAAAAACAAACTATAGAAATATAATCCTAATTTCAATATTTGTCTAAAAATAGATCTATTTTCATCTCCTAATTGACCAACCAAATAGTTTGATTGTTCAACATGGAAAATTAATTGAATACATTTGTCAAGAATACCATAAACAACAACAATTCCCACCATCAAGAGAAGTAAACTTATACAAATCTTTGTGTATTCATTTTTCTCAAGATTAGAATTTTCTTTGAAAAATAAAAACGTTGCAAAAATACTACAGAAAATCAGCATTACTATACCCTGATATATACTTACACAAAAGATTGCAAGAATAAAACCAGATATAGTTTTCTTTAGATTTCTTGTACATATTCCTTTAAACGTCAGATAAACTACAACAGGCGAGAGGAATACTATAAATAGACACTCTGCACTTTGGCAGACAAAATAGATCTGTTCCACCCATACTTGATGAGATATGAATAACACTGCAAATGGGATATAACAAAAATTCTTTACAGAATTATTTGAGAGCATGTCTATTACAAAACACCAGAGAAGAGTTCCAAAAAACAGAAAAGTACAACCAAAGAATACAGCTAGACATGGATTAAAGAGTTCTTTATTTGGAAGGATATTTGTCCAAAGCTTTTGTAAACAAACAAGACCAAATCTTCCTATTTCCATCCAGTTTAAATAGCGGTTTGTAGATATATGAATTTCTGAATCAACTCCAAAACATATATTTGTAAGTTTTCCGATATACACAATTAATGTTGTTACAATAGAAATAAAGAATAAAAGCTTATTTTGTTTTAAAAATAATATAAATTCTGTTGATGAAAAATGCTTTTTATCAAGATAAGTGTTAGAAATTTTAGTCATTATACTATTTCTCCTCTTTGACAATATAAATTGGTCTTTGTTTTACTTCTGTGTAAATTTTTGAAATGTATAAACCTGTAATTCCTATAGTGAATAATTGAACTCCACTTACGAACAGAATTATACATACAAGGCTTGCCCATCCCTGAACTGGATCACTAAATACAAGTTTTCGAATAATAATGAATACTATTAAAATAAAAGAAAGAAGGATTCCAAGAATCCCAGCTACACCGGAAAACGCAAGAGGTTTTGTTGAAAATCCAATAATTCCATCGACTGAATATAAAAACAGTTTCCAAAATGACCATTTTGTTTTTCCAGCAATGCGTTCAATGTTGTCATAAGAAAACCATTTTGTATTAAAGCCAACCCATGGGAATATACCTTTTGTAAATCGATTTCGTTCGCATAAAGAAAGAACTGCGTTTTTATATTTTTCAGTCATCAAACGAAAATCCCGTGCACCATCTACTACCGGAACGTTACTCAGCTTTCCCATAATTTTGTAAAATTTGCGAGCGAAAAAAGAACGTATCGGAGGCTCATTATTTCTTGTAGCACGTCTGGTTGCGGCACAGTCATATCCTTCATTTCGAATTGCAGAAAGCATTTGTGGTAGTAGAGATGGAGGATCCTGTAAATCTGCATCCATCACTGCGGTGTACAGCCCAACTGATTTTGAAAGTCCAGCATATAAAGCAGCTTCTTTTCCAAAATTTCTTGAAAAACTAATAAAGTGAATTCGCTCATCTTTATTTTCAAGTTTGTGGATAATATTCATAGTTCCATCAGAAGAGCCATCATCGACAAAAACAAATTCTGCAACTTCAAAAAGGTTCATTTCTTTTAAGACACGATTTGCTTCATCATAAAATTTTGGAATAGATTCTTCCTCATTAAAACATGGAACCACGAGTGAAATAATCGGTTTATTCATTATTCACTTCCTTTTTGGCAAATACAAAAAGTCGTTGACCAAAATAATTTAGAATTGTATAAAGACACATTCCAGTAAGCATTGAAATATTATCTCTTAATTTTTCTGATTGGGTTGAAAGCAACATGTAAACAACTCTTTTAGCAATTAAATATGAAAGAACGTAACAAACAGCAAGCGTTAAAATGAAATACAAAACTTGTTTCAAAGATTTTTCGTGATTTTTGAACGTAAAGTATTTATTCAGAAAAAAGCTGACAATTCCACCAACAATATAATTACTAGCTGATGAAATCCAGTAATTGAAATTAACTAAATTATACAGAATAAACATAACTCCAGCGCCGACTGCAGTATTTATTAGTCCAACGAGGAGGAATTTTATCAGTTTTTTATCTACACACTGGAAAATTAACATATATTCTAAGTTATTTCTGATTAGCTTATAGTTTAATCTTTTCTAGCTAAAAGAACAAGTTGTTATTCACTGCAAGCTATATTATTAGGCCATGTCAAAAATCAAGATGATTTTAGGTGATAATATACGAACCCTAAGAATAGGAAAGGGGTGGACTCAAGTATATCTTGCCGATAGATTACAAATAACAGCACCTTTTTTGGCACAGATAGAGTCTGGTAAAAGAGGAATGTCTTTAGAGCTTATAGAATCTGTTGCAGAACTTTTTGAAATTCCTGTGGCAAGTTTGTTTATTGAACAATTTCCTTTACAACAAATAAATAGACCAGAAATTAGAGCTGTAGAAATCCAGACATTAGAAAAACAATTAAAAGAGACAATTTCTGAAAATATTACAAGAGCATTTGAACGATTAAAATAAAAAAACCAATCTGAAATAAATCAGATTGGTTTTACATAATGAGAGTTTCGATACGCCCTTACGGGCTACACAACCACCGTGCTTCGGTGTTTATTTAATCAACGAATGATATTCCTGGAGGCTCTTAACTCCACCCTCGCCACCGTTACCATTCTTAACACTCTCAATTCCCTTAACAGCAGCAAGTGCGCCGGCAATTGTAGTGATGTAGCTTACCTTGTACTTCAAACAAGCCTTGCGGATTGTCTTGCGGTCTTCGGCGTAGTTGCGTTTTGCTTTTGGTGTGTTGATTACCAGGCAAACTTCCTTGTTCATAATCAAATCCACAACGTCTGGGCGGCCGGCACCAATCTTGTTTACAACGTCACACTTGATTCCGTTTGCGTTGTAGAAGTCTGCTGTGCCCTGAGTTCCAACCAGTGTGAAGCCGAGGTTCTTCAGAGTCTTACCGATTTCGAGAACCTGATCCTTCTGGCCTTCTTTGTTACTGAGGGAAATAAGAACCTTCTTGTTTTCCCATGCAGCTGGTGCGTGTGGAAGTTCGCTTCCTGCAGCTTCCTGTGATTTATAGAATGCCAGAGGGAAGTTTTCTGCCAAACCAAGAACTTCACCTGTAGAACGCATTTCTGGTCCGAGGATTGGGTCAACTCCAGGGAAGCGTGCCCATGGAAGAACAGCTTCTTTTGCTCCGTAGTAAGGAATCTTCTTGTCTTTGAGGCCGAGGCTTTCCAAAGATTCACCAAGCATCATTCTTGTTGCAAGGCGGGCCATCTGTGTGTCACAAACCTTTGATACGAGAGGAACTGTACGTGATGCACGAGGGTTTGCTTCAATTACATAAACCTTTCCGTTTTCAATTGCGTACTGCATATTCATCAAACCGCAAACGTGAAGGCTTTCTGCAATTTTCTTTGTATATTCTTTGATAGTTGCAAGGTTGTCAGCTGGAATGCTTACCGGAGGAATTACACAAGCTGAGTCACCAGAGTGAATACCAGCAAGCTCAACGTGTTCCATAACGGCCGGAATGTAAACGTGTGTTGAATCAGCCAAAGCATCAGCTTCGCACTCAAGCGCGTTCTTTAAGAAGCGGTCAATCAAAAGTGGGCGGTCTGGAGTTACACCAACAGCCTTTTCAACATATTCCTTCAAAGTTGCTTCATCATAAATTACTTCCATTCCGCGTCCGCCCAAAACAAAGCTTGGACGAATCATGATAGGGTAGCCGATCTTGTCAGCACAAGCCTTAGCTTCATTAAAGTCAATTGCCATTCCGCTTTCTGGCATTGGGATTTCAAGTTTTTCCATCATGTGGCGGAAGAGGTCGCGGTCTTCGGCGATGTCGATTGAATCGATGCTTGTACCAAGGATGTTTACGCCGTTTTCCTGAAGTTCGCGGGCAATGTTAAGAGGAGTCTGTCCACCAAACTGAACGATAACTCCGAATGGCTTTTCTTTTTCGTAAATCTGAAGAACGTCTTCAGTTGTAACTGGCTCGAAGTAGAGCTTATCAGAAGTATCATAGTCAGTAGATACAGTCTCAGGGTTGCAGTTTACGATGATTGTCTCGTAGCCCAGCTCTTTGAGCTGCATAGCCGCATGACAGCAGCAGTAGTCAAACTCAATACCCTGACCAATTCTGTTTGGACCACCGCCCAAAATCATAATCTTCTTTTTGTTGTCGCTGGCAACAGAAGTGTCTTTTTCTGCATTGTAAGTTGAGTAGTAGTAGCAGGCATTTTCAACACCGCTTACAGGAACGCGGAGCCATGCTTCTTTAATACCAAGCTCGTTGCGGCGCTTGCGGATATCTTTTTCAGCAACCTTCAAAATCTTGCTCAAATACTTGTCGCTGAAGCCGTCCTTCTTAGCCTGAATCAAAAGCTTGTCCTCAGGAACACGTCCAGGATTCTTAAGCATTTCCTCTTCCAAATCAACAAGCTCTTTCATCTGCTGGAGGAAGAACTCTTTAACGTATGTAATTTCAGAAAGCTTAGAAAGTGGAACACCCTTACGGATTGCCTCATAAAGCTGGAAGTAGCGCTCGCTCGAAGCAGTCTTAAGCATTTCGCAAAGTTCATCAGCGCTCTTCTTATTAAAGTCTTTAGCAAAACCAAGACCGCTGCGGCCGTTTTCAAGACCACGAATAGCCTTCTGGAAAGTTTCCTTAAAGTTCTTACCGATGGCCATAACTTCACCAACGGCCTTCATAGAAGTTCCAAGTTCATCTTTTGTACCACGGAACTTTTCAAAAGCCCAGCGGGCAAACTTAAGAACAACGTAGTCTCCATCAGGAGCGCCGCCCAAAGTATATTTTTCAAGAGTGCCATCACGCCAGTAAGGAATCTCGTCGAGAGTCAAACCACTGGCAAGTTTTGCAGAAATCAGCGCGATAGGGAAACCTGTAGCCTTAGAAGCCAAAGCAGAAGAACGTGAAGTACGTGGGTTAATCTCAATAATAACAACACGGCCAGTCTTAGGATTGTGAGCAAACTGAACGTTTGTACCACCAATTACGCCGATATTTTCAACAATCTTGAAGGCCATTTCCTGGAGCTTCTTTTCCAGATCCTTATCAATAGTCATGAAAGGAGCGGCACAGAAAGAGTCACCAGTGTGAACACCAACGGCGTCAATATTTTCAATAGTACAGATTGCAACCATCTGATTCTTAGAGTCGCGGACAACTTCAACTTCAAGCTCTTCCCAGCCAAGAATAGACTCTTCAATCAAACACTGGTGAGTCATAGAAAGATCCAGACCGTTAGCAACAATAGTGCGCAGCTCTTCAACATTGTAGCAGAAACCGCCACCCTGACCACCCATAGTGTAAGCAGGTCTTACTACCAGAGGGAAGCCGATTTCTTCAGCAATTTTTTCAGCACCTTCTACAGTGTGACAGATTCCCGAGCGTGGAGTATCAATTCCAAGTGATTTCATAGTCTCCTTGAAAATCTCACGGTCCTCACCGCGCTCAATAGCATCAA
>CAMNBC010000086.1 GCA_946532115.1 uncultured Treponema sp.
CCAACAACAACAGCCTGCTTAATGAAGCGGGATTCAGAAAGCTTTGTTTCAATTGGAAGAGGCTCAAGATTTTCACCGCCACGAAGAACGATTGTATCTTTAATACGCCCCTTAATGCAAAGCTCATTATGAATTGTCATGATTGCAAGGTCACCTGTATCAAGCCAGCCCTCTTCATTAATAACCTTAGCAGTAAGATCCGGACGTTTATAATAGCCCTTCATTACTGTAGGTCCCTTAATCTGAAGCACACCTTCTTTACAGCGACCAAGAACAAAACCATCCTGAGGATCTACAATGCGGGCTTCAACACCACGGATTGGAGAACCAATAGTTCTGAAGATTGGATCTGCCATCGGACGAACAGCAACAATTGGAGCTGTTTCTGTAAGACCGTAACCTTCTACAATCTGAACACCAATAGCCCAGAAGAATTCATCAATAAACTTAGGGAAGGCACCACCGCCAGCAACACCGGCACGGAAGTTAGTTCCAAGCATAGACTTAATCTTTCTGAATACGATAAGGTCACCAAGTGCGTAAATAGGCCACAAGAGAGTCCATGGAATCAGACATAAAATCCACCAGAATACCGTGTGATAGCGCGAATAACATGCATTCTTATTAAACATACGACGTGACATTGCCTTTTGCACTTTTGCAACTTTTACAAAGAAGTTGAACATTGCAAGTACAATTCCACCAGTCTTACGCATTTTCTTTGTGATTCCGTCGTAAACAGCTTCAAATACACGAGGAACAGCAGGAAGCAGATGTGGATTAAGAGTCTTAAAGTCTGCCAGAAGAATTGAACCAACCGGCTTAGAATAACAAAGTGTAGCACCCTGAATGATGATTACATATTCAACTTCGCGTTCAAATACGTGCCATACAGGAAGAACACTCAATGCTCTGTCACCAGGGTTCAAGAAGATACGCTCTGGAATTTCATCCAGCTGAGCAAGGAAGTTATGGTGTGTAAGCATTACACCTTTTGGAGTTCCTGTTGTACCAGAAGTAAAGATGATTGTTGCAAGATCATCACCCTTACCTTTTTCAACTTCTTCTTCAATTTTTCCTTTATTTTCGATTCGCCATTTCTGGCCAGCCTTCATAAGATCTGCATAGAGTAAAACTTCTACGCCAGTATTCTTTGCATTCTCAAAAGTCTCAGGCTTTACATCGCTTTCAATAGAAATCAGAATTTTCAAAGCAGGCAGCTTGTCCTTGAGCGACAAAATCTTTGTTACCTGAGAATTATTTTCCGCTACTACATATTTTGCTTCAGTTATAGAAAGAATTTTTTCAAGGTCAATCGGTGTTGCATCACAACCACGAGGAACATCAACCGCACCAATGTTCATAATACCAAAATCTACATAGAGCCATTCTGCACGGTTATCTGAAATAAGACCAATTGGATCTCTACGCTGAACACCAATACTAAGTAAAGCTGCACCAAAGTCTAGTCCATACTGATACTCCTCACGATATAAAACCGGCTCAAACTGTCCGTTTTTAATACGCTTCATCTGTCCAACAACTTCAGGAAACTGTTCAGAAGTTGCTTTCAACATCTTTGGAACAGTGTAGTTTTCATCGAAAATCATATACTTTATACTCCAAGATAAATGACATTTTTACTGGTTTTTGTCATTATAAATCAGTATATAAGGATTTTAAACGGAATGCAAGAGAATTCGCTATTAAAAAAATCCCCGGGCTTGTTGCCCGGGAATGAGACATAAACTGATTTATTCTGGTTTTGTACACAGAAATCTATACATAACTTATACTTTGAACAAATCTATTTCGCTTCCAATCTGTTTAATATTATCAGCTACAGTTCCTGTGATTACAGTAAGGGCTGCACTTGTTGCATTCATTCGTTCTACGCCAATATGCATTTCATCGATACTTCCTTTCATAGTATCTGTGGCTTCCTGAAGCTTAGAAATTTCGTCCATAATATGTTTATTGCCTACAGACATTTCATTTGAAGCAGAACGTACTTCTGAAGTTGAGTTGTTCATAGACTGCAGAGCATCAATAATCTGTTTTGAACCAATCTGCTGTTCTTCCATTGCACCTCTAATCTGTTCAACAAGCTGACTGGTTTCTGTAATACTGTGCTCAATTGCAGTAAATGCCGTGTTAGTTTCCGCAGAAACACTAACAACTTCTTCAATTGTCTGCTGAATCTTCTGAAGCTCAGAACCAATTGTCTTAGACTGATCTGTAGAAGTTTCTGAAAGTTTACGGATTTCATCAGCAACTACCGCAAATCCCTTTCCGGCCTCACCTGCATGTGCCGCTTCAATTGCTGCATTCATTGCAAGAAGATTTGTCTGTTCCGCAATATTTGCAATTGCTGTGTTGGCATCCTGGAGCATCTTTGACTGTTCTTCAATGCGCATAATCTTTTCATTTGCGTTGTTTTGAGTCGTAAAACCTTCTGAAGAATGAGTCTGCAAAGTATGGAACGAATCAATCATCTTTACGACAGAATTATTTACAGAATTGATGTTTCCAATCATCTCTTCTACCGAAGCTGAAGCTTCTGTTACACAAGCAGCCTGAGATTCAATCATGCGTTCAAGAGAATCAATATTTGAACTAATCTGATTTACTGCACCGACAGTTTCCTGTACAGAATCAGCCTGAGAAACAATCTGTTTATTAACACTTTCAATATTAGCAATAATTTCCGTAATTGATGCAGAAGCATCCTGTGTAGTCTCCTGAAGGCCTGTATCTACCTGCATAAGGTTATTCTTTGAAATCTTAAGATTAGAGACAATTCCATGAAGTTTTTCTACGAAAGCATTAAATCCATTTACTACATCACCAATTTCATCATTTGTAGCTGTTGGAATACGCTGTGTAAGATCAGCATTTCCGCTTGCAATTGTATTAACTGAAGTTTTTACAGTTCTAAGAGGGCTTACAAGAAGTCTGACAAGGAATGCAATAATAATAACTGCAATAACAATTGTCAGCGTAATAATGAAAGCAAGAGTCTTCTGCATTTTTGAAAGACTTCCAAAGTAAACCATGTAAGGTGCTACAGCAAATACTGTCCAGGTTGTTCCCGGAACTTTTTTATATGAAGCGATAAGGTGAGCATGAATGTTTGGATCTACGAATGATTCTATACCTTCTTTTCCGGCAAAAATATTGTTAAGAATAAGTCCTAAACCTTCTGTTTCACTAAGACCTTCTCCTTCACTTCCATTTGCACTTTCGTCAGTTCCTTCATTTGCATTGGCAATAGTAACACCCTCCTTCCAGTCAATTACAGAAGGATGCATGCCCCCACCCATATCAAAATTTACAATTGTATCATACAGCGCATTACCATTAATAAGCATTACTACTGCACCAATTGGCTTTCCACTATTATTAAAAACCGGAACACTATACTGCTGAAGGATTCCATTTGTGATTGGACTGAATGCAGGATTAGAAATATAATCTCGTCCAGCCATAGGCTCAGTAAAATATACGCGGGTTGCCATATTTATCATTCGCCCGTCAGCAGTTATGGCATTTCCATCTTTATCATAAAACGCAACGTTTTCGTATTTCTTCCCTAGTGCTGTAACAATAGTTGTCAAAGCTTTTTGCTTGTCAGCGAGTGGAACCGTTTCATCCTTCATAAAATCAAGATTCGCAATAAAGCGGATTGAAGTAAGATGTTTTTCATTTATTCCAACAATCTGATTTACAACATCAGAAGAAACAGCATCAATATGACTGAAAACGCTCTGTGTCATTCCTTTTGATGCAGTACTGTATGCAACAGCACCAATTGTAATACTTGTAAATAGAATAACAGCAAGAAACATAATTAATAATTTTACTGTAAGTGTTACACGTAGTTTTGACCCCATATTCTCACCTTCTTCGAAAAATATATAGATTAATTATAACACAGCATTTAAATTTTGTTAAAAGATTTTATTTTTCAAATTTAAAAATCCCGAGGCAAGGTCCCGAGATTTCTAAAGAATCTGATATAATTCATTTTCAAAGTTTTTATACTTTGAACAAATCAATCTCCGAACCTATCTGCTTTATATTATCGGCAACTCGGCTGGAAATTACAGATAGAGCAGCACCTGTTGCATTAATTCTGTCTGCTCCAATGTGCATCTCTTTAATACTGTCTTTAATTGTATCTGTAGACATCTGAAGCTTATGAATTTCACCCAGAATGTGCTTGTTTCCTTCAGACATTTCATTAGATGCAGAATGAACTTCAGATGTAGAATTATTCATAGACTGCAAAGCTTCAATAATCTGTTTAGAACCAATCTGCTGTTCTTCCATTGCTCCCTTAATCTGTTCGATAATCTGGCTGGTTTCATTAATACTCTGGGCAATAGCTGTAAATACAGTATTTGTTTCATTAGAAGCATCAACAACTTCCTGAATTGTTGTCTGAATCTTCTGAAGCTCAGAACCAATTGTTTTAGACTGATCAGTTGAAGTTTCGGAAAGCTTTCGGATTTCATCGGCAACAACCGCAAATCCTTTACCAGCATCTCCAGCATGTGCTGCTTCAATTGCCGCATTCATAGCAAGAAGGTTTGTCTGCTCTGCGATATTTGCAATAGCAGTATTTGCATCTTGAAGCATCTTTGACTGCTCTTCAATACGCATAATTTTTTCGTTAGCATTATTTTGAGTAGTAAATCCGTCATTAGAATGATTCTGCAGGTTTTTGAATGAAGAAATCATTTTTCCTACAGAATTGTTAACAGAATTGATGTTTCCAATCATCTCTTCTACAGCTGCAGAAGCCTCTGTTACACTTGCCGCCTGAGATTCAATCATTCTTTCAAGAGAGCTGATGTTCGAACTAATCTGATTTACTGCGCCCGCGGTTTCATCTACCGCATCAACCTGATTCAAAATCTGACCATTAACACTTTCAATGTTGGCAATGATTTCTGTAATCGAAGAAGTTGCATCCTGTGTACTTTCCTGTAAACCATTATCTACTGTAATAAGATTCTCTTTTGATTTCTGAAGATTACGGACAATTCCCTGCAGCATTTCAACAAACGAATTGAAGCCCTTTACAACATCTCCAATTTCATCACGAGAAGTATTTGGAATACGCTGTGTAAGATCCGCATTACCACTGGCAATAGTTTCAATAGAAGATTTTACAGTATTAAGAGGCTTAACAATAAACCTTACAATAAATGCACTTATAATAATAGAAAGAATTACCGTTATAACGATAATCATGATTATTACAAAGCGCATATGTTTTAACGAGCCAAAATAAAAATCATAAGGAGCAACGGCAAAAATACTCCATTCTGTTTTAGGAATACCCTTATAAGAAACAATCATATGCAGGCCGATTGTTGGATCAATAAAGTCTTCCTGACCTTCTTTTCCATCAAAAATATGCTGCAAAATAAGACCTAGCCCCTGAGTTGTATCCAGTTCTTCATCATTAGAATTCTCATCTGTACCTTCGTTTGCATTTGCAATAGTTATCTGCTTAGTACGATGAATTACAGAAGGATGAATTCCGCCACCCATATCAATATTTTTGATAACTTCAAGAATACCGTTTCCATTGATAATAAGAACAATTGCTCCTATTGGTGTATTATTCTTTCCATAAACTGGAACTGTATAATTCTGCATTACTTTGCCCGTAACTGCTGTAAAGGCAGGTTCAGAAATAAATCTTTCGCCTCTTAATGCCGCTTCAAGATAAACAGCACCTTTAAAGTTTCTTACAGTTCCGTCTGCAAGCATTGCATCTCCGTTCTTAGAATAAAAGGCAAGATTTTCATAACGACTGCCTAATCTTTTTCTAACGGCTGTAAGCACCTTACTCTTCTCTTCAAGGGAAACATCTTCATCACAAATAATATCCAGTTTTGCCAGACCTTCAATCAGGGCAAATTCCTTTTCATTCATACTATCAATGGTATTTGCAAGATTAGAGGAAATGGCATCAAGATGCCGTGAAACCGATGCTTTTAATGATTTTGAAGAAATTCCATATGCTACCGTTCCAATTATTGCTGTAGATGAAACAATAATTGCCAAAAGAAGACTTAAAACCTTTGAGTAAACTGAAATCTTAATATTCTTATCTCTCATAGACTTTAAATTATATGTGATATTTTCACAAAAGCAACAAAAACTTTTTTTGAAAAATCTTAAAACTTCGGGTATTGAAGAAAAATGGCAATGTTTGATATTTTGATATCATAATTATGGAACAGATTGATACATTAAAAAACGGATATAAAATCATTCAGGATACAGAACGCTTTCAGTTTGGAATTGATGCTGTGCTTCTGGCAGATTTTGCAGGAAAAGAAGTACGTAAAGGTAACTCTGTTATTGACCTGGGGACAGGGACAGGAATAATTCCTCTGCTGATGAATAGCATATGTGAAAGCGCACATTTTGTTGGTCTAGAAGTTCAAAAAGAATCAGCAGAAATGGCAGCGCGCAGTGTTGCACTGAACAACCTTACTGAACAGATTCAAATAGTAAACGGTGATCTGAAAGATTCTGATAAAATATTTGCCCGGCATAGTTTTAACGTCGTTACCTGTAATCCTCCATATATGATTGATGAACACGGAAAATCTAATTCGCTTGATGCAAAAACTATTGCACGGCATGAAGTGTTGTGTACCCTTGAAGATGTTATTGCAGCAGCAGACACACTCCTGGCAACTCACGGAAAGTTTTTTATGATTCACAGACCATTCCGACTACCGGAGATTTTTTCTGCATTGGAAAGACACAAAATGGAAATGAAGAGAATGCAGTTGATTTTTCCTTTTGCAGACAAAGAGCCTAATATGGTTTTGATAGAAGCACGTAAAAATGCAAAGCGACGGCTCACGATTGAACCGCCGCTTGTAGTACGTAATGATGATGGTGAATATACTGCAGAAGTACAGGAGATCTACAATAAATAAAGTCATGCTGAACTAGTTTCAGCATCTACCAGAAGATCCCGAAACAAGTTCGGGATGACATAGTAATTAAAGAGACTTAAGCATTGTCTCAACCAGTTTGAGAGTGCGGCTAAGGGCTGCTTCATCTGTTGGAAGTGCAAAAAGTCCGCCTGCTTTACTGTCCGGATTCTGACGAACAGTTTCCTTTCTTGCAGCAATGTAAGCATCACAGTGCTGAATAATCACAGCGGCAATCTCAGCAGAAATATCCTTAAGTTCCTTTTCAGATTTCTTATCGATTTTCTTTGCAGCAACAAATGCAGAAAGCATGTCTTTAATTGAATCACAAAGCTGATTGTTTTCCCCTTCCACAATCTTCAATGCTTCAAGATTAAAATACTGCTCACTGTGAATGAAAACATAAATCTGGAATAATGGTTCATTCTCAAAAAGCTCAAAATAACGGGTAATCAATTTTTTGAAAACTGCAGAAGGAGCAGCCTTTCCACCCTTGATGCTCTCTAAAGTTTTTTCTTCCAAAAAACTGATGGCTCCAATCTCCTGTGCACTATAAGCGATTGATGCAGCATACATTGCATCGCGGCTTTCAAAGTGATTATAAAGAGAAGCCTTTTTTATCTCCAAGCCTTCTGATACATCTGCCAAGGATGTGGCACCTGCACTTTTATCAAACGCACTGGCTAAAAAAGCCTGAATAATCTTTTCCTGTGAAATATTCTTCTTACTCATACTAAATATATCGGTAACTAACGTTAATTAGTTTAGAAGAAAATGAACGGTCGTTAGTAAAAAAA
>CAMNBC010000087.1 GCA_946532115.1 uncultured Treponema sp.
TATCATAAATTGTAAAAATATATAAAAAAACGACTTAAAAATTGTATTTTTTTTACTGCCTCATTATAATACCACTCATTATGAAATACTCACTTGCAATTTTTGATATGGACGGAACCATCCTTAATACTCTGGATGATATGACTGATTCACTTAATGTGATTCTTGAAAAATATAAGCTGCCGTTGCACACACTGGATGAAGTTCGTTTTATGGTTGGAAACGGTATTCCAAAGCTGATTGAACGGGCAATTCCTCAGGGGCGTGAGAATCCTGAGTTTGATAAGATTCTGGCTGATTTTATTGCTTACTATGAAGAACATTGTGCAATCAAAACTGCACCTTATGCCGGTATTCCTGAATGCATTAAAGCCTTGCGTGCGGCAGGAATTAGAATTGCCGTAAACACAAATAAGGTTGAGCCTGCTGCAATTGCTCTTTGTGATGATTATTTCCCGGGTCTTTTTGATATCATTTCCGGTAGTCGCCCTGGTATGCCACCAAAGCCAGCTCCAGATGGTATTTATGAGATTTTGAATCGAGCAGGAATGGACGGAAAATCTGATGGTCAGAAGGCAGTTTTCATTGGGGACTCTGATGTTGATATGCAGACTGGAATGAATGCAGACCTTGATGTGATTGGTGTTGACTGGGGCTTCCGCGGAAAGAAGTTTCTGGAAGAGCATGGTGCCAAAGTGATTATGATGAAGGCTGAAGAACTTGCCGAGTACCTTGTCCGTTAAAAACAGAGGGGCTGACTTATAAAAAGCCAGCCCCAAAAAGGAGGCAAATTGCATTAGCCTGTAAAGCTGCCGTGAAGCAGCTTTATGCCTCTGCAAAACTTATTTAATAAAAAGTCCATTCAAGAACATATATTTCGATTAGTTCTTTCCAGTAACAGATGCTGTACCTGTAGAAATCTTAGATTCGTAACCAGCCTTAGAAGCAACTACAATGTACTTATATGATTTACCTGTTGAAAGATCCTTATCTGTGTACTTGTATGTGTAATAATCTACATAATTTGCAGCAGCAGATGTCCAGTTTCCAGCAGCATCTTTTGTATATTTTGTATAAGTACCATTAGTTCCTGTTGGAGCTTTAAAGTCTCCAACTTTTGTAAATACAGTTTCAATCATGCTATTGCTGTTGTCTTTATTGGTGCTTTCAAAAGTTGTACGCCAAAGTGAGTAAGTAACACCTTCTTCAATAATTTCATCTACTTTAGAGATAACATTACCTGTAGCAGTATCTGTTACATTTGCATTTGTAGTATTATTCTTCTGGAATTCAATTTCAACATCATTCTTTGCAACTCCAGTTGTTGATGTCAAAGCCTTCCAGTTTGCACTAATGATATTAGGGCTGAACTTAATACCACTTACATCTTCATTTGCAGTAATCTTCTGATATTTGATATCTGTAGAAGCACTTTCAACACCATTAGACTTGATTACCTTGTAAGCATATACACCGTCTGCAAGGTCTGTATCTTTGTAAACTGCTACATAAGTATTGTTTGTTGCAGCTGCATTGTAAGCAGCAGACTTGTTCATTGTGAGTTTACCAAGAGACTTCCAGTCTGCAGTGTTATACTTGAATGTGATTGTATTATTATTCAAATCAGTAGCTACAGTAGAAGTTGTACGGAACAACTCATAAGTGTAGTTTGCAATAGAATCTGAAGTTTCATTGATTGATTCAGAAACATTGATAATCAAATCATTCTTCTTCCATGTTGACTCTGCTGTTGTAGTAGCCAATGTTGTTGAATTATCGTAAGCGTTGCTGATTGAAAGAGTAACACCGTTTGTGAAGCTTGGATTAGCAGAAATCTGGTTTGCTGTCTTAGCTGTATAGCTATCAACATAACCTGTGCGGCTTGCAATTACAAGGAGGGATGCATACTTTTCAGCAGCAATATCTTTTGTATAGATGTAGTAAGTTGTAAGGTTAGGCTGACTTTCAGCTACAGCTGGAAGAGCTGTTGTTGTATCAAATTCTGCAAAGTCTGGAGTTCCACTCTTATCTCTTGTGAGTAAGTAAGCCTTGAATGTTGTATAAGTGTTAGGTAATGTTACCTTCCACTTAATATCATTAGACTTCTTGTCTGTATCAAGAGCTGTAGCGGCTATTGCAGTTGAGTTAGTAATTCCATCTGTAATAGTTACACCAGTAATTCCCTTAAGTTCTGGTGCAACAGTGTTGCTTACTGCTACTGCAGAAGAAATTACATAGTTATCTGTCTTATTTGGTTCGCTGAATTCAACGAGCAGGTATGCTTTACCGTCTGCAAGGTTCTTTTCGTATACAACATATTCTTTAGAATTTGTATTGTTGTAATTAAGTTTTGCTGTAAGTGCCTTTGTCTTGTCGAAGTCTGTAACAACAGGAGCATTAGTTGAATTAGTATTCCATACAAGACTGTATACACCCTTAATAGTTCTATTTGTATCTGTTAAGTTAATTGTCCACTTAACATCGTTAGCCTTACCATCGTTATCAAGCGTGATTGGAGAACCACTTGCTGATACACCAGATGCAAGGTTCTTCCAAGTGTAAACTGTTGTAGAAGCGATTTCACTTGCAAATGCTCCGTTACCATCTGTAACAACAACTACGTATCTGTAGTTATTGTCATTTGCAACATCTGCGTAATAGTAAACTGTACCATCAGTTTCTGTATAAGACTTAATAGCTGCGTCTACAGCTATAAGACCTGGATTTCCATCAAGTTCTCTATAGAGTTTGATATAAGAAGCTGGAGCAGCTGACTTTGTAGAACTAAGAATAGGAGCCTTGAATTTAATGCGGGCTGTTGTCATGTTGTCAATGTAATAATTACTAATACCACATGCTTCATTCCATGCTTTCCATGTACCAGTACCATCATTCATCCAATCAAGGTTGAGAAGTTTATTTTCTACTTCACCAACACGAATAAGTTCATAATTATGGAAATCTGTATTCTTTGAAGCTACTTTAATATAAATAGCATGTTTACCAGATTTATATGTTGAAAGTGAATCTAATGAAATAACAGAGTTGTTGTTTACTGTTGTTACAGTATTTCCGGTTGTTACACCTGGCTCAACTTTTGTTATTGCATATTCATCTCCTTCAGAAAGCAAAACTGAATATTTCAGATATGCTTTTGCTGGGAAAGAAACATTGAACTGTCCTTTGTTAAAGTAAATCTTTGTTTTTTCAGCGGTAAGAAGTTTGTTGTTCTTTTCATCATCTGAAAGTTCTTTTGCGTCCTTTCCATTGTATCCGCCTTCGTAAGCTGCAAGATTCAATGCGCTTACATCTTTTGGTGGAACAATACCTTTAACGCTTACAGAACCCAATTTACTGTCTTTTGTTACAACAGAACGACCAAGAGTTCCTACAGCCATAATCTTGTAGGTATAGTTTACATCATTCTGAATATTGAAATCTTCAATACAGTAAGTACCAGATGAATAAGCATAATTTAGCTTTGTTTTGTTTGACAAATTATCGTTTTCATAACGATATACATCATAACTTTTTGCGGCAGAAACAGGTTCCCAAGAAACGATGTTTACACCAGGATATGCCTTAGCATATATTGCAGGAGTGTCCAAATCTACAACAGTATCTGAACTGATTGGAGTAACAGCTCCATTACAAGATGCGAGGATGAGTGCCGCAATAGCAACTCCGCCTCCCAACAATTTTGTTATTTTTTTCATAACTACCTCCGTTTTGAAAAAAATGCGTATTGTTTTTTTTGAAAAAAAGTTCCAAGTATCGCCTTCATCAACGGTGCCGACAGATAATTTTCTTAATAAAAGAAAACGAACTTTTTTTTCGTACATAGTTAAAAATTATAAGATAAAAAAAAGGAAAAGCAAGAAATTTCTTATTTTTTGTTCAATCGGGCGATTCCCTTATAAAACGCTATATGTAGTGCTATCTCTGATTGTGAACCTGATTTTCACTCTATAAGTATGTGTGTAAAAAAATCAATTTTTTTGAATTTTTTGCATTTTTTTAAGAAAATTAAGAATTTTCTTATTTTTGAGTGTCCAATTTAAACGTTCCTTTAAATCGGAGGGGTGGGAAATTTAATTTATAATCTGAAAAAAAAGCAGAATAAAAATGACAGAGAAGTGTTTGTTTATGCTTTCTTGATAACTTCTTTCTGCAAATCCAGAACTTTTTCGAGAGGAAGGTCTTGAGCCTGTGCGGCTCGTTCATCGCCATAATTAATATACATTCAGTACATAAATGACAAAAAGTAAGTATTATGTTATATTCTGTGCGTGTATTTCAATGGAATCAGGTGAGAGGCCTGAGCTGAATGCGCAACGGTATGCAGACGATTGTCATTATCGGGCTTGACCCGATAATCTTTCTAAGGACTGTTACAACCACTGGAACCATCCGGGTCTGGGAAGGTTAGTTCCGAATTCTGCGAGTCCGGAAACTTTGGTACACGCCCTTCGTATGAAGGGATATCTCAACTTTGGGGAATTGCGCAAGTTCGGTTCCCGGGAAGGAAATAATGAAAAATATTAAATTTTCTCGTTTGTTTGCAGCGATGATGTTCGTTGCTTGTTTGGTGTTGGTGGGGTGTAATTTTTACCCAAAGAATAATGGACAGAATGATGCAAGCCCTCTTACTGCTGATAATTTAATTGTTGGGTATTGGGTAGATGATTATGCTGGTTATAATACTTATGAAAAATATGATTGTAAAATTGCAGTTGATTCTATCGAAACTTCTAGTTATGGAAAACAGATTAGTACTATATATTACAGAAAAGTTACAGATGATTCTGGATATCTTTACTACAAATTCTCAGAAGATATAACTGGGTATGATGCTTCCTGGAATCCTATTCCTGTAAGTGCAAAAGGAAAATGGGGTGCAGTGGCTTTTAAGAATTTAACTGCAACTTCTGTGATGATGTGTGATTTTGCTGATTCTAAGTATGAATTGCCAGCAACTTTAGACGAGTGTATTTCGAAATATACTGTTGAAAACAAGTATTTTTCAAAAATGCCAGAATGGACAAAGGTTGAAATCCAGTAAACTCTAGATTGCTTCGTCACTGCGTTTCTCGCAATGACGAAGTTTGAATGCAACTCCGCGAGTGACGGGGGCGTTGCGAAACAACCAGTTGTTTCGAGCCGTTCTTTCGATGAGCCTAAAAAATGCGGTGCATTTTTTTTAACGGCTCTTCGATTTTAGGCAGGGGGTGTTCCCCGCTGGAAGGGTAGCGACCAACGAAGTGGGCGCGTAGGGAAGGGCTCCTCCCTCCTTATTATACATGAAAAAACTTTTCTTATTTTTTTCTATTATATTATTTAATTTTCTCGTGTTTGCTCAGGAGGTTGAGATTGTTCTGCCGGAGTTGACTACTTATGTGCCGGCGACTGTTGAGCAGAAGATTGTGGTGACGGCAGAGGAAATTGAGGCGCGGCATTTTGAATCGCTTTCGGATATTGTGGAGAGTTGTGGAATTCAGAATCTTGCTTATGGACCGTATGGACTGGATAGTAAGCCGAGTGTCCGCGGATTTACAGATGAGACTGTGAGAGTTGTAATTGACGGTGTTTGTGTAAACAATGTTCGCAATGGAGTTTTTGATTTTTCAACTCTAAATCTGAAGGCTGTTGAAAAAATAGAAATTGTGCGTGGTGGCTTTACAGAGGGCGTAGAAGATGAAGGGGCTGTTGGTGGTGTTATATACATAACGATGAAAAAGACGGAGACTCGAAAATCTGTTACTGCTGATGCGGCTGTAAAGACTTTTTTTTCTAATACCCAGCCGGTTGATTCCTGTTTTCAGAAACTGGCTTTTTCTGGTCCGCTTAGTGAGAATACATTTTTGAATGCCTCGGGCTCTCTTAATTATGCTGAAAACAAATATTTTTATAAATCGGCAAGCATGGGGACTCTTACTGAAGGTGCTTTTGGGGGGCTCTGGTATGGGCTTGATGTGAATCACGAAGGTTATGTGAGTTCTGGAGTTAATACAAACAGCGGAGAATGGAAGTGTCGAGAAAATGCGCAGGTAACGGATGCTCATGCTGATGCTTTTTTGACACATTATTATGGAAATGGAAACTACCTTTCGTTAGGAGAGATTTTTTACGGCGGTCACAAGCATACTCCGGGAAAGGCTTTCTCGGATGAGCAGGGCTTGCAGCGGGATTATGATAATAATATTTCACTTACTATGTGGAATCCGGCTGTAGCAGAGCTTTTTAATTTGAAGAATAGCGTGGTGTGGATTTGTAATAATTGTTTCTATAAAAATGCAAAAGGAACAGAAGATAGCCGCCACAATTTGAATACAATAAAATATACGGGATCAATGGATTTTACATCTTTTGCTGATGGGCGTATCCGGCAATTGATTGGAATTTCTTCTGATTTTTCTCAGCTGGATTCTACAAATGATGGCAGACATGTTCAAGTTTCTGGAGTCTTGAAGGAAACTACAAAAATAGCGGTTGGCGGGGGCTGGTCGTTTACTCTGCCTCTTGCGGCAAAGTTTTGCCTAAATGATGAAAAACTGAATTTTGCGTTTGTGCCGAAAGTTGGGGTTGCGTGGGAAGTCGGGCTATTCAGATTTTTTGCAGATTTATACCGTATGGTGCAGTTCCCGAATATGGATGATTTGTACTGGAGCGGGGGAGATTATCATGGAAACCCGAATCTTAGACCGGAAAGCGGCTGGGGGGCAGATCTTGGGTTTTATGTTGATTCAGTTTCTATAAAATATGGTGTGCTTCACGGTGGGCTGACTGTTTTTTCTGATTATTATAAAGATAAAATTAAGTGGGAAAGCGGTACTACAGAAAACATTGCAAGTGCTTTTTACCTTGGAATGGATTTTAATTTTGGTATGGAGTTCTTTAATCGTTTTTTGACTTTTGATTTGAATGGGGAATATCTTTACAACCGGCTTTTAGATGAAAGCCAGCCTCTTACATATGGAAAACGTATAATGTGGACTCCGGACTTTGTATGTTCTGCAAGTTTTGGTTTGAATTTTGAATTTGTCTCTTTTAAATTGAATGCTTCTTATACCGGCCGACGTTACAATACGAATCTCAATGTTTCTTATCTTAAGCCTTATGTGCTTTTGAATTTTGTTGCTGAAGGTGTTGAAATTGCCGGTCACTTTACGCCCTACCTGAAATTAGACAATGCTCTCAACTGGCAGTATCAGGCGGTGGAGGGCTACCCTATGCCGGGCATTTCTTTGACAATTGGGGCACGTTACATTTTTTAATAAATTTGGTATGATAGCGCCATAGGAGTCTTAAATGAAAGTTGCAATTGTGCATTACTGGCTTGTGACTATGAGGGGCGGCGAAAAGGTTGTTGAAGAATTGTGCCGCCTTTTTCCGGAAGCTGATATTTATACCAACGTTTATAATCCGGATAAAATTTCTGATACCATAAAATCGCATAAAATCTATACGACAAAAATTAACGGCTGGCCTATGGCCCGCAAAATGTACCAGAAGTACATGCCTTTTATGCCAAACGCTTTGATGGAACTTGATTTGACAGGTTATGACCTTATTATTTCCAGCGAGTCGGGACCTGCAAAAGGTGTGTGTCCTGCTCCCGGTGCTTTCCACATTTGTTACTGTCATACTCCAATGCGCTACCTCTGGGATATGTATCATGAGTATTTCAGAAAATCAAATC
>CAMNBC010000088.1 GCA_946532115.1 uncultured Treponema sp.
TTTCCGTCTTCCCAAACATTGAGGTTGATGTTAGCGTCGCAGCGCATGTTACCTTCTTCGAGGTTACCGTTAGTTACCTTTACGTAGCGGAGGATTTCCTGAACAGTCTGCATAAAGAGAGCAGCCTCTTCTGGAGAAGTCATATCCGGTTTTGTTACGATTTCGATAAGTGGAGTTCCACAGCGGTTGTAGTCGATGTATGAGTGAGCGCCCTGAAGGTGAAGAGACTTACCTACGTCTTCCTCAAGGTGAATGCGTTCTACGCGAACACGGCGGTATTTGCCATCTCCTACGATACAGTCCTGGCCGATAAAGTTCTTTTCACGGCACTTTGCTCCGCCCGGCTGTTCGTCTTTTGGATAACTTCTGAACGGCAAATCTACATATCCGTCTGTACAAAGAGGAATATCATACTGAGTAATCTGATAGCCTTTTGCAAGGTCAGGATAAAAGTAATGCTTGCGGTCGAACTTTGTGAAGCGTGCAATATTGCAGTTTAGTGCCTGTCCGGCAACAGCTCCGAGTTCTACATAACCTTTTGAAATGCGTGGCATGGCACCTGGAAGGCCGAGACATACAGGACATACACGTGTATCTGGCATTCCGCCGTAGCGGTTTTCGCAGGCACAGAAGGCCTTGGTTTTAGTCAAAAGCTGAGTATGAATTTCGCAACCGATTACAATTTCCCACTTATCTATCATATAATCCTCAAATAAAAAGCAAAATAATGTAAATATTATATAGAAAATAAAGAGTTAGAACAATATATATAGAGTTCTTAAAAATCTGAGGAGCTCCCGCGGTCACGAGATACGAACATGCTCGCTTTCCGTTTTTGGGTAAGAATCCTGCGGGTTTCGTTCCGAAACTCCTCGGATTCTTTTTATGCAAGTCTGCAAAGACGTCAAGAGGCAGTCCGTATCTCGTGTCCGCTCCGCTCCTCAGATTTATATTACCCCGTCATCCTGAACTTGTTTCAGGATCTATTACTCCTATATATTATATCTTTCCTTTTTCTTTGAGTACTTTTTCAACATACTCTACCATCTCATAAACGAGGGCGTCGCAGTGGGGTTTTCGAGTTCCGCCAGCTGCGGCGTTAGCTTTTAGGAGGTCGGCGCAGTTGAGCATGTCGCTGTGGCGGCTCTGAAAATATTTTACGAGTGCCTGAGTATCTGCAGGGGCATCTACATCAAAGAGACCTAAAACCATAAGCCCACCTGTGATTACTCCACAGGTAATTCCAGATTTCATGCCGCCACCAAAGGCAGTTGCAATTTTATAGGCAGTTTCATCGTCCAGGTTCAGGCTCTGTGTAAAAGACATAAGCACAGACTGTGCACAGTTGTGGTGTGGTGTTTCAATTGCGCGGATTTCTTTTGCGCGGTCTAAGTATTTTGACATCTTTTGCTCCTACAATTTAATGTCATGCTGAACTTGTTTCAGCATCTTGTAATAGATTCCGAACCTTCGCAGCATAGCTGCTCGGAGACTCGCTAAAAACAGTCCACTGGACTGTTTTTGCCCTGCTACGCAGTGCCGCTCCCTAAGTTCGGAATGACAGAGGCATACTATTCCTGCCACTTTGTATATTTATCACACTCGAGGATTTTTTTTGCATTTGCTACGCGTTCGAGTGTAGGGCTTTCAAGGTCTTTAAGAACGTAATCAATTCCCAAATCCTTGTACTTCATTGCGCCAAGTCCATGATAAGGAAGGATCTCTACACGATAAACATTGTGCAAAGTACGAATAAAATCGCGGGTCTGTGTAAGATATTCATCATTATCTGTGATACCAGGAACAAGGACATGACGGATCCAGATTGGTTTATTGATTTTATCGAGATAAGCAAACATCTCGCGGATATTTTTTCCACTCTTGCCTGTAAGCTTAATATGTTCTTCTTCATTTATGTGCTTGATATCCATCAAAAGAATATCTGTTACTTCCATAAGCTTTTGGAATTTTGCAAACCATACTTTATCTTCTTCAGAAGCGTCCGCAGCTTCTCCATTACGGAACGGAGCTCCAGACGTATCAATGCAGGTATTAACACCAAGTTTTTTGAAGGCCGTAAATAGTTCAATCAGAAAATCAATCTGGAATAAAGGTTCACCACCACTTACAGTTACACCGCCCTTCTTGCCCCAGTATTCTTTGCATGACATTGCTTCATTTACAAGTTCTTCTACGGTGTAGAGTTTGCCATCTGTCATTTTCCAGGTATCAGGATTGTGACAGTAAAGACAGCGCAACGGGCAGCCTGAAAAGAAAATAATAAAACGGCTTCCGGGTCCGTCTGCACAACCAAAACTCTCTAACTGATGAATATAACCTTTTAATTCCATGAGGTCTCCTTAGATATAATATAATCATTTCTTAAAAGATTTTCCACTTTTAATGAAATCCATATGCGCCTTGTCTTTTGCAGTAAGACGGCGCTGACCTAATTTTATTTCTTCGTGATGAGTATGGCCAGATTTATTTGAAAAATCTTTTATATTCTGAGGTAAATCCCAGACAGGCTTTTTCGGATGAAAATCACTCTTTTTTACATACTCGCTCCACTCTTCTGGTTCAGGGACTTCAAATTTCATATGTTCTCCGGTAAACGGATGATCAAACTCAAGCGTACGTGCATGAAGACAAAGTCTTCCGAACGGATCTGTATGAGCACGGTGTTCTTCATCTCCAGCCAGAGGATATCCATGAGCTGAAAGATGTGCTCGAATCTGATTTTTCTTTCCGGTATCAAGAGAAAGTTCAAAAAGAATATGTGTTTTACCCTGCAAAACCATTTTATAATTTGTACGTGCAGCAACAGTTTTAAATTCGTGTCCAGTGTGATCTTTATCACCTTTTTTTGGAACAAAGCCTACATTATGTGCATTCTGTGCAAGAGGGTCATCTATTAAACCAGATTCCGGCAGAGGCTCTGCATCGCGGCCTATTTCTGCAACTGCATGATATAGACGTTCTGTTACCATATGATGCCAGGTGTTCATGATTTTTTCCTGAGCCTGCTCGGTAAGTGCAAACATCATAACACCGCTTGTATCACGGTCAAGGCGATGAACTACATAAGGTTTATGCTTTGCATTTACAATTCCCTGCTTTCGAAGTAAATCTTCTAAAACAGCTTGAGCAGTTCTGGCTTTACTTCCAGGATAAGGCACTGAAAGCATTCCACTCGGTTTATTTATAACTGCTATCCACTGGTCGTGGTATAACAATTCTATTTTTTCGTGTCCATAATCTGATTTATGTGCTCTCTTGTATTCAGTTGATGCTTTTACCATAACGAGCGCTATTGTAGCATTTTATAAGTTATAATTGAAGTAGCAAGGGCAAATAAAATCTAAAACCAGGAGGTTACAGTATGACGTATGCGTACATTCGTGTCAGCACAGACAAACAGACGGTTGAGAACCAGAGATTTGAAATTAACAAATTTCTAAAGACTACCGGAATCCAGATTGATTTCTGGATTGAAGAAACAATCAGCGGAACAGTTTCACCTAAAAAGCGGAATCTCGGAAAGATTCTTGAGCATGTGCAAAAAGGAGACATCATCGTCTGCTCAGAACTTTCAAGACTTGGACGTAATATGTTTATGATTATGTCTATTTTAAATATTTTGATGGAACGCGGAGTTATCATCTATACGGTAAAAGAGCGTTACAAACTCGGGGAAGACATAACCAGCAAAGTACTTGCTTTTGCATTCAGCATTTCTGCAGAAATTGAGCGAACACTCATTTCACAAAGAACCACAGAAGCATTACGGAGAAAAAAAGCGGATGGAATCAAACTTGGCCGTCCAAAAGGTAAAAAAAATTCTCATTACAAATTGAGTGGTTATGAAAACAAAATTATTACAATGCTTAACGAAGGCTATCCAAAAACGCTGATAAGTAAACAGCTAAACGTTTCAACTTCAACATTATACTGTTATATGAAAAAAATTGGTATTTGATTTTTATTGATTAAAAGTCCGGCTTACAGACTATATGAAGCATTTCACCACTGGTGGGATGGTGAAATTGAATTTCTGCTGCATGCAGCATCAATCTTTCCCCCTTTTCTAAATGTCCATAAAGAGAATCTCCAGCAATAGGTATTCCAAGTCCACCAAGTTCTGCCGCACAACTTGAAGCAAGTCTTAACTGATGGGTACGGCCTGTGCGTGGTGAGAACTCAATTCTTGTAACCTTGCGGGATTTTTGTGTTAGTGGATTTTTGTAAACCTCTACCCTGATTTTTTTCCAGTCTGTAATTCCAAGCTTTCCATTTTCAGCATCGTATATCTGATGCGGACGGTTATTTACATCAAGTCTGAACGTAAGCTCTGTACGACCTTCCCCCTTGCCATGAAGGATTCCATCTAATAATGCAATGTATTTTTTTTGTACAAGTCCAGAAGCAAACTGCTCATTTAAGGCACGGTGTGAATTTTTATTTAAGGCAAAAACTAAAATTCCGGAAGTTTCCATATCAAGCCGATGCACGGCACATTGTTCTGGCGCTTCAGGAAAAAGCAGTTTCACACGAGCTTCTGCACAATCCTGTTTATCTTCTCCCCTTCCAGGAACAGACAGAAGACCAGAAGGTTTATTTATTACAACAATATCTTTATCACGATAAAGAATTTCTATGCCCAAAATTGATGGAAGAATATAACCGCAGCGATCATCACATGGTGGATAAGAGAGGCCATTTTTTTTATTCTTTGTATCACGCCCAAAATAAACTTCATCCATACTTACAGGTTCCAGTCTATGAGAAAATGCAAAACTCAGAAGTTTTGGTGCACAACAATCTCCTGTTCCTGTTGGAGGAAGGTTGTTTGAGTGATTTTTTATTATTTGATTCAGGCTGATTTTTTTGCCATCGAAACGAGTAAACTCATATAACGAAAAAACATTTTTTAGGGATTCATCAGTGAGGATAGTTCTTTCTGAAATTAATTGATTGCGTCGTTGGCTAACTAACGGTAGTTTGTTTATTTCATCCGTCAGTTCGTGGATTTTTTTATCATTCTGTTTTAGAGCTTCATCAATTGCATCTGGTAAAACAATTGAAGGAACAAAAACAGTTTTTTCTTTGAATAGATTTGATAGATTTTCATCAGCTGAAACTTCGAGAATTTTACTGTTTCCGCTTACAGCATAAAGAATTATCCGTCTGCCAGTTTCATCTTCCCTGGATTTTTCCCAGCAGACAAGACAGCCGACCATAAGTCCCTGCCCCTTTCGTTCTTCACTTTCCCGCGAAACCTGCCTTAAATTTACTTTACCTTCATCAATCAAAGAAATGAGTTTTTGACAGTAATGTCGGGCAGATTCCTGCGGAAACGGCGGAAACATTTTAGAGCCGCCTTATTTTAAATTTCTGATTTCTACAGAACCGTCTTCTTTAGCAATGAAAACAATTGGTTTATTCTGAGTAAAAAGACCTGTTTCAACTACACCAACAATTGAATTGATTTTTGTTTCCATTTCTGGAACATTAATCGGCTCTTTCCAGGTACAGTCAAGAATCTGGTTTCCATTATCTGTGATTACAGGACCAGCCTTACGAACTCCCTCACGAAGCACTGCTGTAGCCCCCAGCTTGCTGAGTGCATTCATTACCGGAACACGGGCATCTCCAATAATTTCTACAGGAACCGGGAATTTTGTACCAATTGTCTGTACTGATTTTGAAGAATCAGCAATTACAACAAAAACCTTAGAATTGTATTCTACAATTTTTTCACGAACATGAGCTGCGCCACCGCCTTTTATACAGTTACAATCCGGGTCAACTTCATCTGCTCCATCTATTGCAAGGTCAAGCTGGCCACCAATAACTCTGTCATTCATTGAATAAACAGGAATACCATAATCCTGGCAGGCATTCTGTGTCTGGAAACTTGTTACTACAGCTTTGATATCTTTAAGTTTGCCATTGTTAATATGCTCGGCAAGTCGTTTTACAGCCGGCATAGCAGTTGAGCCGGTTCCAAGTCCGATTTTCATTCCGCTGAAAATCAGCCCCTTTTCTATGAGTGTGTCAACGGCAGTGTTGGCAACAAGTGTTTTTTGTTCTGATTGTGATAAAGCCATATTATACCTCGTTTTTATAGATCCCAGGGGCAAGCCAGAAGAGGTTCCTTCTATAATTGCCAGATTTTCTCCAGGGGTCTTAATTTTCGTAATTCTGTCCGGTGAACAGCTTGAACTGTTCGTATCCCTGATATTCAAGCATTTTATATCCGTTGCAGACACGGCAGCCTGCGAGAGAAGCCCTCTTCATAACAGGAGTTGTTGCAGGTTCGTAAACAATATCAAAAAGCAGCTCATTACCGCGGAAATCATAAAAATAAATCGGATCGTTTTCGCTGTTCGATGGCCCTTCTCCATTCATTCCCACGGAAGTTGTCTGAACAATAAGATTGGAATATTCATCGAGCTTTGCAATACAATGAGGTTCCAGCTGACAGTAATTAAATCCGTATTTATCTGCAAGCTGGGCGGCAGTTTCTACAGTACGGTTAAAAATACATACCCGTGCCCCCATCTGTTTAAGTACATACACAATTGCTTTAGCAGCACCACCTGCACCAATAACGGCAACTTTTTTATGTTTGATTTTTACAGGTCCAAGGAACTCTTCCAGTGCACGACGGAAGCCCGGAGCATCTGTATTATAACCAAGCCACTTATTATTTTTTCTGACAATTGTATTACATGCTCCAATCTGTACAACTTCAGGAGACTGCTCATGCAGATAGTATAAAACAGATTCCTTGTGTGGAATTGTAACAGAAAGTCCTTTTACCCCAATACTTTCGCAAAAAGTGAGAGTATCAGAAATAAGCGGAGAACGGAATGGAATATAAACTGCATTTATTCCCTTTGCAGCATAACCTTTGTTGTGAATCTCAGGACTCGAAGTTTTTACAAGAGGCCATCCTGTAATTCCAAAAAGCTGAGTATCCTGATTAATAGAACGGAAGTGATACAAATCATTAATTGTTACAGGATCTATATGTCCGATAGACTTCGTATTTTCAAGAACTTCCTGTGGTGAAACATAAGTGAGAAAAGAATTTGTAAAACTTGCAAGCACACGTGAAGGAAAGCCAAGAGGCCCCATTGCACACAGAATGTGCTCATATTGAGTCATTCGTTCGCCTTCCTTTATGAGGTTCAATACATCAGAAAGAGAATGAGGCATAAATGCTATCTTTGGAATTTCATAACCAGTTTTGCGCATTATATCGCAGCGTTCACGAATATTCAAAACCGGGTCGGTCATATTATGATAACTTCTGATAATTTTTACACCGAATGCCATTGCAGCATCCTGTATACTAGGAATATGAAAATCGTCCTCAAAATCTACAAAAGCAAAATTCTTTGATTTATCAGGATTTGCAAAAGCAAGTGCACGGGCAAAAAGATTTGTACGTGCAAAGTCACCGCCGGTAAAAACGCCACCATCAATATCCCGTCGTATTGTAAGAATACAAGGCTGGTAAATCATTGCAGGAAAACGACGGGCATAAAGCTGTTCATCTTCATTTAGGTGGTCTACACGAAGTTCTACAATATCAATATACTTTTCATACTTCTTTACAAGCTTAAGGTCCTCTTCAAGAGTTTTTCCTGTAAGCGTCATGCATACCAGCGGCTGATTCATTTTTAATT
>CAMNBC010000089.1 GCA_946532115.1 uncultured Treponema sp.
GAGCACCAGGCTGTGGTAAAACCATGGCCATTCAAAAATTCCCGGCAATTAATCCTGTGCTCACTACAGATGAAGCACAGTCTGTTACAAGAATCTGGTCGCTTGCCGGCCTTATTAAACCAAGTGAACCTCTTATAAGAATTCCGCCGTTTCGCATACCGCACCAGACCGCGAGCATCGAAGGTATCTGCGGCGGCGGCCCAACCTGCCGACCAGGCGAAATCTCGCTGGCGCACAACGGCGTATTGTTTCTGGACGAAGCCGCCGAGTTCCGCTCATCAGTTTTGCAAATGCTTCGTGTTCCTCTGGAAAACGGGAGCATAACACTTAGCCGCGCCGGCCGCAGCACAAATTACCCGGCCCGCTTCCAGCTGCTCATGGCGGTAAATCCGTGCCCGTGCGGAAACTTCGGGTCACACTCAAAAATCTGCCTGTGCAGTCTTAAAAGCATAGAACTGTACTGGAAAAAGTTTTCGGCCCCCTTGCTCGACCGCATAGACCTCCGTGTATTTGTTGAAAACAAAGCAGAAGAAAATGGAGAAATTGAAGACCGTCCCGGACTAACCACAACAGAAGAAATCCGGCAGGGAGTGGCACGGGCAATAAAAATACAGCGCAAACGCCAGGGCATAAAAAATACACGGCTTTCCCCACAGGAAATCCTCAACTACTGCCCGCTCGACACAGACTCAAGAAAAACTCTGGACAACGCAACACTCCGCTACGGCTTTTCACCCCGTGCAATCTCCTCCTGCCTGAAAGTCTCCCGCACCATAGCAGACATAGCAGGCAGCAAAGACATCACAGCCGAACACATGACAGAAGCCATAGAATTCCACAAACTCTGCTCCAGTTTAGTGCCAGAACTTTAAAACAAAAAAACGTCCCGTGTTTCTCGGGACGTCCAGAGTTCTTACCGGAGAAGAGACTTGAACTCTTACACGATTGCTCGCAACAGATTTTGAGTCTGTCGTGTCTACCATTCCACCACTCCGGCGTGTGATTTGCTCACTATATCAAAAACTAGAGGTTAAATCAAGTACATATGTGTTATAATAATTATGTGAAAATTGTTTCTACAGCCTTCGAAGGCGCAGCCCCGGAACTAGTTCTTAAGACCGTATTCGGTTATGACGAATTCCGCCCGCTCCAGAAAGATATCATTACAAATGTGCTGAAGGGTCACGACACCCTAGCCGTAATGCCAACCGGCGGCGGAAAATCGCTTTGCTATCAGCTGCCAGCTTTAATTCTCAAAGGCATTACAATAGTTGTTTCGCCGCTGATTTCCCTGATGCAGGACCAGGTCTCATCCCTGGAAACAACCGGCATTCATTCTGCCTTTTTAAACAGCTCCCTTTCCTGGGAAGATTACTGTGCTACTGTTAATGATATAAAATCCGGAAATGTAAAAATCATTTATGTTTCGCCGGAAGGTCTTGCCACAAACAAAATCCGTGAACTGCTTACTTCCCCGGAACTAAAAATCAGCTGCATTACAATTGATGAAGCACACTGTGTTTCACAATGGGGTCACGACTTCCGCCCGGATTATCTTGAAATTAATTCTGTCCGACATCTCTTTCCAGGTGCCGTTATGCTTGCCCTCACCGCAACAGCAACAGAACATGTTCGTCAGGATATCTGCCAGAATCTTGGAATGAAAGCTCCAAAGGTTTTTATTTCCAGCTTTAACCGTTCTAACATTTACCTGGAAGTTCAGCCAAAACGCGGAGCAATGGAAATGGTAATCAACTACATCAGAAAACACACGGGCGACAGTGGAATAATTTACTGTAATTCCCGAAAATCAGTTGAAGAAATTGCCGAAACTCTGGATAAAAAAGGCTACTCTGCCCTGCCTTACCACGCCGGACTTTCCGATGAAATCCGTGCAAAAAATCAAAATCTTTTTATTAAAGATGAAGTACAAATTATAGTAGCAACAATTGCTTTTGGAATGGGAATTAACAAACCGAACGTGCGCTATGTAATCAACTATGACCTTCCAAAATCAATTGAAGAATACTACCAGGAAATTGGCCGCGCAGGACGTGACGGACTTCCTGCAAGTGCACTGCTTCTTTATTCCCCTGCCGACATTCATAAAATCAAGTTTTTTATGGAAGATTCTGCAGACCCGGAAAAAGCTGAACTTCTCTTAAAGGGAATGATTAATTACGCTACAAGCCGTACATGCCGCAGAAAGACCCTTCTTGCATATTTTGGTGAATTGTATAATGACAATGCTGAATGCTGCTGCGATATCTGTTCAGCACCAGCCCCGGAATTAAAGGACGTTACAATTCCCGCTCAGAAATTCCTCTGCTGCATAATCCGAACCAATCAGCGTTTTGGTGCCGGCTATGTTACAGATGTTCTTTTGGGCTCAAAAGCTCAGCGCATAATAGATAACGGCCACAATAAACTTTCAACCTGGGGAATTGGTTCTGAATATTCAAAACAGGAATGGCTTGAATTATGTGATATGCTGATAGATGAACACTACATCAAAAAGACTGGTGACTACAATGTTCTGGAATTAACCGAAACTGGAAAACGCTTTGTTGCTTCTCGTGCAGAATTAAAATTACCAGTTCGAACTACAATGCGCTCTTATTCAAAAACAGGAACCACAAATTATAATACAAATGTCCGCGGAGAAAAAATTGTTGCAGAAAAGCCTGCTGTTAATGATGAGCTTGCAGAAAAAATCATCAACAATCTTAAAGCATGGCGTAAACGAAAGGCAGATGATTTGAACATTGCACCATATATGATTTTTGGTGATAAAACTCTTATGGATCTTGCTGCAAAAAAACCGAAAACCCGTAATGACCTTTTAAATATATACGGAATAGGACGTGTAAAGGCAGAAGAATTCGGGCGTTCTATAATTCAGATTATTGAAGAGAGTTGATGTCTCCAAAATCAATCTGATCCGCGCGAATCACATGGTCTTTTGCATGAGACATAGCGCGGCGCAGACACTTATGGAGCTGCCTGATATTTCCCGGCCAGCTGTAATTTTTCAGTTTCTCTATCGCTTCATCCTTAATCGTATAATCCTCTTTAGAAATATAACTTTCAACCATATCACAAATATCTTCCTTACGTTCCCGGAGCGACGGAAGCTTTATAATATTGTCACAAATTCGCCAGTACAAATCAGTGCGGAAAGTTCCTTCACGAAGCATTTGCGTAAGATCCGCGTTCGTTGCAAAAATCACCCGGACATCAACATGCTGTTCCTTTTGAGAGCCAACTTTTTTAAAATTACCGGTCTCTAAAACAGTAAGCAGCATTGCCTGCACAGCTAGAGATGCGAGCCCAAGTTCATCAAAGAACACAGTACTTCCGTTAGCTGCTTCAAAAAGTCCAATTGTTTCAATTAATGCATTAGTATAAGAGCCTTTTACATGACCAAAGAAAGTGCTTTCTGCCAAAGATTCCACCACAGTAGAAAGACTGTAGGATACCATCTTCTTTTCACCCCTTTCGGAAAGACCATGTATTAATGCACCTGCCGTAGTTTTTCCGGTACCAGTTTCGCCAAGAAGAAGCACAGGCTCATTTGTATCCGCTACACTAAGAATCTTTTTTCTTACAGACTTGATTATAGAAGAACTACCACAAAAATATCCTAAAACAGTATCTGGAATATTTTCATTTTCCAGCAAAGACAAATCTGCCGTTTTTAATCTTTGTTGAAGCTGATTTTGCATAGATAATAAATTCTCTCTGAAAGTTTCTACCGTCACCGGAAACGGAATTATAAACTTAAACCTACTTTCAACATATTTTCTGATACCATAAGGAGTGTCAATCGGTAAAAGACAAACAAGCCTGTCTGAAAAGAATTCCAGACAGCGGTATAGAGCATTTGTTTTTTTGATAATCAGACTGGTATCAAAAATTAACAATTCAAATGAAATGGAAGGAATCTCTGTAAGTTCTGTTCCAACGCTTAAGGCAATTTTCGAACCGCAGGCAACCTTAAAATAGTTGATAATGTCACTGCGTTCCGATAAAAGCAATATTCTACTTAAACCCTGAATAATAAACACCGTCCGATCTGTTACAGAAAAATTTATTTTTTAAACAATCTGTACCAGATCAATACAATTATATACCACATATATGGCAGGAGCAAAAAGATTTTAAACGGATTATGAAGAACTTCAACAAAAATCTCATGACCTTTATTAAATGTTGATTCTTTTACGCGGCGAACACGTTCTGAAAAAACACCGAATGCATCTTTGTAGTAAAGAAAAATACTTGTAGAAAAACGATTGCGACGCTTATATGGCCAGCAGTTTTTATCTTTTATTCCATCGCTAAGCAAAACAAGCGAAGGCTGAGCTTTATAGATTGCTTCAACGATATCGTCTTCAATAGATTTTGGATAATATCCGCCGTAACGACCAATAACGCGAAGATTTCTAAATGTATCGCGGATATTCTTTTCAGCTTTATTGAGAGTTTTTTTGCTGGACCCCAAAAGATAGAGAGTTTTATAATGAGAATCCAGAATTGAAAGAATCTGAATAACAGCTTCAAACGGATTATAGCGGACCGGCACATCTTTTTTAAGGAATTTTGCCCCCTTGAGAATGCTTTTTGAAACCGGAATTATAAGATCTGCATTTTTAATACATTCAGAAAAAGTTCCCTTGTGACGTGCCTTTAAAAGATTCCAGATTGAAAGAAAAACTATCTGCTTTGTACCTGGCTTTGCAAGCAGTTCAAGTATCTCGCTTTCGAGATTTTCCGGCTGAATTACATCTACAGGAACGCCTATTAAAGAGATGCGTTTTATTGACATTTTATATTACCCCACCTTGGATTTCGGACTGAACGGCAGCAATGCCATACAAAGCGGCCGTTTCGCATCTTAATATATTTACGGCAAAATGAACTGGTACAAACAGTCCTTTTTCTTCCAGAAGTTTTACTTCTTCCGGGCTGATTCCACCTTCACTGCCAACTGCAATTGCAGCTTTTTTGATTTTTTTGATACCACCAGCCTTTTGAACAGTTGCCCGCAGATTACCCGAACAGTCATCCCGCTCTGACAAAACAAATCCAACTGATGTACCATCCGCATTCTCAACACCGGCAGCCCCGCAAGCCTCGTTCCATAACTCAATTGCCTTTTCAAGCGGAACCGGTTCAAGAACCTGAGTATCTACAGGTGAACCGCTCTGCTGACGTGCCTCTTTTATTATGCGTTCAAGACGTTCTTTTTTAGCTCCCTGAAGCGAAGCTACACTGCTTTTTTCTGAATATTCACCGGCAACCGGCACAATTACTGAAACTCCGCACTCCGTTGCCTGCCGCACGATAAGTTCAAACTTCTGGGGCCGCGGCAAAAACTGAAAGAGCCAGTACTCAACCACCGCCGCGCCATTCACGCCGCCTGATCCTGCAGCCACGTCAACTTCCCCTGCCTGGACACCGCGTGTGATAGTACGCCCAGTGTCCGCGCACACCTGAAGTATTACGCGCCGAGCCGACTCATCAACCGAAGCAACCGTCGCATTCTTCAAATCCCCGGAAGGTAATCTCACGCTAACCATATCTCCGGCGCGTACCCTCAGAACCTGCCGTAAATAGCGGTAGTCTTTACCCTCCAGTTGAATGAGTCCGTTTTTTTCTTTTCCCTTTTCTACGATAAATTGTCGCATGCGGTTTTCTTTAATTATTCAAAATTATTTAAGACTTGCAGTAAGCCCTGTACCTTCAGTTACCTTTGCATCTTCAACTTCTTCCTGAAGCTGTCTCAAAGTTTTTGTATTCTGAAGCATAGTTTCAAAATCTTTATTCTGCACAACTTTAATTGCCGCATTTAACTGTAAATCATAATCTAAATCATACAATACAGAAGGCTGAGTTTTCTGTACCTGAATACGAATAAGCCGACGGATTAATCGTTCATCAAGCGGATAATCTTTTGCGATTTTTGCCGCTTCCATTGCAATATCAGCCTCACTCATATTCGGCTTGCTTTCTGCTGCTTTTGTAATAGTTTCAGAATTTACAAGATCAACATAAATTTTTTCTTCTTCCGGTGTAAATTCCTTAAGATTTTTTACTTCCTGATCCGGCGGAATACCAATTTTGTCGATATTCATATCACTTGGCGTGTAATAGCGTGCCATTGTAATTTTGATTCCATCTGTGCTCGAAAGCGGAATTACCTGCTGTACAGAACCTTTTCCATAAGTACGTTCTCCAACAAGATATGCAAGGTGGTAATCTTTAAGAGCTCCCGAAACAATTTCAGACGCGCTGGCCGCACCTTTGTTTATAAGTACTACAATTGGTATGTCGCGGCGTACTGTTGTCTTATCTTTTGAAGCAGAAAACTGTGTATTTTCAAAAAGCAGGCGGCTCTTTGTAGATACAATCGGCCCGTTTTCTATAAATTTATCAGCTACATCAACGGCACTTGTAATGAGTCCACCCGGATTATCACGCAAATCAATAATCAGGCTTGTGTAGCCCTCTTTTTCAAAACTGTCTAAAGCATCCTGAAGTCTCAAAGCGGTGTCTGGAGTAAACTGAATTAAGCGTGCATAGCCGATTTTTGTTCCTTCAATCATTCCAAACTTTACAGTTGGAACTTCAATGAGGGCACGAATCAAAGTTACATCAAATTTCATGCTTGCACCACGCATAATCGTTACGGTTACCGGAGTTCCAATTTCACCGCGCAGGTGCTGAAGAACTTCATTCATAGTCATGGTTGGAGTAGGAAGTCCGTCAATTGCAGAAATTAAATCGCCAGCCTGAATACCAGCCTTTGCACCCGGAGTATCATCTATTGGAGAAGCAACTTCTACATAAGCAGGTTTTGCCGGAGTAGATTCTGTAGCCTTGGAAATAGAAAGTCCAACGCCTCCAAAACTGCCCGAAGTAGTATCACTCAGGTCACGCATATAATCTGAATCAAGATAAAGGGTATAAGGGTCACCAATTGCATCGAGCATTCCCTTTAATGCCCCTTCGTAAAGGATTTTCGGATCTACTTCATCAACATAATTCTGCTGAACAAAATCAAAAACCTGATTAAGCTTTTTTACATACTGAAAACTTGTAATTTTAGAATCATTTTCAAGTGATGATTCTGCAAAACACTGAGATGCACAAAGCAGCAGGGCTGCCGCAAAAATCTTTCCGAATTTCTTCATAAGTTTATATTGTACGTCACTAAAACCAAAAAATCTACCTTTTTATAGATAAATGTGCTATAATCAGAATATGTCACAAATAATTCCAGTAGCAAGCGGAAAAGGTGGCGTTGGAAAAAGCCTTTTGTCCGCAAACCTAGCAATTGCACTCGGTCAGCAGGGAAAACGTGTTGTTCTGGCAGACCTTGACCTTGGTGCCTCAAATCTTCATCTCGTAATCGGCCAGAGACCGGGCAAGGCAAGTCTTGGTTCCTGGTTTACCGAAAAAAATGATTTCCGCGAGATTGTTCAGCCAACAGACTATCAGAATGTGAGTTTTATTGCCGGTGACAGCCAGATTCCAGACCTCACATCGCTCAAGCATTTACAGAAAGTAAAACTTATCAGAAACCTTAAAAATATTGATGCAGATTATATAATTCTTGATTTGGGTGCAGGAACCCATCAGTTTATTCTTGATATGTTCCTTCTTTCGCCACAGGGAATTATTG
>CAMNBC010000090.1 GCA_946532115.1 uncultured Treponema sp.
CTGCTTTTATGGCAGCAATCACTTCCTGAGCAGAGGGCTCATGTTCAAGCCAGAGAGTTTCTACGTTATCAAATTCAGCAGCAACAGCTTTCTGACGTATGCAAAAAGTGCATGCACAAGGGCAGCGGTTTGTCAGGTTTATATAAAGGCCATTGTATTCTGGGTAGATGATTGTCATTGATTTTTTCATAAGAGCGATTATTCTACAAGATTTATGAACTGTCAATTATTGAAAAAAACTATAACTAATATATAAAACTAATATTAGTCAAAGATTAGAAAACAATATATAACCTAGCACATAAGTAGGTATTACATCATATCCTACCAGGAGGTTATATGAAAAAGAGTTTTTTAAAAACCGCTGCAGTTATTCTTGTTGCAAGTTTTATGGTTTCAGGAGCTTTTGCTGCTTCTAAAAAAGCAAAAAAGGAAAAGAAAGTTAAGGCAAAGACAATTCTTGTTGGAACAGGTTCCAGCTCACCCCTCTATTGTTATCTTGATGATAATGGAGAACTTGCAGGCTTTGAAATTGATGTAATTAAAGCAATTGATGAACTTCTTCCTCAGTATGAATTTAAGTTTGAAATTTTTGATTTCAAGAATATTCTTCTGGCTCTTGCCGCAGGTAAAATTGATATCGGTGCTCATATGTATGAATCAAATCCGGAACGTCGTAAGAATTATCTTTTTACAGACTACGGATATAATGACTTTTCAAAATATATTGTTGTTCTTAAAGAAAACACAAATGTAAAATCACTTAAAGATCTTGTTGGTAAAACTGCACAGGCCGCTACAGGTTCAGCTACCGGAGCAATTCTTCAGCACTGGAATGAAGATCATCCAAACGAACAGATTAACGCCGTACTTACAAGTACCCTTACAAACGAGCAGGTTGTTGCCGCAATGAAGAATGGAACTTACGATGCCTTCTTCTCTAACATTCCTAGCTTCAATCAGCTTCAGAAAGAGTATGGTGGAATTTTCCGTCTTGTTGAAGAACCAATTTCTACTTCAGCATCTTACTTCATTTTCAATCTGAACAGTCCGGAACTTAAGAAAGATGTAGACGGTGCTTTGAAGCAGCTTATTGATTCTGGTGAACTTTCTCGCCTTGCAATCAAAGACCTTGGTTCTGATACAACAAAAAATATCAATAAATAAAGTTTTATAAAAAAAAGTCTGGAGGTAAAAATGGCAGATTTGTTTTCATGGCAGCGAGTTGTTAAAAATTTTCCAATATTGATTACAAAGCTGCCGGTTACCTTTGAAATTGTTGCAGTCGCATTTTCCCTGGGATTCATACTTGCACTTCTGATTGCAACAACACGAATTAAAAAAGTTCCGCTTCTGAACCAGATTCTTACAGTTTTTATTTCTTTCGAAAGAGGCACTCCCCTTTTGGTTCAGATGCTTGTAGTTTATTATGCATTTCCTATTGTCCTTTATAAAACTTTTGGGATTGATTCACGACGATGGGAAAAAATCATCTTTGTTGATTTAGCCTTGATTTTAAATCAGGGAGTTTTCCTTGGAGAAATATTTAGAGGCGCAATTCTTGCAGTTCCAAAAGGACAAAAGGAAGCAGCCCTTGCCTGTGGTATTTCTGATTTTAAGGCCTTTATAAAAATCATTCTTCCACAGGCAATAAGAATAGCCCTTCCTTCAACAGGGCTCACTTTAATAGGACTTTTTCAGGAAACATCTTTAGTTTACATGCTTGGTGTAATGGACATCATGGGGCGAGCAAGTGCACTTGGTGCAACCAGCGGACACAATTTGGAAAGTTATCTGATTATTGCACTTATCTTTGTACTTATTAATTTTGGACTTACGGCCATTACAACAAAAATTGATAAAAACCTTACTTACGGTACTAAAAACCTAACCGGGAGGGCAGCATGAAATTCAGTCTTGAATATTTATGGAAGTGTATTCTTTCGGGCATAATTTATATTCCAGTTACACTCAAACTTGCATTTATTCCCCTTGCCCTTGCAATTGTTTTTGGAACACTGATTGCTCTGGCCCGCATTTTTAAGGTGCCGGTTGTAGAAAAGTTCTTTAAGATTTTTGTTGCAATATATTCGGGAATTCCAGGTGTTGTGACAATGCTGATTTTTCATTTAATTTACCTGAGTCTTTTTAAACCAGCTAAAAATGGAATAATGCTTCTCGCCTACTTCACCTTTACTTTAGGAAGAACAATTGTTGTCAGCGAATCTGTTAGAGGTGCCTTTCTTTCTATTCCAAAAGGACAGTATGAAGCATCTTATGCCTGCGGTCTTTCTACTTTTCAGACACTAAAAAAAATCATTATCCCGCAGGTGATTCCGGTTGCACTTCCGGCACTTACAAACAATACTCTTGGTTCAATTAAGAACACTTCAATCGTTCTGGTTCTTGGAATTGTTGATGTTTTGAATGGAGCTACTATTCCCTGTGCAGACACATACAGCTATGTAGAAGGTTATGTAGCAGCCGCAATTATCTATTGGGTAATTAATGCCATTGTAGAGTTTTTCCTTGTTCATCTGGAAAAACATCTTTCTAAGAAAAAATAGGGGATATTAAAAATGATTAAAATAGAACACGTAAAAAAATCTTTTGGACATCTTGATGTTCTTCATGATGTTTCGCTGACAGTTGATGACGGTAGCGTTGTTGTAATTCTAGGTCCAAGTGGAAGCGGTAAAACTACGCTGCTTCGTTCAATTAATTTTCTGGAACGGGCTGACAAAGGTAAACTAACTATCGGTAGTTCGTCAGTAGATTTACATTCTGCAAAGAAAAAAGAAGTTTTGGAAATCAGAAGAAAGACCTCTATGGTTTTTCAAAATTATAATCTGTTTGCAAATAAGACTGCTCTTGAAAATATTGTCGAAGCGCTTGTTACTGGTCATGGAATTCCAAGAGCACAGGCTGTAGAACGGGCTAAAGAAGAACTTCGCAAAGTTGGTCTTAGTGACAAAGAAAATTATTACCCAAGCCAGCTTTCGGGCGGTCAGCAGCAGCGTGTAGGAATTGCCCGTGCCGTTGCCCTTGATGCAGAAGTTATTTTATTTGATGAACCAACCAGCGCACTAGACCCGGAGCTTGTAGGTGAAACGCTTGCGCTGATTAAACAGGTCGCAAAAGACGGACACACTATGATTGTTGTGACTCACGAAATGTCTTTTGCAGAAGATGTTGCAGATAAAGTTGTATTTATGGATGGCGGATATATCGTTGAAGAAGGCAGCCCTCAGGATATTTTCTATCATCCAAAAGAAGAACGAACCAGACAGTTTTTACGCCGTATAATACCTGTCGGAGAGTATGTCATTTAAAAAAGTTTTTTTTTGTGTAAAACAACCATATAAAAAGTGTAAAAAGAAAATCAGGAGATTTTATGAATAATCAGATTCCCGACACAATAAGAGATAAACACCCGGGCTTTGCAGATGTACAGGTGGGAAGTTCTGGAGAACTCAGAGAAAAGGCTCAAGCCCACTGTTTAAAAAACGCCCACCGTACCTTTGAGCAGGGCATTCAGTGTGTTCAGGTAAACAGCATGAATGCACTTGTAAGCCTGCAGGACACGGTCATGGTAATTCATTCACCTTTGGGCTGCTCAGGATGTGCTTCTTTTGGAGCAATAGACAGACTGAATGTTTACAAGCATCACCGCGGCCGCGACAATGCCCCTGACAGCCATGTAATTTCAACTGCCCTTGGAGAAAAGGAAGTAATTCTTGGCGGTGAGAAACGCCTGCATGAAACAATTGACCAGGCAGTAAAAAGATATAATCCTAAAATTGTTTTTATTCTTGCTTCCTGCGCATCTTCTATAATTGGAGATGATATAGATGCCGTAGCAGAACAAAAGGAAAAGGAATATAAGGCAAAAGGCAAAGACATTATTTTTGCTCCGGTTCACTGCGAAGGTTTTAAGAGCCGAAATCACGCAACCGGCTACGATCTTGCTCTTGCAACTCTTCAAAATTATGTGATCCGAGACGCTCACCCGCCAAAGCAGAAGGGACTGATAAATCTTTTTGCAACTCATTCTTTGAGCTGGGCAGATCAGCAGGAAATGAAGAGAATGCTGAATGCAATTGGACTTGATGCAAACATTCTTCCCTACAATGCAACTTACGAAGACATCATGAAAATTCCGGCAGCGGAATACAACATCTCTGTCTGCCAGATTTTTGCTGATGAATACATAAAATTTTTATCAGAAAAATACGGCACGCCTTATGCCGTAACCAACATGCCTATTGGAACCCGAAGTACAAACCGCTGGCTTAGAGCAATTGCCGCTCTGGCCGGTAAGGAAGAAGAAGCTGAAGCTTTTATAAAAGCCGAAAGCGATGCAGTGCGCGAAGAAGTTGCCAGAATCAAAAGAAAGACAGACGGACTTCGTGCCTGTCTTACAGCCGGTACCGGTCGTGGCTTTGCTGCTGCAACCTTGATTGGCGACTACGGTATGAAGCTCTTGTGCATGCATACACCTTATTATGATGAAGCTTATATTGATGATTTCAAACGACTGGAAGAATTGCACGGTACAGACTTTATAGTAAACATTGCAGACATGCAGCCTTATGAGCAGGTAAATCTTTTGAAAAAATATAAACCGGATGTTTTTATCGGAATGTCAAACTGGGTTTCACGCTTGGGAATTCCATCTTTCCATATTCTTGATTCAAAACGCCCTACCTTTGACTACCGTGGAGTTTTGTATTTGGGACGTAAAATTGAAGATGCCCTGGACAATAATAACTTCAATAAAAATCTTTCAAAGTATTCAAATAATGCCTACCGAGAAGAATGGTACAAAAAAGATGCCTTCAGCTATCTTCAGCTGCCGGAAGAAAATTAAGTGGCAGAACCAGACAAGGAGTTTTCAAAAATGGAAAAATGTATAGAAAGACCAAGAAGCCTCTGTTCCCTTCACGGTGCTCTTGATGTAATAGGAAATATTTACCGTGCCATCCCTATTCTGCACGCAAGCCCCGGATGTTCAATGCAGGCTTCTAACCGCACAAATCTTTATTACATTGGCGGCTATCACGGACTGCCAAGCTCAAATGCCTACGAAAAGGAAGTTGTATTCGGCGGAACTCAGAGACTGCGCGAAACAATTAAAGGCAGCCTCGAAATTATGGACGGTGATTATTACGCAGTTCTTACCGGCTGCTCCATGGGCATTAATGGCGACGATGTTGACAGTGTTGTAAAAGAGTTTGAAGCTTCTCCTTATCCTATTGCAAGCATTGATACAGCTGGTTTTAGAGGCGACACCTACACAGGCTACAATATGGCCCTTCTCGCAACTGTAAAAAAACTCGCAAAGAAGACAAAAACAGATTCCCGCCTTGTAAACATTTACGGCCAGCCGCCAAGCTCAGACATCACCCTGCGTGGCGACCTTGAAGAAATTACAAGACTTCTTGCAAGAATCGGCGTAAAGGCAAATACCTTTTTTATCCGTCGCGATGGAATTGAACAGTTGAAAAATTCAGGCAACGCTGCCCTTAACATCAACCTTTCACCATGGCTTGCTAAGAATGTAGACACCTATTATAAAGAAAACTTTGGAATTGAAACCCTAAGATTTAATGGCTGGCCGGTGGGTCCTAAAGACACTGCAAACTTTTTGAGAACAGTAGCCGAGCGGCTCGACCTCGATTCTGAGCTTGTAGACAAAGTAATTCACGAAGAAGAACTCTATGTCTACGAATATCTTGACTCCCTTTTTGGAAACTTTGAACGCCATCGTTTTATTCTGGTTGGCGAAAGTGCAAAGGCTCTGGGACTTGCCCGCTTCCTGGTAAATGTACACGGTCACATTTCTCTTGCAATCATCTTTACAGATTCAGTTCCAAAGCAGTATCAGGACAGCATCCGCGAAGAAGTTTTGAAACTTGAATGCCCTCGTAAGGCAGATGTTTATTTTGAAAATGATGTCTGGGAAATTGAGCAGCTTGCACAAAAGTATGATGGTAGAGCAACCCTTTTTATGGGCAGCTCTTATGAAAAGAAACTTGCACAGAAGCTTGGAAGCCACTTTGCAATTACTTCAAATCCTTGTCTTGATAAAGAAATACTTAACCGTTCTCATATAGGTACGCACGGCTGCATTTCTTTAGTCGAAGATTTGTACAATCATTTCTAAAATGACAACCGATATGACACAGGGGAAGATAGTTCCCCTTTTACTAAAATTTTCCGCTCCTCTGCTGCTGGGAAATCTCTTCCAGCAGTTTTATAACACTTTCGACACTTTTATTGTTGGAAGGGTTATTGGAAGTCAGGCACTGGCCGCAATAGGCTCAACCTCACATTTTGTAAATACTGTAATTAATTTTTTCAACGGACTTGCAATAGGAGCACAGGTTGTAATATCGCAGTTTTTTGGAGCAAAAAATTTTCCAGGTCTGAAAAAAGCAATAAATACAACAATTTTCTCAAGTCTGATTTTCAGCCTTTTTGTAACCGTCATCCAGATTAATATCTCACCCTATATTCTAAGATTAATTTCTACACCGCCGGATGTATTAGTCCAGGCAAACCAATATCTGAAAATTTACTTTCTTGGAACAGCAGCCCTAACTCTTTACAACATGGGTTCTGGAATTTTAAGAGCACTTGGAGATTCAACACGAGCTCTTATTTTTCTGGTTATTTCATCTGTTTCAAATATTATTCTTGATATTCTTTTTGTAGTTTTGCTTGGCAAAGGAATCGCGGGAGCAGCTTATGCTACTGTACTCAGCGAACTCTTAAGTGCCATTCTGGTTATAATTTCACTTCAGAGACTGGAAGTCAAAATGCGGCTTGAACTCAAGCATCCTCAAATTGATTTTTTGATTTTGAGAAAGATTATGAAACTCGGTTTACCAGGCGCAATTTCTTCTTCCATCACATCTTTTTCAAATACCTTTATGCAGAAATACATTAATTATTTTGGAACATCCTGCATGGCTGGCTGGGCAATTTTTTCTAAATTCGATCAGTTTGCTATATTACCAATGCATAGTCTTGCAAGCGGAGCCACTACCTTTGTTGCTCAAAATTACGGTGCAAAAAAATCAGAGAGAATTCGTGATGGAATTAAAAAATCATTTATACTGAATTTCAGCGTTATCAGTATTTTAAGTCTGTTATTGATTTTTCAGGCAAACTTCTTTGCCAGTCTTTTTTCAGATGATGCAGAAGTCATTTATTTCGCAGAACGCTTTATTTATCTCACTGCACCTTTTTTTGTTTTATGTGGTTTTTCAATGCTTTTTTCAAATGTAATGAGGGGCTTTGGAATTGCATTCCGTCCAACCATTATTACATTTGTAGGATTCGTTTTATTCCGCCAGATAATGCTTCTGATAATTTCCCAGACTTCAAATTCCTTTACCTTGATTGCTCTGGTATATCCGGCAGCCTGGCCGCTGGTAATCATCATATACATTATCTGGCTTTTTGTATTCAGAAAAAAAACGTATTAAATAAAATTAGTCCAGGCGTGTTCTTCTTTTTCAGGAAGACCGAACTTTTCCTTGCCCAAGGCAATTGACTTAATTAAAAAACTCATGTTGCGGGCAAGAACACGAAGGGTCTGCA
>CAMNBC010000091.1 GCA_946532115.1 uncultured Treponema sp.
GAACCTTTGCATAAGGAACTGTCATAGTTCTAAACACTTCTCCAGAACGGTCTACTGAAACCACCGTTAGAGCACGAAGATACTGAATTGAATTTCCGGTAGAAGCAACTGCTGTCATCCCCTTAAAATAAACTACATCTCGGGAACCATCTGCATATTCATAAGAAAAATAAATATCATTAGCACTTTCAAAGCTTTTAAGTTCAAATGTTTCATCAACAAAGAAGCTTCGTTCGTTAATTCGATTTTCTGCAATTTCAAGATAGAATACCACATCAGGGTCAGACTGCATTTCGCGGGAAGAAAGATATAACTCGCGGAAAATGTAGTAAGCCTTAAGGTCATCTTTTTGAACAAGAGCAAGATAACCTTCATATTTCTTTTCAAAAATTAACTGTCCCTGAGACTTTGCCAGATTATGATATTCAGTCAGATTATTCCAGGAAGCTGTAGAAAGTTTTTTGAGTTCTTCAAGATTCGGGTCTTTAGGAGTTGCAAGTTTTATTCCTAATTCTGAATAATAATGGGCATTAAACCATTCTTTTTTATCATAAGCTTCCTGAGCCTTCAGATAAAGCTTATAAACTTCATTTATCTGGCCGGCGTCAATCACAACGTGGTCTACTTTTTCTGCTTCTTCAACAGATTCATAAAGCTTAAAACGGATATTTGAGGTTCGTGCCCTGTTTATTTCAACGTCTGCCCGGTCTTTTAAATTTATAGCCTTTTTTTCATTAGGATTAAGTTTTAGAGCTGCATCAGCATAGCTCATTGCACGCTCATAATATCCGTTTTCAAATAGTTTATTTCCAACATTGATATATTCGTTTACGATTTTAGGACGATTTACAATAGAATTCTTTTTATTAGCAGTAAGCAGCCCTATTACCTCAGAAGAAACTGAAAGAAGAAATGCAATTGCAATAGAAATTATCATAACCATCTTAAAACGGTCCATCATTGCTTTAGAAAAACGTTCTGTACTGCCTTCTGCATTGCGTCCAAAATGAACGGAACAGCTTACTGTAAAACCTGTTATTGCAATTCCCGGAAGGAATCTTGAAAAATACTGCAGTGCCGTCATTAATTTATATACAACTGTAGAAGCTTCTGGAACAGTTTCAGGTACATTACTCACAAAACCTGCAACAAAACATAAAATGAGGCCAATTCCTAAAAATATTGAAAGTATGCCGATTATTTTTTTCATAAAACCTCTATTTCACCTTTGAAGCATGTCTGCGCACTGCAAATTTTATTATTCCTGCACTTATAAAAAGCAGTGCAAAGAATATGTTTATAATAAACAACAAAGGCTCACTCACAATACCACTCAGAGCCCTGAACATTCCAAAACTGTTTATGCGCATTCTTAAAACAATAAACTGAGAACTAAAGTAAACTGAATTCACTGTAATTATTCCAATGGTAATGATAAAAAGCATCATGGCATTCAAAAGTCGCCAGTCAAAAAAACTGGTAACTCCATAAACGCTGCATAAAAGAAGCACAAAGGAAAGCAGTGTCAAAAGATTTGCAAGATGCCAGGAATACCCGCCCTCTATCATAGAAAGAAGAGTTTTAAAATTAAAAGGTATTGGACTTTCATTCTCTCTAAAAATTCTTTTCAACTGAATCTCGCGAAAAGGAAGTGCTTTTTGATTTATATCCAGGCTCGGATAATCTCCAATAGTTCTGTAATCAACAACTCCATCTTCACTTGTATCAATTATAATAACGGGTGCTTCAGGTGCCCTTCCCAATCTTTGACGCTTGAATTCACGGGTAAAGAAATATACATCATCATCTACCTGACGGAAATAATTAGGAGAAAGAGATTCGGTTTTTATTTCGTGAGAAAATTTGCGTACACAAAAATCGCGGAGTTTGAATGAGCAGGGCATTAACAAAGCCCATGTAAGAGCACATAAAACTACATAAACAACAAACTGAAGAACTCCCCCCGGGTGTCGTATTCTATAGTAAGAAATTAAAGGAAGAATGAAAATCAGCATACAGAAGATAACATAGAACAGAGATTGAAAGATTTCTGCATCATTAAAAAGGTTTATTTCCCTGCCCGCTACAAAGCCAAGAAGATTAAGATAAAGGGAATATAAAATGGTTCCCAACACCGTACCAGCAATGAGATTAATCAGATAAATTAAGGCTAATTTTAATGCTTTCTTCATAATATTATTATACACTATAATTATCGTCATAAACTAAATATTATTAACTAATAAAAACGGTGTAAAAAAAAGGGCCATTATTCCGATAATAAGTTTGACATAAAAGGCATTTGTTAGATATAATAAAAGAATAAATAAGATAGGGTTTAGTATGGATAATAATAACGCAATTGTTCCTGGATTTGACAACGACAGAGATGACAGCCTTACAATTTCTTTAAGAAAAGCTGAAGGCGTGGCTCATGGAATGTTCATTTACCTTAGTGGTTATATTGACACATATAACTCGAGTTTCTTTCAGAAACAGATTCAAAAGGTAATTGATGCCGGTTTTATTAACCTGATTTTTAACTGTTCTTCATTGAACTATGTATCTTCGACTGGAATTGGTTCTTTTACTGTATTCCTTAAAGTAGTAAAACCAAAAGGCGGAGATTTAATTCTTCTTGAAATTCAGCCAAAGGTTTATGAAGTATTCCAGCTCCTCGGATTCTCTCAGTTCTTTAACATTAAGAGTACAGCAGAGGAGGCAATTGCATTCTTTAACAACGGAGGTTCTTCTTCAGATTCTTCTGTATTCCCTCTTGTTATTTCATGCCTTGTTTGTAATAAAAAGCTTCGTGCTACAAAAGCCGGAAGATTCCGCTGCTCTGGATGCCGCTCAATTCTGGCAATCAATGAAAGCGGTGAAGTTTCACTTGGTTAATTCATTATAATATTTAGAAATATAAATTATGGTGGTTATGCTCGTCGTAACCACCATAATTTTTTTTAACTGCAGGAATACACAGTTTCTTCACCATCTATCCACAAGTTATCCACATTTTTTATCCCCAAGTGTGTCAAAATGACGTGTCAATAGGATTTTGAAAAAAAAATACGAAAATCTACGAAAATTCACTAAAACACACCTATTTCTTTATAATATAACAAGTTACGCAATTTTATATTTTTCCGGCATACAGTTTTATTATTATTTCGGACAAGATTTAATTCAAAATCCGGAAATATCGTCAAGAAAACCACCAAGTTATCCACAGCTTATCCACAAAAACTGTTTCACGCATTCATAAGCTGATGTTTCACGAAAATGAGGATTATATATTATTTGTCTTTTTATCAATTCTTCTATATACTTTACTATAGATATGAATAATGAATTTAAGACTATTTTAGAAAACATAGAAACTTCTCTGAATGCCGCACTTCCGCAAAGCAGCAGCACTACTCCTGACTGGACTCAATTTTCCTTCGGAGCTCTTCCTGCCGGTGCTAAATCAGAATACATAGACAAACTCATAGAACCAAACAAACGTCTTGTCGGACTTGGTGGCAAAAGATGGAGACCTCTTCTTTTGATGCTATGCTACAAAATGTCTGCAGAAAAAAAGGAAAATGCACACTCCTCTGCCCTTACAGAAGAACAAGCCTACTCCATTACTCCACTTGTTGAATTTGTACACACAGCAAGTCTTATTCATGACGATATAGAAGATTCTGCAGATTTAAGACGCGGAAAGCCCGCCGCACATATTGAGTATGGGCTGGACACTGCACTGAATGCGGGCTCCTGGCTGTATTTTGAAGCTCCAGTTTGTATAAATAAACTTGATGTACCTGGAGAGCTCAAGCTGCGACTGTATGAAACTTACACAAACGAACTTCGCCGACTTCACCTTGGCCAGGCTATGGACATTTACTGGCACCGCACCCCGGATTTTTTCCCGCCGGAAGAAGAATATCTTGCGATGGTTAAAAATAAAACAGGTACCCTGGCGAGCCTTGCAGCTAAACTCGGCTGCATTGCGGGTGGACTTTCTCCGGAAGATGCAGAAACCTTCGGTGGAATTGCAGCAGACATTGGCATTGGTTTCCAGATTATAGATGATGTAATAAACCTCACAACCGGTAACCCGGGAAAAGAGCGCGGAGATGATATTGTAGAAGGTAAAAAAAGTCTTCCAGTGCTTATTCACGCAGTTTTATGTCCTCAAGACAAAACTCAAATTGCAGAATATATGAAAACAGCGGGTGCAGAAGGAATTCACTCACCTGCTGTAGAAAATTGCATTGCTTTACTTCAAAAAAGCGGATGTATTGAAAAAGCAGCAGAACGTGGCAGAACTCTCATCACAGAAAGCTGTGCTAAATTCCACTCTCAGCAGATTCAAGAATTATTTACATCAATGATTCCGGAGAATTTCAGATGATAGAAAGAGCAGATACATTAAACAACCAGGCTATTCTCCTCGCTTCTGACGGCGCATACAACGAAGCAATTGCTTGCTTTAAGCGTGCCCTTGTAATCGACAAAGGAAACTATCTGCTATGGTTCAATCTGGGAGTAACCTATAGAGATGCAGGTAAACTTCTGGATGCAGAACTTGCCCTCGAAACAGCACATAATATTGCGCCTGAAAATGAAGAGGTTGCAGAAACCTATGCAACCATCTGTCTTATGCAAAAAAAACTTTCACTGGTTCAAAAAATCTGCATGGACACCCTCGACTTAAATCCCCTTAATCCTCATCTATGGAATCTTTTAGGTGTAACAGAATTTCAGTCTGAAAATTATGAAGAAGCTTCTTCTTATTTTGAACAGGCCGTTTCTATAAACCCTTATTATCTGGATGCAATTTATAATCTGCGGGACACATATTCTGTCTTAAAAAACACAAAGGGAGAAACAGCCTGTACAGCAAAAATCCGGGAGCTTGATAAATGACAAAAATCACAATAATCGAAAAAAACGTCCATAGAACAAATCTCCAGAGAATAAAAGATACTCTTTGCCTGTTTTTTCCTATTGCAGCTGCATTTGCAGGTTGTCTTCTTGCGGATCCAGTCTGGAATATATTCGTTAAAAACAAAACAGCACCGGAACTCTTAAAGTTCGGTGCTGCTCTCTTTTGCTTTGCCATTGCAAGCAGTATAATCTTCATTCTTACCCGAAAAATTAATCCTATTATGAAAATCGGAATTTTTGACGGGAATCAAAAACCTGAATAATTACATATTCAAGTGTTCTTTTGCCAGAGTACTGATTTCTCCTGCCATATCCTTTAATGCAACCTGTTTCTGAACTCCTCCAAGTTCAAAAGCAACTTTTGGCATTCCATATACAATACTTGACTCTTTATTCTGTCCAAGTGTCCATGCACCTTTTTTGCGCATTTCAGTAATCTGAGCTGCTCCGTCACGCCCCATACCTGTCATAATTACACCAAGAGCATGGTTCTTGTAGATATTTGCAATAGATTCAAAAAGAACATCACATGAAGGTCTGTGCCCGTTTCTTGGAGCATCCTGTGAAAGTTTAATAAAATTACCAAGAGGTTTATGTTCTACAAACATATGATAACTTCCTGGCGCAATATACACATGTCCACTAAGAATAGGTTCTCCATCTTTTGCTTCCGTAACAGTAAGAGGACAAATATTATTCAGACTGTTTGCAAATTCTGCTGTAAAACCTGCAGGCATATGCTGTACTACAAGAACAGGCTGTTTAAGGTTTGGATCAATAGCTTTAAATACATCACGCAGAGCATTAGGTCCACCGGTTGAAATACCAATTGCAATAATTTCTATCTTACCGCCTTCTCTTTCCGGCTTAATAACAACAGGCTCTTTTACCTTTGGCTGGAACCAGGATTCAGGAACAACATCAGCCTTTGTAATTGAAACAGACTTTGCAGTTTCTTCCCCCTTCTTTTTAATTACAAAACGCTCAGCTTCCTTTAATTTTGCCTGATGGCTGAAGAATTCCGGATCCGGTATCTTTTTACCATGTTTTACAGCATAGGCTCCACCATAAGAAGCAACATATTCGATGATTTCATTTGTAACTTCGCCAATCTTAAGAGTAACAGAAGCACCTGGCTTTGTAATAAAGTCTGCAGCACCAAGTTCAAGACATTCAATAGTAACTGCAGCACCTTCTGTTGCAACGCTCGAAAGAATAACAACAGGAACATCAATATTCAATTCCCTGCGTTTTTTCATGAATTGAAGACCTGTCATAACAGGCATTTCAATATCGAGAAGAATTACATCAGGTTTTGTGGTTTTGAGTTTATCTAAAAGATCCTGGCCATTTTCAGCCTTTCCACAGACTGTAAAACCTGTTGTTTCTTCAACAATACGCCCAATCAGATTCCGCATTAACGCAGAATCATCACAAATCATTACTGAAATATCATCCATTTTTAAGTGTCTCCGAAAAAACTGATTATTTATTAACGTTCTTACCGTAGAAACATGCCCATTCAGTTTTTATGAATTCAAAATTGGTTTTCATACCAAACAGTGACTCTGAATGCCCAATATAAAGGAATGAATATGGTCCCATAGAATCATAAAAATGATTAATTACGGCAAGCTGCGCTGGTTCATCAAAATAAATAAGAACATTACGACAGAAAATCACATCAAGATTTCTGGCACCAGAATCATTCTTAAGGTTATGATAGTCAAAACGGATAGTGTTCTTAACATCATCCTTAATCTGATAGCCGTTTTCTACCTTGGTAAAATATTTTGAAAGATAGTTTTCTGGTACACCATCTACACGCGCTTCCGGATAAAACCCCTGCTTGGCAGTCATAATTGATTTTAAGGAAATATCAGAAGCTGTTATCTGAAAATTAAAATCAGGAGGACAGATTTCCTTCATAATCATTGCGATTGTATAAGGTTCCTCACCTGTAGAACATCCGGCACTCCAGATTTTGATTGTTCTGTCGCCAGGATGTTTTTTCTTTTCTTCGATAACATGTGGAATTACATAGTTTATGAAAGAATCAAAATGCGGCTGATTTCTGAAAAAACGTGTCAGGTTTGTAGTAACAGCATCAAGCATTATCTTCATTTCTTCAGGATTCTTCGTTATAAGTGCATAGTACTCCTGCGGTGTAGACAAATTCTTTGTACGGAGCATTTCCTTAATACGACTATCGAGAATAGATCTGTTTGTAGCCGAAAAAGTGATTCCACTTTCGTCGTAAATTACTTTACGAAATAATTCGTAATCGGCATCGTTTAGTACATCTAACATAAAGTTAATTATACACCACGATTGCCGAAAAGTACAAATAAATTTTTTATCGCTGAATACGGCCAGAACCGTTACCGGCAGCGAGTTTTTCAACCTCGTCTACGCTTACCATGTTGTAGTCGCCTTCAATTGTGTGCTTGAGACAGCTTGCTGCAACAGCAAACTCTACAGCATCCTGAGTTGACTTACCGTTCAACAAAGCGTAAATAAGTCCGCCGCCAAAACTGTCACCGCCACCAACACGGTCTACGATATACATTTCGTATTCCTTGCTGAAGCAGTAAT
>CAMNBC010000092.1 GCA_946532115.1 uncultured Treponema sp.
ACAGAAAATCCGGTAACTGATTCTAACGAAACTACCGGTACACAGACATTCACTGACGAAAAAATCGAAAACGAAACTCCCGAGACAGTAACTTTTGAAGATTTAGGACTTGATGAATACACATTGAAAGCCGTTGAAAAGAAAGGCTTTGTAACACCTTCTCCAATTCAGGTGCTGGCAATTCCACGCCTTTTGACTGGTGACACTAATCTTATTGCCCGCGCCCGCACTGGTACTGGAAAAACTGCAGCCTTTGGTCTGCCAATCATTCAGAACGTACGCGGAAAATCAGACCACGTAGAAGCTTTGATTCTTGAGCCGACCCGCGAGCTTGCAGTTCAGACCTGCACGGAAATGCAGTCTTTTGCAACTGAATCTTATCCTCGTACAACCGTTCTTTATGGTGGTGCTTCTTATTCAAATCAGATTAAGGAGCTTAAACGCGGAACTGAAATTGTAGTTGGTACTCCTGGCCGAATTAAAGACCACATCGAACGCAAAACTCTCGATCTCAGCAAAATCAAATACTTCATTCTTGATGAAGGCGATGAAATGCTGGACATGGGCTTTATTGACGACATTGAAGAGATTTTCCGCCATGCAAATCCGGACTGCCGAATCCTGCTTTTCAGCGCAACTATGCCTGCCCCAATCTTAAAGATTGCCGGCGACTTTATGGGCGAGTATGACATTATCGAAGAGGAAAAAGTAATTGATGAAGCCCTTCTGATTGACCAGAAATACTGGCTTGTAAAAGAAAGCGAAAAAATTGAAGCCCTTGTACGACTCATCGACATTTCTCCGGACTTCTATGGTCTTGTATTTACAATGACTAAGTCTGATGCAGACAGAGTTACCCGCGAACTTGATATGAGAGGCTACGAGGCAGCTGCCCTGCACGGGGACATCATGCAGAATCAGCGAGAAAAGGTTCTGGAACGCTTCCGCCTTAAGAAAACCCGCATTCTTGTAGCAACTGATGTTGCAGCCCGCGGTATTGATATTAAGGGTGTAAGCCACGTTGTAAACTACTCGCTTCCTTTTGATACGGCAACTTATGTTCACCGAATTGGTCGTACTGGTCGTGCCGGAACTGAAGGTATTGCAGTTACTTTTGTTCGTCCGGAAGAACGCCGCAAGCTTGGCTTCCTTTCTAAGAACATTAAAAAGGCAACAAAGAGTGATTTTGAAGAAGGAAAGATTCCAAGTGTAAACGAAGTTCTTAATGTAAAGAACGAACGCGTCATCAAGGAACTTAAGGAAAAGCTTTTTGAAGTAAAAGTTGAAAAGGCCGACGTTGCTGTCATTGCAGAAGACCAGAATACAGATGCTGAAAGTCCTGTAACAGAAGTTGAAACACCAATTCTCCGCGAAGAACTTCTGACTCCAGTCTTCAAAGACCTGGCTTCAGCTCTTTGTGAAAATCAGAATCCCCAGGATGTGCTTGCTGGAGTGCTTTCAATTGTATATGGCGACCAGCTTTCTCCAAAGCACTACGGTAAAATCAATACAAAGTCTGGTGCTCCACGCGGCGACCAGAAGCGTATTTTTGTTTCTCTTGGAAAACGCGACGGCTACCGTGCCAAGGAAATTGCAGATTACTTCAGCGAACTGCTTCACATTCCGGGCCGTCTGGTAGACGACATTGACGTTGCCCAGCAGTTCTCTCTCGTAAGCCTTCCTGTGGCTTCTGCACGCAAGGCTATTGAGATGTCTAAAACTAACCGCAAGCTGCCTCACATGCATTTTGATGACAAGGAAGAAGGCCGTGGACCTCGCAAACCACACCGTGACGATTTTGGCGGCGAACGCGAAAATGGTGGAAGACGCGAGAGACGAGGTGGTCGCGAGGGCGGTAATTCGTTCCGCGACCGCGAATCACCACGAGGACGTCTTAGAGCTAAAGGCAGCAAACCTAATGTACACGCCCAGACGGAACGTTCTTCATCACGCAAAAGCGGCGGTGCTGCAGCCTACAAAAAATCAGGCAAAAAAGCAGAAAGATTCTAGATTTTCGTAATAAAATTCGCTTTTTTTCTTATAATAGTGTATACTGTGATATTAAGATGAAGAAGAATTTTATTACGACGTTTATCATCCTTATTTTTTCAAGTCTAATTTTTTCATCTTGTAGTTCTAAACCAAAATTTCCTCGTTACGATGTTTCCAACTTTGTTAGTTATATGGAAACACCGCCGAACTACACACCTGGTGATGTACTTCCTCGCCAGAATGACTTCAAACCTCTCAGCAAAAAAGAGATGAAAAATCTAAATAAGCTGACAACAAAAGATGAAAACTTTATCTGGCTGAAAATAAACTTTTTTCTGCCGGAAGAGCTTAAGCACCATGATATAGGTCTGTACATCGGTTATATCCGGGGTGCAGATTTGCTTTGGCTTAACATGAACAGCATCCGACAGTACGGTGAGTTTCCTCCTACAGAAACTTCTGCAGGATTTACAGGGCAGTATTTTATGTTCCCTGTTTCCATGCTGAATCAGGATGGTCTGAATACAGTACTCATTAAAGTATGGCCAGACGCTTTTGCCAGCATTTCATCAAAAATCTTTTTAAGCGAAAGACCTTTAGTTCACAATTTGGGAGAACAAACAACTTTCATTAACTCAAAAATTACTATGGCTTTTGCCTGGGTAATGATAGTTATTTTCTTTATGTATCTGTTTCTCTACTTTGTAATGCAGAAGTATGAAAACAAGAATATGTATCTTTTCTTTGCTCTTTTAAATCTCTACACCGTACACTTTCTTGTGCCATTCTTTATGCCAGAAATATCCTGGATAAGTTCAGGATTACTTTCATACAATACTATCATTAAGTTCTTTTTCTATGGCGGTACGGCAACCACCTGTTACTTTGCAAATTCTTTCATAAGTGCCTATCTGCATAAAAAAGATTCTAAGCCGGTTATCATAATAAGAGTTATACTCTATATAACTCCTGTAATCTGGGCTTTTTCCCTAAGAACAACAAAGAGTCTCAATTGTTTTATGCCGATTATGGTGATTTTTGGTATACTCCAGTTTATATTCACCATACCACGGCTTATAAAATCTCTTTTCGTAAAAGAATCCAGAAAAAGTACAATTTACTTACTCATAGGTTTCTCTCCGGTACTAACCGGTATTATTCTTGATTTAATTCTAAAACTTGGTAATTTAAATCCAAATCTACCATTTTTTACGATTTATGGCTGGCAGGTAACAATTTTCATTTTCCTTGGCTCTCTTCTTATGCGATTCGGAAGCATGTATATGCACAATACAGAACTCAATTATAAGCTTTCCGAATTTACTTCCCATCTGGAAGAAGTTGTTGCAATGCGTACAAAAGAACTTTCAGAAGCAAACTTTGTTCTTTCAAAAGGTCTTGAAACAGTCGCACACGTTCAGAAAAACTTCCTTCCGGTAAAAAACAAGACATTCAGAGGCTGGGAGCTTTCAATCTCATATAACGCTCTGGATAACAATGTATCCGGCGACTTGTATGACTACTATTTTACAGAAGGTATTTTAGATGGTCTTGGAATCTTTGATGTTTCAGGTCATGGAATTCCAGCCGGATTGATGACAATTCTTGCAAAGAGCATTATAAGCCAGCATTTTATCACCGGAAAAACCCAGGCAGAACCGCTTTCAAACGTTCTTGAAGATATCAATAAATCTTATATCAAAGAAAAGGTTAATGTTGAGAATTATATCACAGGTATTCTTTTCCGCTTCAGTGAATTCAATAAAAAAGATGTATGTAGTGTTGAATTTGCAAATGCAGGTCACCCTTATCCTCTGCTCTACTCTGCCGCCGAAGAAAAAGTAATTGAACTAAAACAGGAAGATGAAAAGCAATATGGTATTCTTGGTGTAGAAGGACTTGAAGTTTCATTTCCTCCTATAAACTTCCGTGCCGCTCAGAATGATGTAATTGTTTGCTTTACAGACGGTCTTACAGATTGTACTAACAAGCATGGTGATGATTTTACAAAAGAACGGGTAATCAAAATATTGCAGCAATATCATAATGAAAGTGCAATTATGATTATGAACAGGATTATGGATAAGCTCGAAGATTTTAAGGGTAATGAAAACTACAAAGACGACGTTACACTGATTGTTCTAAAACGAGTTAATTCAAAAGACTATATTGAAGAGATTTAATCACAAATGAAAGGTGGCTGGAATTCCCAGGCACCTTTTTTTATTCAGCTGATGTTTCTGTATTCTCTGTACTATCTTCGGTTGCAGCAGGTATCTGTACCTCTTTTTCCGTCTTTGGAGATTCTGCCGGTGCAGGAACAGCAGCTGGCTTTGCAGTTTCAACCGGCGCAGCAATTGCAGGTGCAGCCGAAGACTGTCTGTGAACAAGTCTTACAGTTTCCATTCCGCTCTTATGACGAGATTTAAGAAGCAGCGTACTAGTACTCTTTTTATAGACATAACCCGAAGAATTATATGTTTCAAAACGTGGATCTGTACGGAATGCCATATCATAAATATAGATAGAATTAAACGGATTGACACCTTTTATAATGATATAATGGGTATCACCTTCTGGGAAATCAACAGTAAAGGTACTTTCATCAGAATCTTTATCCAGAGCAATAGATTTTGCACAAGTCCATGCCCATACTTTATTTTCACCAGAATCTGCAATCTTTTCGAAATGAGGATAGAATGTATTATCGTAAGCAATTACAGGATACAAATTTCCGAGGGTTCGTAAATCAAAGGATGAACTTTCTGCAAGATATGAATTTACAAGTGCATATCCGGCACTAATTAAAGTTTCATTCTGGGTAATCTGACCATAACGAAGAAGTGCTATACCTGTTTCCACAGCCTGAATTACAGAAAGGAAGGTGTCATTTTCAGAAATAGTAAGAATATTTCCTTCATATTTACAAGCAGCAGTAATTCGTTCAATACATCCTTCCAGAATCGGTTCAAGAACATTTGCATAAGCTGTAGAAAGCGGAACCAGATCAACATAAACCTGAAGGATTCCCGAAATCTGCGCTATTGAAAGATTTTCCACATCAGCCGCAGCAGCATTGCTCAAAAGCTTAAGAACCGTGTTCTGACCAGGGTGCAGGTAAATAAAATCAGCAATCTTATGCACAGTAAACAAGTCAAAAGTCTGTTTTACAGCACTATCAGAAATACGACCTTCATAATCTTTAAGCACTTTTTCGAGATTAGAATTCATATCTTCCAGAGTATTAAAGTAAGGTGCAGAAAGATAAGTTCGCTGGCGGCCTTTTTTAAGACTGTCCGGAACATTTTCTACAGCACGAGAGAAGTTTCCGGTTTCTGCCTGAGCTGCAACATAAGAAACTGCAATCTGCTCTGTTATATTAGTTTCAATACTGTTGGCTTCAAATGTTGAAATAAGATTTCGCTTGAACTGTGCAACGTTTTTTGCATATTCTGCGGCACTTGCAATAGGCAGATCTATAATGGAATCAAAACTGAATTTCTGGTCTTCATTATAAACAGAATAGGTTGCCATATAACTGCGTTCTGTAAAACCAAAACGTTCTTCAGAAAGTATATGAGAATTTAATTCCCAGGTATTGCGTTTTCCAGCAAGTACAAGAATATCTTTTTCAAGTTTCTGCATAGTCATATTTGAAGAAAAACTGTATGGTAAAGTAAATTCTGAAATACCAGAAGGTAAATCTGTCAGAATTGCAAGAGAAGAAGAAGATTCTTCTGAAGCAAGTTCAAATGTAACCTTAATATCATTATCAAAGTTTAAAGTATATGAAAGCGGTTCATTCTGCTCATATCCATTAAAGCGTACTGCAACTTTTGAACCATTTTTTGTTGCAAGTGCAGGATTTGCATCATCGCAGAAGAAATTTATACCGTTATAGGAGATTTTTACCTTGTTCTTATAAGTAATAATTCCATCCTGTTCATCCTGTGATTCAAGGGTCAACTGGAGATTACCAATTTTCAATATTATATTTGAATCTGTTCTAAATTGCAGGACAAAAATGCCGATGATTATAACGATATCGACAATAAGCAGTCCTAATGCTTTTTTTAATATCCGAAAATTCATTGTAATAATAGTTTAGCCAATGATTCGGTTAATTTCAACTATATAAAGGAAAGTAAAATGATTAAGATGATTAAATCAAAGTTTTTACCTGTTCTTGCAGCAGGAGCTGTGCTTTCAATTATTGCAGGTCTTACCAGCTGCGGCTCAGCACCAAAAACAGAAAATGAAAACATTTCTGCCCCGGAAATAACAAAAAAAGAAGTAAAGGAAGAGCCTCAAGATCCGCCGAATGTACGATTTGTAAAACAGCTTCGTGCTTTGCTCGATAAAGGTGATACAAAAGGTGCAATTTCTCATTTTGCTTCCATTCCTTCTGAGTTGAAAGATGATATCGAACTAAAAAATCTTCTTGGAGCACTTTATTATTCTGATACACAATATGATAGCGCAATTGTAACTGCTGAAGAAATTCTTGCAATTGAACCGGACAATATGGATGCTCTTGAGCTTATTTCTATGTGTAACAAGGCAAAGGGAGATAAAAAGGCTTATAAAGAATCTGCAGATAAGATTCTTGCTGTAGATCCTTATAATGCTGCTGTAAATATTCAAAAAGCCGAAGATTATGTTCTGAACAAAAAGTATAAGCTTGCCCGTGACTCGTATAAAAAGGCTCTGCGCGGCGATCCACAAAATGAGGATGCACTTTTTGGTTACGCACAGATGAGCTATTACACAGATGATTTAAAGACTGCCGGTGAAAACTTCCAGAAACTCCTGGACAAAGACCCTGATAATGCTGCTGCACTGGCTTATATGGGTAAACTTGCCTACGATAATGAAAACTATCTACGTGCAACAAAATTTGTACAGCAGGCACTTCGCCAGGATCCATATAATTATGATTACTGGATGGATTATGGAACTTACCTGCGCTATCAGGGCAAGTTTGATGATGCTGCAAAAGCATGGATTAAAGCTACAGAACTTGACCCGTCTTATTTCCTTGCTTATGCATATCTCGCCGGCAATTATGATGACCTTGAACAATGGGATTCGGCTCTTGAAAACTATCACAAAGTAATTGAAACTAACCCAAAATATTTCTACGCTTACGAATCTACAGCGATTCTTGAATACAGGGCTCGTAATTATGAAAATGCCATTCAGTATTTTACAAAAACCTACGAATTCAGTCCAAGCTATTCTTACAGTCTTATGATTGCAGCCTGCTGGTTCAAACTTAACAAACCTCTGGAAGCTAAAAAAGTACTTGCTGCTCAGCTAAAGAAAATGGATCCAAACACAACAGAATATGCACTTGTACGTTTCTTTAATGATTCATATAACCGGAATGCAGAATCAAATCTTGTACAGAAGGTTCTGAAAGAAGGTAATAGCAATAACCGCGGTAAAATGTTATTCTACATGGGACTTTATTACGAGTTGAACAAAGCAGATGAACTTGCAAAGGAATACTACGCAA
>CAMNBC010000093.1 GCA_946532115.1 uncultured Treponema sp.
TAAGCAGACAGGCGGGCTTCTGCAAAAATGTAGTAGTCTCCGCTTTCCTTATCAAGAATCTTTACATAATCAATATCAGGACCCATACAAAGACCGAGGTTTGAAGGCAAGGTCCATGGAGTTGTTGTCCATGCAAGAAAATAAGTTTTTCCATTTGCCATGTCAGGATCGTTTACCCCTTCAGGTGCTTTTGTAATCTTAAAGCGAACTGTTACAGTCTGATCCTGAACATCCTTGTAGCCCTGTGCAAGTTCGTGAGTCGAAAGAACAGTAGAACAGCGTGGACAGTATGGAAGAATATATTTTCCTTCGTAAATGAGGCCCTTATCCCAGAGAGTTTTTGCAACCCACCAGATAGACTCCATAAACTCAGGATTCATAGTCTTGTAATCGTTATCAAAATCAACCCAACGGCCCATACGGGTAATTGTAGTGCGCCATTCAGATGTATATTTCAAAACTGAAGCGCGGCAGGCTTCGTTAAACTTATCAATACCCAAAGCTTCAATTTCGTGTTTAGAATTGAGGCCAAGCTGTTTTTCAATCAGATTTTCTACAGGAAGACCATGGCAGTCCCAGCCGAAGCGGCGCTCAACACGTTTTCCCTTCATTGTCTGATAGCGTGGAATAATATCTTTAATGGTTGATGGAATGAAATGTCCGAAGTGTGGGAGACCTGTAGCAAACGGAGGGCCATCATAAAATACGAAGTCCTCTGCCCCTTCTCTCTGGCTAACTGACTTTTTGAAGATGTCCTTATCCTGCCAGAATTTTAATACTTCTTCTTCCTGTTTCGGGAAGTCAACTTTTGGATCAACTGGTTTAAAGCTCATTCACGTGTCCTTTTTATTCAGATGTTCAGAAGCAGTCATTAGATTTTCGGGTCAAGCCCGAAAATGACACTTAGCGCCCGAAAATGACACTTAGTGCCCAAAATAACTCTTCTCTTTATAATCTTCTTATTATGACACAAAAAAGGATTTTATTCTATAACCCCAGTTTTTTTTCTACCTTATCGCGGTTGTTAGTATAGAATAACAAGGAGTATTTATTATCATTCAAAAAGCGGATAAAAGGAGTATAAACATTTGACGGAAGAATCTTGTCACATTCATCAAGAAGCCTTTTACAATCAGCAGTATTTCCTTCATCATAATAAACCTGGGAAAGATAGATGCGGGAATAAAACTTTTCATAAGGGGTTTCAGCTGCTTCAACCGCCTTTTCAAAATCAGCTTTTGCAACGCTCTTACTTCCACCTCCAATAGCAGGGGCAAAATAATACCATAGGGCACGATTTATGCGGCCAAAGGCAAGCTCAGGATCTTTTGAGACTACAGAATCATAATCAGTTTTTTCCTGAAGCCCAAGCTTAATTGCAGTAGCCTGAGGGATAAACTGCATGGAAGAATTAATTACATCTCCCGAAGAAAGATAAAACCAGGAAGAAAGCTCTTCTGACTGATGAGCTTTCTGGAAGCTTTCTATTTGATTATACTGTGCAAGAATATAAGGCTTTAGTTCTTTTGAGTTCATATCCTTTTGATACATGTAGTTGTAGATTTCGAGCACAAGCATATTCTGGACAATAAATTTTGCCTCTTCTCCGGCACTTGTATATTCAGAATCAGCTTCTATTTTTGATTTAAAGTCGTTCAGGCTTTTTATGGCATCATCACAAGCTTCATAAAGTCTGGTATTAAGGCGGGCCTGCAGGGTTTTATTTATGATGGATTTATCTGCTCCTGAAAAGTCTTTGGAAAGTGCAGAAAAAATAATAGTTAAAGTAATAAAAATAAATGTAATTGTTCTCTTCATAGTAATAAAACATATAACAGAATAAAAAAGTTTCGGCTAGTGTCAAAAAATATAGGATTAAAACATTGATAAAATAAATCTTGTATTTACATTATAAAAATGTTAAGATTAAAAAATTAATTGATAAGGACTTCAAATGAGCAAAACAAAAGAAATTCCAATTTGCTTCGCGACAGATGACAATTATGTCCCTTTTTTGGCAATAGCAATCACATCACTTCTTGATAACGCATCTAAAGATAATTTTTATCAGATATTCGTACTTATAACAAAACTCAAAGATGAGAATATAGAAAGAATCAAAAAACTTGAAACACCTAATTCACAGATTGAATTTATTTCCCTTGCAAAGGAAATGGACAAGCTTACAGATATGTTCCATCTGCGAGATTATTATTCAAAGGAAACCTATTACAGAATCTTTATTCCAAATATTTTTCCACAGCATAAGAAGGTTCTTTATCTTGACTGTGATATAACAGTATTAGGTGATATCAGCGAGCTTTACGGAACTCATATCCACGGCTTTTATGTAGGTGCTGTTCAGGAAGAAGTAATGCAGACCTTCGAAGTCTTTGGAAATTATGTAGAAAAGGCAGACGGCATTAAGCGAGAGGACTATTTTAATGCGGGTATTCTTCTTATTAACTGCCGCCGCTGGCGAAAGCTCATGATTGCCGAAAAGTTCGTAGATCTTCTTGAACGCTACAAATTCCGTGTTGTACAGGATGAAGATTATCTTAATGTTCTTTGTAAGGGCCACGTTAGACGCATTCCTCTTGGCTGGAATAAAACTTCTTACAAAAACGAAAACTTTGATGACAAAAATCTTAATCTTATCCACTGGAAGATTAACTGGCGTCCTTGGAAATATAAAAACGTATTGTACGAAGAGCATTTCTGGAAATATGCTAAGATGGCCGGTGTTTATGATGAGCTCATTAAAATGCGCGATTCAAGAACTCAGGAAGATTACGATAAAGACGAGCTTCTTATGGCAAATCTTGAGCGCATGGCCCAGGAAGATGCTGACGATCCTAACAATTACAACAACACTCAGGGTAAGACTGGTGCTGTATGGTGGTGGTTCGATAAAATCAAGAAAATTAACCGCATAAGAAAACTTGTTACAATTAAAGCTTATAAAAAAACGAGAAAAAGAAAATGAGCCAGGCAGAAAAGTCAAATCAGCAGAATAATCAGCAGATTGAAAAAAATCCGCAGAGATTAAAGGTTCTTGAACGAATTACTGAGTACGAAAAAAAGGGCTGGTGGTCTAAGGATGTTGAAGATGATCCTCCAACCATTCCTCTTACTCCGGACAAGGTTGATTACTTGAACAAAAAGCTTTCAAATAAGCTTGCAACTTTTTTTGTAAATATCGGAGCAAAGCGCTTTATAAAGAATCTCGTAAAAAATAATCAGATGATTATTAAGGAAATCAAAGGACTGGAAAATTATGAAGCAGTTCAAAATTCCGGAGTAATCATTACCTGTAATCATTTTAACGCTTTTGATAACTTTGCAATTCACTACGCACTCTTCCCATATATGTATAATGGAAGCGGAAAGGTTTTGTACAAGGTTATCCGCGAAGGAAACTATACAAACTTCCCGGGCCTTTACGGCTTTTTCTTCCGTCACTGCAATACACTTCCTTTGAGCGCAAACTTTTCTACAATGAAGAATTTTATGGTTGCAGTAAAAACCCTGCTTGGCCGCGGCGAAAAGATTCTTGTTTATGCTGAACAGGGAATGTGGTGGAATTACAGAAAGCCTCGTCCTCTTACTGCGGGTGCTTTTAAATTTGCAGTTGAATCTAAAGTTCCGGTCCTTCCTATTTTTATCACAATGGAAGACTCAGACCTTATAGACGGAGACGGCTTTCCGGTTCAAAAGTACACGGTAAATATTCTTCCGGCAATTTATCCTGATCCTTCAAAAAATTCAAAGGATAACATCGAAGAAATGAAGGATAAAAATTACCAGGCCTGGAAAAAGGTTTACGAAGACTTTTATAAAACTCCTCTCGTATACGCCACAGAAAATGAGGCTGAGTAATGAAGCATCCTGATACAATCTATTACAAGGATGAATTACACGACGAATTTGCCGGTGACTCTCTTGTTCCACGAAAAATCGATGAGACTTATTGGTATGGCGACAACTCTCTTTTCTTCAAAATCATGCGATTTTTCTGGTATAAGATTGTTGCTCATCCTATCGCAATTGCCTATGTTTTATTTAAATATCACCTTAAAATTGTAAACCGTAGTGTAATTAAGCCTTATAAAAAACAGCCGGTTTTTGTTTTTGCCAATCACACAAATAATCTTGCAGACCCGGTAATTCCTACACTGGTAAGCTTTCCGCATTCAACATACATTGTCGTAAATGCAAACAATGTTTCAATTCCTTTTTTGCGCAGAGTTACTCATTTTCTTGGAGCCCTTCCTCTTCCGGATAATATGGCAGCTACTAAAAATTTCATGAACACCATTAAGCTTCGTGTGAGCGAAGGCGCTTCAATAATGATTTACCCGGAAGCCCACATCTGGCCTTTCTATACAAAAATCCGTCTTTTTACAGATTCTTCCTTCCGCTACCCTATTCAGTACGGATGCCCTGTTTTCTGCTTTACAAATACTTACCAGAAAAGACGCTTTTCAAAAACTCCGCGTATTGTAACTTATGTTGACGGCCCCTTTTTCCCGGACGAGTCTTTGGACAGAAAAGAAAAGCAGGCTGATTTGCGAAACCGTGTTTATAATGCAATGTGTGAGCGCAGTAAAATGAATAATGTTGAACTGATTAAATATATAAAAGCTGAAGAAAGCGAAAATCCGGAAGCATCGGCTACCCCGGCAAATCCATCTTCAGGGGCTGAAAAGGCTGAAACTGCTGAAAGTAACAAGGAGAACTGATTAATGCGAAACATAATGTTCTGCGGAAACTCAAAGGTTTTTGATGGTGTTCTTACCTGCATGCTTTCAATTTTTAAGAGAACCCAAACTAAAGAACCTTTTACTATTACAATTCTTACAATGGACGTCTCTCATCTTAATCCTGCCTATACAGCAATTGATGAAAAGATGATTTCCTTTCTGGACGGAGTTGCAAAAAAATACAATGCAGAAAACAGTGTTCGAAAAATTGACGTAACTGATATTTACAAGAAAGAGTTCGCAAACAGTCCTAACGAACAGTGCTATTGTTCTCCTTACACTCTAATCCGTCTTTTTGCAGATTTGATTCCTGGCATGCCGGAAAAGTTTTTGTATCTGGACATAGATATTATGTTCAACAAAGACATCTGCATGCTTTATGATATTGATATCACAAATTACGAATATGCCGCTGCCAACGACCATTATGGTAAATATCTGATTCGCCCGGATTATATTAACGCCGGTGTCCTTTTGTTTAATCTTACAAAGTGCCGCGAAACCGGACTTTTTGAAAAAGCCCGAAATCAGATAAAAACAAAAAAATGGCTCTTTGCCGATCAGGATGCCCTCTGGCACAGCACAACAAAGAAAAGAATTATTTCCCAGAAATTTAATGACCAGAAGTTTTTGTGGCCTAAGTGGACTGTCGTAAGGCATTTTTCAAAAAGGCTTTTCTGGCTGCCATACCCTCACACCGCAAACATCAAGCAGTACCACGTAACAAAGGTACATACAGTTTTCAAATACGACCAGTTTGATGATATTCTTTATGAATATATTTATCTGAAAGGTGTGTTTGAAAATCAGTAAAATGGTGGTTGAGTAGCTCCAAAGGAGCATATCGAAACCACCTTACTTTCCCCGGTCTCTGCCCCGCGGACCGAAGGCTTTCTGTCTTTCCCTAACTTCTTGAATAAGCTGATTATCTTTTTCAAGCAGGTCTATTAAATCCCAGTGCCAGTCTAAGTCACTCTCTGGAAAAAGAGCCGGCGGATCAGGCTTACGGCGGGAGTTTGCGGCTTTTATGATTTTAATCAGCTCTTCAAAAGTATCACGGTCTGCAAGTTGTTTTAGATAAGGCTCTTCGTTTTTCGTAAAAACAGAAGCGTCATCATTAAATATAAAGTTTTCTGCCTTATATTCAAAAGGCTTTACAGTATTGCGAACTTTTTTACTTCGTCCCGAAACACAGGAATAATTTGTTTCGCAGCTTCTAAGGTGTTTTGGAATTTGATATGAATCATCTTTATAAGTAAAGGTAATGTAATCTGTAGAATAATCCATATCAGTACGCCAGTAGCGCACATCGTAAAGCTTGTCACCGTCAATAATGTAGCCGGTAATGTTTTCCGGCAGGCTCTGCTGACTGATCATAAAGCCCTGAGAGGGAGCGATGCCGCGGTAGAAGGTCCAGGCAGGCGAAGTCGCTTGAATCTCCGGGGAGTCTTCAGTCGCCATATTCTCTTGAATCTCAGGAGTCTCCATCTCGCTGATATCTTTTTCAAAATATGAAAGATACATCTGATTATCCAGAATAAAAAAAGGCACGGTATTTTTCTGCCAGCGGGAAAATGAAAGATCAAGTGACCCGTAAAGAGAGTTTGAAGTTTCTTTAACATTAATATTTTGAATATAAATATGCTCTGCATTCCGGGCATTTGCCGTATTACGTACCCGAGGCTCTTTTTCATTATACTCCGCAGGCTCTGCCGCCCTGTTCAAATACCAGCCGTAATAAGTTTTTAGAACCACAACAAGCTCTGGCTGCTCTTCATCATTCTGCTCAAAAAAAACATAACGGTCTTTCGCTTCCCAGATGCCAAGAAGTTTAGAAGGGAGAGTTTCAGAGAATAAAAAAGTAGAAATCATTAATGCAAAAAATAAAATTATCAGTTTTTTCACAATTAAATTATCGGCAAAAACAAATAATATCGCCACACCGATAGAGTGTTTTTGAACCACGCCCCGCTCCTTCGCGCCAACATTGCAGAAATCTTTTATAATGCGGAAGCCCTGAGATCCGTGTGATACCTACTTTAAAAAAAGGCTTTTAAAGTTTATAATTGAATTATGACTTATCTGGCAAAAATTGGAGAATTAACACTAAAGGGTTCGAATCTTCAGGAATTTGAGAACTTATTAAAACATAATACAGCAAAATATCTGGAAGGCAGTGGGGCAAAGGTTTCGCTTCGTGCCGGCCGTCTTTATATTGAATGCGAAGATTCTTTACAGGAAAAGGTTGAGTTTACCCTTAATCATCTGATTGGTATTACAGGCTGGGCCAAGGCTACCGTCTGCGAAAAAAATATCGAAGCAATCAACAAGGCTGTTTATGAGCTTGCAAAGCTTGAGGCTGAACGCGGCTGTAAGACTTTTAAAATTGATGCCCGCCGAGCAGACAAAAGCTTTCCTATGAACTCTTACGAAATCTGCTGCGAGGCGGCAGGCGACGTTGAGGCGCTTATGAAGGTTGATGTTCATAAGCCGGATACAATTATCTATGTTGAAGTTCGCGAAAAATGCTTTGTTTATACTGATTCCAATGTAGGCTGCCGTGGACTTCCTGTCGGTTGCAGCGGAAAAGGACTACTTCTGCTTTCCGGCGGCCTCGATTCCCCTGTTGCCGGCTACCGTATGCTGCGCCGCGGCATGAAAATTGAATGCTGTTATTTTCATTCATACCCTTACACTTCAGAAGAAGCAAA
>CAMNBC010000094.1 GCA_946532115.1 uncultured Treponema sp.
AAACTCCTTTGTAAATATTATAAATCAAGAATTTTCATTTGTCTATTATAAAATTATTTTTTTATATTTTTTTTGTAAGTTACACTACATCCAGATATACCTTTAGAATTCGCTGCGTCCGCGGAAACTCAGTGAAAGAGTTCTTTTGTCTACATATTCAAGATCGCCCCCTACCGGCATTCCCGTGGCAATCCGCGTCACTTTCGGCGGCTGCATCAAATTCAGCTCATTAATCATTTTATTGAGATAAAGAGCCGTTGTATCGCCTTCAACCGTAGGATTTGTTGCAATTATTATTTCGGAAACAGGCATTTTTCCTGCCTCTGCCGCATTTTTAATCCTTGCAAGCAGCGGTTGAATGGAAAGCTGGGCCGGACCTATACCTTCCAATGGACGTAAAAGACCACCAAGAACATGATACATTCCTTTGTATTCGCCATAAGATTCTATAGTAGGTACATCCTGCGGCTGTTCAACCACACAGATTTGAGTTGCATCGCGCAACGGATTTGAACAGATTGGACACGGATCGGTTTCTGTCCATGTACCGCATACAGAACATGGTTTTATACGTTCCTGAAGATGCCCAAGATTCTGTGCAAACTTCTGTACATATGCCGCATCCTGCTTTAACAGCCAGTTTACCATGCGTATTGCACTTTTTTTACCGATACCCGGAAGCCGAGAAAAGTTGTTTGTCAGTTCATCAAAAGCGTTCATGGCTTAAAGTCCAAACTGGCCCAGATCGAGTCCGCCAAGCAGTGAACTTGATTTTGCCTTAATCTGTTCCTGAACATTGTCTACGGCATTTTTATGTGCCGAAACAATCAAATCTTCGAGCATCTGAACATCACGATTGTCAACACAAATAGGATCAAGTTTAATTCCCATCATTTCAAACTTACCATTTAAAGTAACTGTTACCATACGGCCACCAGAAGAACCTTCTGCACGGATATCAGCGAGTTCCTGCTGCAGTTTTTCTGACTGTTCTTTAATAGCCTGAGTATTTTTAAGTAATTCGAATGGATTCATTTTTTTACATCCTCCTGTTTTACATTTTTCCGGCAACGATTGTTCCCTTAAAAGCATTCACAAGAATATTAACCTGGAGCGGTATTTCTACCGGAGCGGCATTCTCCTGAGATTTTATCTCTTTAAGAGCTACATTGAATTGCATTGGTCGTCCACAGGCATTTGAGAGCTCTGCGGCAATTACATCTTTTTTCTTTTCTATCAAACTAAGGTCGTAGGCTGTTTCAACAGTTGTATTTACAGTATTATCACTGACTACCCACAAGCCTGTTTTTTCTACATTTGATGCTGCAAAGCCGTCTGTTACAGCAAGATTTGCCGTAATCTGACCGCGAAGCTGTGCAATTGAAATAGTCTGTCCTGTTGCAGTTACAAGTGTATCCTGGAGTTGAACCGGCGCCGATTCAGTTCCTTCTGCCGAAGCTGCATTTTCATATTCTTCTGCCTGTTCTGAAAAATCAGCCTCTACCGGATAATAGTCATCATCTGGCGGAGCATCCATGTTCGACCAGCCTTCATCACCTTCTTCGGCATCCGGATTTTCGGAATAGCCTGTTGCAGACGAAGGGATATCCACCGTAGGCACAACATGACCATCGTCGGTTACATTTTCCAGAGGAATATGAAGTTTGAGACGTTCGTCAAGTTCTGCCGGATGAGCATTTTCTGCTATTGGAGCAGCCACTGATTGTTCAGGCGGCAGTGGACCGCCATTAAGAAAAGGGGGCGCATTCTCCCCAGATTCTTCATCTGAAATGCCAGCCTGCTCTTTAGCAATCAGTTCATCCAGCATGGAAAGACGCGGCATTCCGGCTGGAATAGGATTCATTCCCGAAGGAGTTGTTTGATTTGACTGAACTGGTTGAGTCTGCTGAGGAACTGGCTGAGCTGCATTTGGCTGTGCCATCTGAGGCTGCGCAGTTTGTGCAGATGGAGTTGAAACTGGAGCCGATACTCCACCACTTCCCATAAGTAAGCCCTGAGCTGCATCAATTGCCTTTTTAACTTCGGCATTAGAAACATAACTGCCAAGCCAGCAAAGACGGCTAAAGGCAAGCTCAAGTTCATAACGAGGAGAAAGTGAATAGCGGATATCGCGGTAAAGCTGCAGATATATAGAAAGAGCACGCTCAATCTGAACTGTATTCCATGCTCCAAGCACAACATTGCTGTAACGCTCTGCACTATTTCCTAAAAGTGACTCCTTTTTTACACCGTTTTTGATAAGCAGAAGACTGCGCAGGTAATCAGCACAGTTAGAAATTAACTGTTCGATTGAAACACCGGCCTGTAAAAATTCATCAAGAAGGCCAATTACATCTGCCGTACGGTTCTGGGCACAGGCTTCAAATACTGAATTTAAGCGGTCAATTCCTACAAGACCAAGCTTATCGCGAATTTTTTCGTATGTAATATGGCCGTCGCTGAAGGCCACTACCTGATCAAACAGTGTGTAGGCATCGCGCATAGAGCCGGTAGACTCGCGGGCAATCCAGAAAAGAGCTTCATCATCGGCCTGAATTCCAAGTTCTGCAGCAGCTTCGGCAAGACACTGCTTAACCTTATCAACTGCAACCAGACGGAAATTGAACTGCTGACAGCGGGACTTAATAGTTGCCGGAACCTTCTGAAGTTCTGTTGTGGCAAAAATAAAAATTACGTATGGAGGCGGCTCTTCAATAGTCTTTAAAAGAGCATTGAAGGCAGATGTCGAAAGCATGTGGACTTCATCGATTATATAGATTTTATATTTAGAATTGCTCGGTGGAAAAAGTACCTCGTCCTTAATCTGACGGATATTTTCAACGCTGGTATTTGACGCACCATCGATTTCAATTACGTCGAGAGAAGTTCCTTTTGTTATTTCCTGACAGTTAGAACAGGTTCCACAAGGCTGATCCGTTGGCCCGTTCTGACAGTTCAATGCTTTTGCCAGAATTCGCGCTGTAGAAGTTTTACCACAACCGCGAGGCCCCGAAAACAGATACGCGTGGGCGATTTTTCCCGACTTTATAGAATTTTTGAGAGTTTCCGCCACAAATTCCTGACCAACCAGGTCGCCGAACTGCTGCGGACGACGTCTCGTCGCTGTTACTTCGTATGACATAAAGTTTATTATAGTAGGAATGGCAGGAAATTTGAAGTAGGAAAAGTTTATATAAAAGCAGGGAGGGGACTTCCCCACCCTGTAAGCTTATGCTTTGAACAAATCAATCTGCTGGCCGATTTTACTGATTGCATCACTAACCTGTGCAGAAATATTTGAAAGTGTAGAGCTTGTATCGTTCATGTGCTTTGCACCAATAGACATCTCATTCATACTCTGCTTAATTACAAGTGTAGTATTCTGAAGGTTCTGAATCTCTTTGAGAATCATTTCGTTTCCTTCCTTCATTTCATGAGAAGCTGTTTTTACTTCTGATGTACTGTTGTTCATTACACTCAGGGAATCAAGAATCTGGCGAGAACCAACCTGCTGCTCTTCCATTGCAGAGTTAATCTGTTTTACAAGAGAATCTGTCTCGGCAATCAAATTTGAAACTTCACCAAAGCTTTCTGTACTCTTTGCAGAAGCTTCTACAACATGATTAATTGTATCTACAATTTTATGCAGCTCAGCACTGATTTTTTTAGACTGATCAGAAGAAGTTTCTGAAAGCTTTCTAATTTCATCTGCAACAACGGCAAAACCTTTTCCGTATTCACCTGCATGAGCCGCTTCAATAGCAGCATTCATTGCCAGAAGGTTTGTCTGACTTGCAATGTCTGCAATTGCAGTATTTGCATCCTGAAGGCTCTTAGACTGCTTAGAAACTTCGGAAATCTGTTCATCAACAAAACGCTGCTGGTCAATACCATTTCTGGAAGTTACTTCAAGCTGAGAGAAAGATTGCGCCATTATTTCTACAGACTGATTTACAGCCTTAATATTCCCAATCATTTCTTCTACTGCAGAACTTGCGTTTGAAACTCCTTCTGACTGATTTTGAATCATCAATTCAAGGCTGTTAATGTTTTCTGCGATTTCCGTTACAGCAGCCGAAGTTTGTGAAACGGCACTAACCTGACTTCCAACCTGTCCGCCAACGCTTTCAATATTAGAAATAATTTCTGTAATAGAACTTGAAGCTTCGCTAATGCTTGAAACAAGATTATCTTCTACGGCAGTAAGTTCTGTTTTTGAACCCTGAATTTGAGAAATTATGTTCTGAAGCTTTTCAATGAATTTATTAAATCCTTTTTCAAGACTTCCAATTTCATCATTAGAATCAACGTTAATACGCTGTGTAAGATCTGCGTTACCAGATGCAATTTCATTTACAGCAGAATCTACTTTAGTTATAGGTTTTACAATTCTATGAGCAAAAATAGAGGCAATTGCCAGTGAAAACAGAATACTGATTACTGACATTACAATAATTACATTGATATTAATCAAAAGTTCTCTAAAAAGTTCTTTTCTATATCCTACAGAAACTAAAGTCCAGCCGTTTGTATTTTCTATGGTTCTTACTGCAAAGTAATAACCGTCTCCGGCATCCAGCTGTACCTCAGCAGTATTATTTTTATTTTTATATTTTGCCAGAACAGGATAGTCTTTATAAAAGTTTGCGTTTAACATTTTCTTTGAATCCGGATTCGTTATATAAACACCATCTTTATCAAGCAGAAATGAAAAACCTTTTTTGCTTAGTTTTACCTTATTTACAAGAGTATTAACCTGTTCAAGTTTAATATCAATTCCAATAACACCTTTGAACTCATTGTTCTGGTAAACAGGGCTTGCAACTGTAGTGACCATAGCGTTTGAACTTTCATCCCTGTAAGGATCAATAACTACAGGAATGCGGTTTTCTTTTGGAACCTTAAACCAGATTCGGCTTTCTTTATCATAATCTGTTTCTGGAATCCAGCCATCAGAAGAATAAAAATTACCGCCCTGACTCATAGGAATTTCATCGGCATAATACATGCTGAACAATGCAGCGTTATCTGCAATTAATGAATTTAAATCTTTAGGTGTCTGTTCATAATTTAAATTACCATGCAATGCATAAGGAACAGTGTCTTTAGTGATTTGCAATGGTCTTTCCATAAAAGACTGAATGTAAGAAACCGCATTTGACATATTAGCATCTGCAGTAAGCTGAATACTCTCTTTAATGTGCTCATATTGTGTTTTGATTGATGGAATTGAAACGCAGAGAACTGCTAGAAGTACGACACAAATATAAGTAATAATAAGTTTTGCACGGATTTTTAACATATAGCCTCCAGTAAGTGCAAATAAATGTAATATAATGCAAAATATGGTACAGTTTTACAAAGTTTTCAGGTAAAAAGAAACCTTTGGAAAGTAAAAAAAATTTAAATTTAAGCCCACTGCAAATTATTTTAAAAATTCTTAAAAAAATGTTATCATATGCACATGAGAAAGATTTCTAATAGAAGATTTTTATGTAATTTTATGGTGCTGCTGCTGGGACTTAGTTCTTTAGCGGCACAAGCAAAAACTGTTGATGTTATTTTTATGCATGATGTTCATTCTTTTCTGGACAGAATTGCACAGGCAAAAACTTTGATTAATCAGCAGAAAAAGACTAACCCTGAAACTTTAGTTTTAGATGCAGGAGATTTTTCACAGGGTACTCTTTATCAGACAGTGTATGCCAGTAAGGCAGCTGAACTTAGAATTTTAGGACTTATTGGTGTTGAAGCAACTACACTTGGAAATCACGAGTTTGACTGTATGGATACAGGACTTGCGGGTATGCTTGATGCTGCACGCACAAGCGGCGACGTTGTGCCTGAATTATTATTGTGCAATGCAGACTGGTCTAAAAATAATGATTACACAAATACTGTAAGACGAGCCTGGGATGCTTATGGTGCAAAAGATTATGACGTATTTGTTAAAGACGGAGTTCGTATTGCAATATTTGGTCTTTTTGGAAAAGACTCTTTTTTCTGCGCTCCTACCTGTGAGCTTACTTTTTTTGACCAGTACGAACAGGCAGCAAAAACTGTAAAGCAGATTAAAGAAAAAGAAAATCCGGATATGATTGTATGTATCAGCCATAGTGGAACAGACAAAAATATCAAAAAGAGCGAAGACGAAATTCTTGCAAAAAAGGTTCCGGAAATTGACCTTATCATAAGCGGACATTCTCACACAAATCTTGAACAGCCGATTCAGCACGGAACTACTTATGTAGTTAGCTGCGGCGAATTCAGTCACAATGTAGGCTCTCTTTCTATGAAGCAGAAGCCGGATGGCCGCTGGGAAATGGCACGCTATGAAATTCTTTCTGTTGAAGGAGTTGAACCGGATGCTGTTGTAAGTGCAAAACTTGAAGAGTTTAAGAACGACATTGATGTTGAATATCTGAGCAAGTTTGGTTTTGAAACAAATCAGGTGCTTGGAAATGCATACAGTAATTATACCCACGAGGAAATGGGACACATTATTGCTGATATGTATAGAAAGACAGTTATTAAATATGAAACTGAGTGTCCTAATTCAGAAAATATGGGAACCGGTAAGCATATTGATTTTTCCGTTGTTCCTACAGGAATTGCCCGCGAAGATTTTCTCAAAGGTGACATTACTACAAAAGATGTTTTTAATGCATTCAGTCTTGGAATTGGTCCGGATGAGATTGCCGGTTATCCTCTTGTCAGCGTTTATTTGAGCGGCCGCGAATTTAAAAACGCCTGCGAAATAGACTACACTATGGGACAGACACTCGGTTTTCATTTGCTGAACCTTTATATTTCGGGAATTACTTATGAATATAATCCTCACCGAATGATTCTGGACAAGGTGACTAAAGTTTATCTTGTAAAAGATGACGGTACAAAAGAAGAAGTTGATGATAATAAACTCTACCGGGTTGTTTCTGATATTTATACAGGACGAATGCTTGGCAGTGTTAATGATTTGACTTATGGACTTTTGAGTCTTATTCCAAAGAACTCTGACGGTTCTGTTGTAGAAAATCTTGAAGATAATATTATTCGAACTGATATTTTTCCGGGTACAACTGAGTTCAAGGCTTGGGCTGCAATTGCACGTGGAGTTCAGATGACAGGCGATATTGGAGATTACGCTCCGGTTATTGAAGCTGCCTATACTGCGGCTCCAGACAGAAATCCATTTAAGATTTTGTCACGACCAAGTAAGTTTGCAAAAATTGTTTATTGCCTTGTGCTTGTGATTATTGTGATTGCTGCTTTGATTGTTGTACTTTGTATTAGACGCAAGCATAAAAAGGCTCGCGCATAATCCGGGGCGTTGCGCAACATCATCAACTTAAGACTAAAAAGACGGTTTTAGATTACAG
>CAMNBC010000095.1 GCA_946532115.1 uncultured Treponema sp.
GCTGCTTTTCGATAATGCTTACACGGTCACTTTCTGCCATGCCTTCAAAATCATTAATCTGATTTCCATCGACATCAGTGATTATAAGATTTTCTTCGCGCAAACCTTCTACAGCAGAAAGAATAAGGCGCTGAATACCAAGTATACGCTTTCTGTCCTGCAAAAGGTTACTCTGAGGGGTAGTTTTAAGAATAACACTTGCAGTAACAGGATTCTGATCTGCGGTAAAAAGCTGAGTATCCGGCAAAACAATGTTTACATCTGCCAGCTGAATTTCTGCAATTGATTCAATATGCTGTTTGAGCTGCTTTTGAATGGTATTTTTAAGTTTTACGTTCTGATCTGCATCGGTTGTAGACCAGCTTCTGTCATAAAAGCCAGCCCAAGGGTCAACTGATGAAGGAACAAGATTTTCAGAAATCAAAATCTCACGCATGCGGCGGGCTGTTCTGTCATCATCTACCGAAATATAACCAGCATCGTTTGTATAAGCATTTACATTTTCCTGAGAAAGACGGTCAAGGATTTGAGTAAGAGAAGTCTGATCTGTGACAGGAGCATTAAAAAGCCGAACGGTAGAAGGCTTAGCAGAAAGCTTTACCGATGCAATTATGACTATGATTACAATTACAATTATGCCAATTAATATGACTTTTTGAATAGGCTTCCATTTGGACCACATATTTTTGGCCCCTTCGGTTACCTTTTTAAGCCATTCGTTCATCTGACCCCTCCCGTGAACGAATTTTAAAGAAATTTATAGTAAATTTAATTAAGTATACCATAGACCCCGAAATTTTGCAAATGAAAAAAGAATGAATGTTAGTTAGTTAAAATTAATTAATGGTAGTTAGTTTAAGACTAGTCTACTATCTCTTAATTTAAATTTTATATTATATATGGTACACTAATTTAATGATATTCTATCTTATTATAATAAACGTTGTGGCCCTGACAGCCATGGGAATTGATAAAGTCAGGTCTATGACCGATACAAAAAGGCGCATTCCAGAGAAGAGGCTTTTTCTTTATGTATTGCTTGGTGGCGGATTTGGGGGCTGTCTTGGTATGATGCTTTACAGGCATAAGACAAAGCACAAGAAGTTTAAGATTTTATTTCCACTCATTACTATTTTAGAATATGGAGTCCCTATATTTATTTTAAACTATTCCAATCTGACTAAAATTATTGACAGTATTAAATCTTCTTTATAAACTTATATTATGTATAGCTTTAATGATTTATCAATTCATTTGAAAGACAAACACAACCTTCCCGTGCAAAGTAACCAGATTCAAGACTTAAGAAATATTGGTTATTATCACGGCTACAAGGGCTACCGCTTTATACGAAAAGCCGGCAACTTTATTAACTTTACAGCATTCGGGCAGATTGTTGATTTGAATAATTTTGATATGCAACTGAAAGGTTTGTTCTACCCTAACCTCATGTTCATCGAAAATGCCTTAAAGAGTTATGTACTTGAGGCAACTCTTGCAGAGTGCCAGAGCGCAAAATTAGTTGATGTATATAAAAAAGGACTTACATTTTATACAGAATTTTCTGCAGGAACATCTATCTATAAAAAAGAGTTTAAGCGAAGAATGGAACTGGAAATGAAAATATCAAATGCCTTGATTCGTGACTATATGTCTGATAAAGCAATTGAAGTTCATTTTTACAATCAAGATAAAGAGATTCCTATCTGGGCCGCTTTTGAAAGTCTTACACTTGGCGAGTTTGGAACTTTTTTTGCCTGCTCGAATAAAAATATCAGAAATAATGTTTCAGCTTTATTAAACCTACCGACAAATCTTAACAGCGACAGTTTCCTGCTCAAAGAAATCATTTTTTCTCTTAAAGATTTACGTAATTCTATTGCACATAACGGAATTATCTTTGATACCCGTTTTGCAACGAGCAAAGTTCCAAACAGAATAAAAAGGCTTATAGAAAATGAGTTGAACATAAATCAAATTGATTTTAATTATATTGTATCTTACATTGCATTGATTATTTTTCTTCTTAAACAGATGGGAGAAAACCGCAGGGCCAAGAGCTTTATTAACGAATACGTAAAGCTTCAGAACATGCTGAAAAGACTTCCCCCTAACACAAGCATTAAGATTTTTGGTTCTCAGGATGCAGCTGTTGTTGCGGCAATGCTTAAATATGTCTCTTGATTTTTCAGGACTTTTACAGTATATTAATGAATGAATTGAAGCAGGATTCCTTCGGGAGCTTGTTTGAGGGAGAGGATACGTTCGTCTCCCTTCATTTTTTAACCTATTTTATATATCTGTCTTACAAGATGATGCATAGCGTCACGAGCATATATATCATAACTCCAGTTTTCATCAAAACAATCTATTACATTTTGGTTACCCGAAGTTCCAATTACTAACGAATAGAATTTTGATTTCTTTTCACGCTGCGCTTCAATATCAGCTTTAAGAGTTTCTGAAAAGTCACCCATAATCATATCGCTTACAACAAGGACATCTGCATTTTTCCATTCATTAGTTTTCATAAGTTCAAGAGACTTTACAAGTGCAGGACCGGCATCTGTACCACCATTAAATGATTTGCGCAGAAAATTTATAAGTTTGCCAATACCATTCGATTTTGAAAAACAGGACAAATCTTGTATCTCAATTTTTGTAGAAAAAGAAATAAGATAACATTTTCGAACTTCATCAAGACATTTTTTTGCAAGTGCAAAAGTAATTGTTTTTGCTACACGTTCTGGAGTTCCGTTCATAGAGCCGCTCGTATCTACACAAATGATTACGGGTCCTTTCTGCTCTGTTTCTTTTATTGCTTTTTTTGTTTCTTCTTTTTTAAGCTCTTCCCTATAGCTTTTTTCCTGATTTATATAGGCATAAGAAAGAAGTTTTTTTTCTGCAAGCTTCTGAGAGAAATACACTTTAGTTGCAGAATTTTGAAAAAGAGCAAGTTCACTCGGTAATGCAGAAGTAATTTCCCCACTTAAGCGAAGTCCGCTTATCTGACCCCTGTATGCATTTTTTGGATGATACTCGGTCTTTATTTCTACCTTATCGCGGAGCTCTATTTCATAACGTTCTTTTTCATTTTCCTGTCTGCCTATTAAATCTGCAAGTTCCATTAAGGCTTCATCGTTTTCAAGTAAATCTGCAAAATCCTTTAGAATTTCAAAACCATAATCATTAAAACAACCAGCGGAAAGATCCCACAGACGGCCAAAGTTTTTAATAAAGGGACTAAGCAGTTCTTCAAGTTTCTTAAACTGCTCAAGCTTTTTGTATAATTCTTCAAGATATTTCCGACGTCTTTTATCAATTTCTTCTAGCTGCCAGGCAGTATAACGTTCGATTAAAGATTTCTGCAAATCTGATTTTAGGTTGCGGGCAAGAATTGCAAATTCGCTTTTTAGATTTTTGTCATTCTGAGCTTGTCTTAGAATCTCCTCATACTCTTTTTTATAAAAAGTAAAGTTGACAGTATTTTCTTTTCCCGTAGCTGTGAGTAAAAGTTCTTCTGAGTATGCAGAAAGATTTTTTAACAAATTTTCATCTCCAAGCTTAGAAATTTTTTTGACAAAGAAATTCTCATTGTAAAAGGGATTTTCCAGATTCGTTATATAAGTTTCATCGTAAGCCGTTGAAAGAGTTTTTAGAACTTCAGACTGAATCTGTTTCTTTAGTTTTGAATTCTTTTTTGCATAGTCGAGCAAATCTTTTTGATTCTGATTTTCAGTCTGTAAAAATTGTGTTACCTCAATTTCTTTTTCTATTGTCATCTTTTCGCCTTCTAATCTGTATAACGATGACGAATCTTATTCAATTCAACTTTTAAGTCTTCAAGATTTTTTTTAGTTTCTTTAAGAGGACTCATAATTACATTCAAATATTCCTGATTTGCAAATTGATTTTCCTTAAAATCTTTTTCTTTACAACTCATGGTTGACTGTAATTCATTTTTTAAGTTCTGAATCAAACTTGAAATCTTTTCATAATAATCTGAATCTGCAATGTCTTGACGATGTGTAAATACATCAGCATTATCAAAAACTTCAGGATTTTTTATGATTTTTTTTCCTTTGTGTATTGTAAATGCAACGTCTGTTGTATGAGGTCTGTTTCCATTGTTGTTTTTCCAGGAAATTATTTTCATCGATTCATCTATACTAATATCACTACATGCATTCGAACAAAGTTCATTTTTACTTGAATCATAATATTTCCTAGATCTTGAAATATATTTTACAGTCACTGGCTCAGAATGATAATTCTTCTTTATATTTAACGGGCATGTTTTTTTTAGTTCATAAGCCTCTTCGCCGTCGTTCATTTTTTCAATGACAAGTTCCTCAACATCAGGTTCTTTTATATAAAAAGTTGAAGTTACATATTTATCAAACTTATTTATATAATCTTCAACTTTTTGAATTTCTTCATCAAATCTAAATCCATTCTGTTTTAAGATTTTTTTGATAATTCCTTCTGGTCCAGAAAGTTCTTTATGCTGTTTATCTGTATTCCAGATGGCATATTCAATAAGAGAACAGTCCATTAAATCTACAGACTTGCGGCCATTTAAGAAGGCACTTGTTTTAAGAATGTGAACTATCTTTTTCCAGCGGCGGTCTGAGACATAATAGTTTTCCCCTTCTTCCTCTTTGTGATTTTCATCCTTATTCAGAATAGTAAGTTCTTTTCTGATTGCAGTTATTATATTTCTTGCTTCAGCACTTAATTCAATCTTATCAATTTCTGCCTGCCACTTTTCAACATCACCTATTTCCAGCAGTGCAGCCTTATATTCATCTTTAAGAACAAGATCTTTATTACCGTCATCAACAAGTTTGAAAAAATCATCTTCATTTACAACAGGATTCACAAATACTCGTAGAATAAATCTGTCCCACAAAGCTAGAAGTCCTTTATCTGTTGGAGGAAGTTCATTACTTGCAGAAGCAAGTGAAACAAGAGGAACTTTTTCTACTTTGTTTCCATTATGATATTTCTTTTCATTTATAATTGTAAGAAGAGTATTTAAGATTGCAGGTCCACTCTTCCAGATTTCATCAAGGAAGGCAACATTTGCACTTGGCAGATAACCTTCTGTTTGGCGAACATAGCGGCTTGGCTTTTCATTAAGGGCAGAAAGCTCTACAGGGCCGCAGATTTCATCTGGTGTAGAAAATTCATTCATCAGATATTCAAAATATCCGCTTCCATCAGTGGAAAATTTATCATCTTTATAAAAATCTTTAAAAGCGGCAGCAATTCTACGACTGATCATAGACTTTGCAGTTCCTGGAGGTCCCATAAAGAAAATACTTTCGTTTGCAATTGCACTTAGAATTGCTAGACGAATTGCCTCTTCCTTACCATAAAGATTTTGATTTAAATAGGTTAATAGTATTTTAATTTTTTCAGAAAGACTATCTGTTGTATTTTTTGTCATCATTTTTTGTTCCTTAATATATATTATATCATAATAAGATTCATAAGAGGAAACGAAAAAAAATGAATTGCTTCGCACTACGGGGTCGTAATGACGTTATAGATGCTGAAACAAGTTCAGCATGACATTCTATCGGGTTGTTGTAATTTCATTCCAGCCGGTTACGAGGCGGTCGATCACGGACTGGGCGAGGTTTAAGCTCATACGGGCTTTTGCCATTGCAATTGTTACATCGGATACGTTTACGTCATCTGGATTGGTAATCATTTTTTCCTGAACTTTGGTTACATCCAGCTGACTGTTATTTACTGATTCAAGAGCGTCTAACAGATAGGACTGAAATGATTTAGACTGATTTGCCGGCTGAATTGATGCAGCCTCGGTAGTTTTATCTGCACGCTGGATTTTCTGAATGGGAGCCATACCGGGAGCATTTTGTGTAAGCGGCAGGATTCTGCTTTGGCCGAAATGTGCCTTATCTGTACGTGTCATTTGTAATGTACCGAAATCTTGAATCTTCATTTTTTATTCCCCTCTGATTTCATTGTACAACATCATATTGATTTTGTACACCTAAATACTAACGAACGGACGTTAGCATCATGTCATCCCGAACTTGTTTCGGGATCCATTTACAGATGCTGAAACAAGTTCAGCATGACATTTACTTAATAATTAGCGGCCGATTTCAAGGGCGGCGCTGAACATATCTTTTGCGCCGTCAATTACTGTTGCGTTGGCCTCGTATGCACGGGAAGCAGAAATGAGGTCTACCATTTCATTTACGATATTTACGTTTGGATATTCTACATAGCCTTTGTGAGGGCCACTCTGATATGCATCCGGATGTGTCGGGTCATAAACAAGTCGGCCTTCTGAAGTATCTTTTGTGATTTCTAAAACCTTTACGCCTTTTCCAGGTCCGTTGTCTAAGCTTGCCGGAGTAAATGGAGTTCTCCACTGTGGGTTTCCATCTGAAACCGGGCGCATTACAACGGTAGATTTTTTGAAGGGACCGCCGTCCTGTGTGCGGGTTGTACTTGCGTTTGCGATATTATCTGAAATTACGTCACTTCTGAGGCGCTCAGCGCTCATTCCAGTGGCAGCGATATTTATACTAGTGAACATTCCCATAATTTACTCCTATTTCTTCATCGCTGTATTAATCTGATCAAACTCAAAATCTGTGAGCTGGGTGAGCAGGCGGTACTGCATCTGAATCTGGAGGATGTTGTTTGCTTCGGTTTCAGCATCAACATTGTTACCATTTGCCTTGGCTGTAGATGTATAATCGAGAACGCGGCGTGGCTCAACATTGCGGTAATCATAAGGAACGTTTACCTGAATGTGACGGGAATCCGTAGTTGTAAGATGAAAAGCATTCTTTGCAGCTTCTTCTGAATCGAAGGCACGCTTAAGTTCGCTTTCAAAATTAACGGTAGAACGTTTAAAGTTCGGGACCTCGCTGTTTGCAAGGTTGTTGGCACTAACCTGATAGCGTAAGTTTGCAACATTCATCTCACGCTGAAGCAGGTCGATTGAACGACTAAAACTATTCACTTTTTTGTCCTCCAGAAATTTAGTTTACATCTAGTTGATTTTCGGAATCTTGAGGAAAAGGTTTAGTTTTTTTTACTTCTATATTTTGCTATAATCTGCGGTCAGTACGGAACTCGTGCTTGATTACCTTCCAGGCAAAAATATCCAGCAGGATAACATAGATATAGAAAATATACTGATAGCCAAGTTCGGCAACAGGGTCTGACAAAAGAAAATCGTAGCAGCCGTGGATTAGCATTGGAAGGGCTAAGGCCAGCAGTTTGCAGATTGTCATTCTGATTCTTTTATCATCTATCCAGAAGGTTTTTGCCCTGCTTAGAA
>CAMNBC010000096.1 GCA_946532115.1 uncultured Treponema sp.
AGGAAGGTATGGCAATTCCAACTAGAATTTTAGAGGAAATCAAAAACTCTGAACTAAATGCTGAAGACTTCTACTCAATTTATGGAAAAGAAAATATTGAAGCTGCTTTGAATGACCTCAAAAAATCTGACGAGGAAATTTTGAATACCTATTCTGTAGAAGCAATGAAGGCTTCTGTAGCTTCAAAGCTTAAAAAAACAAATATTTTACAATTCCCGACTACTACACGCTTTATAAGTTATGCTGCCGCTGCAGTTTTACTTGCTGCAGTTTTAATTCCTGCCGGGCTTAAAAATTCAAAAATCTCAGCCGGGAACACAACTCCAACAGAACGCGTAAAAGGTGCATCAACAAAACCTGCAAATCCAAATCCATCAATCAACCTTTATAGACAGAAAGGACGCGAAGTTCAGGCTCTTAACAACGGAGATTTTGCACGCTCAGGCGATGTTATCCAGATCACTTACAACGCAGGTGAAGAAGAATACGGAGTTATTTTTAGTGTAGACGGAAACGGAAACATAACACGCCATTTTCCAGAAAACAGCTGGAACGCAGGACAACTGATTCATCGCAATGATGAAACTCCACTCGATTTTTCTTATGAACTAGATAACGCACCTGATTTTGAATGTTTTATAATGGTGACTTCAAAAAAACAGTTCTCACTCGATGATATTGAATCGAAAATTAAAAATAAAACCGACATAGATTATCTGACAGAACTTTCATACCTGCCAAAAAAGACTGAAGGTATAACTTTTACACTTGAAAAATAAGTCAGACTTAAAAGCAATGAATTAAAAGGACGGATTTTATGAAGAAGATTATATTTACAGCATTAATTCTTTTTAGTTTTGCACAAATTTTTGCAGTTACAACAGATACAGAAACCAGCTCTGAAAATACAAACGGAGTAGACCGCTACGCAATTTTTATTGGCTCAAATAAAGGTGGCAAAGGCCGCGAACAACTCCTATATGCAGGAAGCGATGCCCAGAATTTTCAGAAAACAATGACAGAAATTGGTGGTGTTAATGATTCTAACAGCTATGTTTTAATTGACCCGACAAAAGAAAAAATTGATGAAACCCTTAATCAGATTTCTACAAAAATCAATACAAGCACAAGCACTGCAAAACGTTCTGAGTTTATTTTCTATTATTCAGGACATTCAGACGAAAATGCTCTCCTGCTCGGCGACACTCCATATGAGTATTCAACCCTTAAAGCCGCTATCACAGAAGTGCCAAGCGACATTCACGTCGTAATTCTCGATTCCTGCTATTCAGGAAACTTTATCCGTACAAAGGGTGGTCAGAAACGTAAACCTTTCCTGCTTGATGATTCTTCTGTAGTCTCTGGACACGCATATCTTTCTTCGAGCTCGGATAATGAGTTTTCACAGGAATCTGATGAAATTGAATCTTCATACTTTACTAACGCAATGATTACAGGTTTGCGTGGTGCAGCAGATACTTCGGGAGATAATAAAGTAACTTTGAATGAATTATATTCATACGCATTCAACGATACTTTGTCTAAAACAGAATCAAGCAAGGCAGGCCCACAGCATCCAAACTTCAATATTACTCTTGTTGGTTCCGGAGACCTTGTTCTTTCTGATATTTCTTCTGCAGAAGCTATGCTCTCTCTTTCAAAAGAAGCTAAAGGTAAATTCATCATCCGCAATGCCGAAGGTAAACTGATTTCAGAAATCAATAAGGTTGCAGGACAGCCAATTTATATGGCTTTACCGTCAGGTCAGTATTCAGCAGTAATTATTGATGAATATTCAACAAAATCCGGAACATTTCTTCTGGAAAAAGACAACATCTATGTTCTTGACCAGAATTCCCTTTCTACTATCAAGCGCAAAACTAACAGAGTTCGCGGGACAACTGATGATGATGAAGACATTCTCCCTATTGATGATTTGACACGCCCAACAGAAAACCGCTCACGCCGCCGTTTTGAATCAGAAAAGCTCGAAGAAAATGCTGACAGCGCAGAAATTCTTGATTTACCGGTATCTTCAGCAGAAGATGACGATACTGAAGAGGAAGATGACAACGAAATTCAATTCTCTGACTTCACTCCAGAAAATATGAATTATATGCACATATCCGTTTTCCCTGGAGTTACGCTTGCCGGTAATGGAAAAGATTTTACTCTGGCTTCCTACGGTATTTTTGGAGCATATGACAGAAACATTCGTGCCATCCAGCTTTCAACGATTTTGAACTTTTCTTCAGGAAGTGTATTTGGTCTGCAGGCATCCGGACTTTTTAATACTGCAAAAACAATAAATGGTCTTCAGACTTCTGGATTATTCAACATATCTGGAAAAGTCAATGGTGCACAGGCAACAGGGCTGTTTAACATTGCCTCTAAAGTTGTAAACGGAACTCAAATTGCCGGACTTTTTAATATTGCACCGGAAGTAAATGGAGTTCAGATTGCAGGACTTTTCAATACTGCAAAAAAAGTGCGGGGATTGCAGATAGGTGTTATAAACGTAGCAGAAGAAAATGATGGTCTTGCAATTGGCGTATTCAACTTTATCAAAGACGGAATGCATCATGTGGGCTTCAACTGGGATACAAATGACATGTTTGATATTTTTATCCAGAGTGGTACAAAACATCTGTTCCTTACATTCGGTCTTTCCGTAAACCGCTTTGATATAGGAAATACTGCAATCAGCTATAATGACTGGACACACATTCTGTATGCCGGCATTGGTTCAGAATTCAGATTCTGGTTTTCAAGTATAGACTTTGAAGTAATAGAAAAGTTCGTTATCTATCCTGAATTATACCCTCATAATCAGGATGAATTTTTCAGTTTTGACTTGCGTCAATATATGATTCCATCATTCCGCACAACCTGGAATGTTGTCAGTGGCCGCTTCATAGACCTTAGCCTGGGTGCTTCCTTTGACCTCTATGTATCAGGCAAAAATGACCAGGCTTTTGCCCTCACAACTCACAAAGACGGATTGAATATCAATAATTCAATTCTGTATCCGTCATACTTTATAGGCTTTAAGATTAAGTAGGCTAAAATCGAAGAAGCCTACTATCGAAGAAACGTCAAAAAAAGACCTGCGGCAGCAGGTCTTTTTAGTTTCATCGAAAGTATGGCTCAGAGGCAGGCTGTACCTGCCGACTGCTCTACTTCGACAGCAAATTATTAAGATGTTTTACAAATTCAGCAGGTTCTTTTACTTCCATGCCAGCAATCATGAGGGCCTGGGTAAAGAGAACTTCTGAAACATCAGCAATCAGAGCCTCGTCATCGCTTTCCTTAATCTTTGCAAGGATTGGATGGTCACCGTTTACCTCGAGAATAGGCTTCAAATCTGGTCCAGGCTGGCCCATTGCCTTCATCATCTGAATCATCTGATAGCTTGGGTCATTCTCGTCTACTACGATACAAGAAGGGTTTTCGCCGCTCAAAGTCTTGCTGAGTTTTACCTCTTTTACCTTGTCGCCAAGTGCCTTCTTGATTTTTTCTGTAACAGGCTTGAACGCTTCTTCCTTCTTTTTAGCTTCTTCTTTGTCGCCGCCAAGGTCTTCGTCGCTGCCGGAGCGGTTTACAGCCTTGAGCTCGAACTCGTTCTTGTATTTTCCGAAGCCCGGAATTACGATGTCGTCGATATCATCATCCATGATAAGAACTTCAAAGCCCTTGTCTGTGTATGCTTTTACGAGTGGGTTTGCACGAAGGTTCTTTTCGTCGCTTCCGCTGATGTAGAAGATTGACTTCTGATCAGGCTTCATACGCTGAACATAGTCTGCAAAGCTTGTGTAGTTTCCATCACCTGTACCAGATGCGTCTGTAGACTTAAAGCGAACGATTTCTGCAATTTCGTCGCGGTTTGCGTAGTCGCTGTAAAGACCTTCCTTCATTGGGCGGTTGAAGTTGCGTACGAACTTTTCCCACTTTTCGATTGCTTTCTTATCAGCATCTGTGCGGTCTGCTTCTGCAACCTTCTTTGCCTTGTCTGCAGCCTCGCCCATTTTCTTAAACTCGCTGAGCAGCTTCTTTACGCTTGAAGATTTAATGTTGTCGAGAATGCGGTTCTGCTGAAGGATTTCGCGGCTTACGTTAAGTGGCAGGTCTTCAGAATCAATAATACCGCGTACGAAACGCAGGTAGCTTGGCAAAAGTTCGCGGTCATCATCTGTAATGAATACGCGCTTTACATACAATTTCAAGCCGCTCTTATAATCTGCCTGGTACATATCAAATGGAGCAGTCTGTGGAACATAGAACAGAGTAGTATATTCCTGTGTTCCTTCTGCATGAGTATGAACGTAGTGGAGTGGATCCTGTCCGTCGTGGCCGAAGGTCTTGTAGAACTCGTTGTAATCTTCTTCCTTAAGTTCGCTCTTGCTTCTCTTCCAGAGAGCCGATGCAGAGTTTACCTGGTCAATCTTGCTTTCGCTGCCGGTTTCTTTTCCCTTGTCATCATATTTTTTCTGTTCGTAATGAAGATAAATTGGGAATGCGATATGGTCACTGTACTTCTTGATAAGCTCTTCAATCTTCCATCTTGAAGCAAATTCCTTGCTGTCGTCATTCAAGTGCATTTCGATTGCAGAACCGGAAAGCTCAGCCTTATCAAAACCATATTTCTTAGCAGCGGCTGAATCTGCGGCTACTTCTTCAATTTCATAAGAGTTTGTACCGTCACTAGACCAGTGCCAGATTTTTCCGTCGCCTGCAGCCTTACGGGTATAAACATCAATCTTTTTAGCAGCCATGAAAGCAGAATAGAAACCTACACCAAACTGACCAATCAGAGCCGAGTCCTTAGATGCCTCTGCAGTAAGCTGCTCCATAAAGGCCTTAGTTCCTGAACGGGCAATTGTACCAAGGTTGTTGGTCAAATCCTCGTCTGTCATACCGATACCTGAATCCTGAACGGTAAGTACAGATTCCTTTTCATCAAAAGTGATGTCGATTCTTGGCTCGAACTTAATGTTCTTATAAGCCTCATCAGAAACTGTAAGATACTTTAATTTATCCAGCGCATCAGAACCGTTAGAAACGATTTCGCGGAGGAAAATGTCTTTATTAGAATAAAGTGAATGAATGATAAGTTTGAGAAGCTGATTTACTTCTGTCTGGAATTCGTATTTTGCCATTTTTAAACCTCGAATATACCGGGAGTCAACCGTCATGCTGAACTTGTTTCAGCATCTATAAGAAGGAGATTCCGAAACAAGTTCGGAATGACATTTTGATATCATCCCTATTTAAAGTGTCTACTTTAAAAATAATAACAAACTCGAGATTTCGGCAAGTTTTTTTTATTTTACTTTTATAAACTCTTCCAGCGGATTTCCGAAGATGTCTTTGTTTTCGCCGTAGAAGTAGTTTTTAGGACGGATAAGTTCCAGGTGATACTGCTTTCTTACTTCTTCGCCTTCTGCGGCTTTTTCTTCCAGCTCGGCCACAGAATAATAAAAATCACCCTGATAAAACTTTACAACCGAACCGGATTTATACTGTCCTACAATTTCGCCGTTTTCGTATTTTACACATTCGGCAAAATCAAAATCGATTTTTTTTGAATTGATTTTATAAGTTCCGGTCCATACAAGAATATTTGAGGAATCTGCATAAGAAGCGCGCAGCATTACCCTGTGATTCGGGTACAAAATCAGGTGATGATAATAAAGCTGCATCTGATTATCATAATTCTGCATAATCCATTCACTATCGTAAAACGGACTTTTCTTTTCGGAAAAACAACCGGTAAAAAGCAGCGCCACAATAATCAATATAATAGATGCAGACTTTTTCATCTTCCCTCCATAATAGATCTTCGGGTCAGGCCCGAAGATGACAAGGTTAATACAACTTTTCGCCAAGCAGCCGGGCTGCAAGACTCACAGCGAGAATCGCAGTCTGGTTGCGGACATCCAGAATCGGGTTTACTTCTACAATTTCTGCAGAACGCACCTTGCCAGTATCTGCAATTTCTTCCATTAGAAGAAGCGCTTCGCGGTTTGTAAGACCACCAGGAAGCGGAATACCAGTTCCAGGTGCAAACATCGGGTCGAGTACATCCATATCAAAGCTGACGTGAATAATATCAACTTTATTGAAAAAATCTATTACCTTTTCAACAACGGCAGAAAATCCCTGACGGTCAATATCGCTCATTGTAAACACAGTGACTCCAGCATCTTTCATCAGCTGCTTTTCACCAGGATCCAGGTCGCGGGAACCAACAAAACAAATATTTTTTGGATCTACTTTTTGTCCATCATGATAAAGATTTGTAAGTTCAGGAATTCCAAGTCCTGCTGAAGCTGCAAGACATTCTCCGTGTATATTTCCGGTTGGTGTTGTTTCTGCAGTATTAAAATCGCCATGAGCATCAACATATAACACACCTATAGTTGATTTTGTCTTTTTTGCAGTTGCAGAAAGCCCGGCAAGAGACCCAAGTACAATTGAGTGGTCACCACCAAGCACTAGAGGAAAATCCCCTTCCGAGGTGATGATTTCAACTTCAGAAGCAAGTTTATTACAAGCTTTTACAATCGGTTTTAAATATTTTGCTTTTGGATTTCCAGGCTTTTCGTATTCCTGAGCAGTTGCCTTAAAAATATCTGTATGAACATAAGTTGTATGTCCAAGTGATTCAAGTTTTTCTTTAATTCCAGCAAGGCGGATAGCAGACGGGCCCATATCAGACCCATGACGGCTGGCACCAAAATCCAGCGGCATTTCTAAAATATGTATATTCATAAGGGAAATAGTAAAAAGAAACAATAAAATCGTCAAGCATAAAAAAAATCTGACGCGGAGCGAAAAAAGCCCTCGGCCAACGGGATGATGTTGTCCTCGGTCTTTTTTCGCTCCGCGTCAGATTTTTTATATGAGTTCTTTTTTCAAGAACTTATAATATACATATTTTAGTCTTCACGGAACATAGCCGCAATCTTATCTTTATACAAATCGTTGATACGGAAGCGCATGATTTCCTGTTTTGCAGAAAGTTCAACACCTACTTCAAATGGCTTAGTAATAAGGCTGAACTTTGAAATACGCTCGAACATCTTAAATCCATTCTTTGCTGAAATAAGATTTGCAATTTCTGTTTCGTAAAGCTTCTGAATATTTTCTGATTCAAGAAGATTTTCATAAGTATCATATTGAATTCCATTGAATGAGGCATAGTTCTTTACTTCATCTTCATCAACAAGAATAAGTGCTGCAAGATAACGCTGATCCTGTCCAACAACAACAGCCTGCTTAATGAAGCGGGATTCAGAAAGCTTTGTTTCAATTG
>CAMNBC010000097.1 GCA_946532115.1 uncultured Treponema sp.
AAATTGGCAATTCAATAAAATTCATCTGAATTCACAGAAATTCAACTTTTACTTAAACTCCTTACTTTAAGTTCGTGGGCCGTAGGTTTTTGGCCTGCGGGATAATCATTCTAACGGAATTAAACCAATTCATAAATTGAAAATAATAGTGCCTTTCCTTGTCACCCTATGAGTATATTATGTCTATAAATAATTCAATTTATGATGTATAATACTAGTTTATAGGGGAATAAAAAAATGTCTGCGAGACCGTTCATAAAATGGGTAGGTGGAAAAACTCAACTTTTACCAGAAATTCGACAACGCTATCCTGAAAATATAACCAGATATTGCGAGCCATTTGTTGGTGGCGGAGCTGTATTATTTGATGTACTTCAGACATTTCATCCTAATGAAGTTCTTATTAATGACATCAATCCTGAATTAATAAATCTCTATGAAAATATTCGTGATAATTGCGAACCTTTAATTCAATTATTGGAACACTTTCAAACAGAGTATCTTGAAACTCCAGAAGCAGACCGTCAGAACCTCTATCTTGGGAAACGCACAACATATAATCACTATATTGAAGAAAAAAATCCTGAACATTACCTTGAAAAAGCAGCCCTTTTTATTTATCTAAATAAAACCTGTTTTAATGGTCTTTATAGAGTAAATCGCAATGGTTTATTCAATGTTCCATTTAATCGAGCAAAAAATCCTTTGATCTGCGATGCTGATAATATACGTGAATGCAGCCAACTTCTTCAGAATGTTCAGATGCATGTAGGTGATTATTCATATTCCAGAAACTTTATTGATGCAAATACATTTGTTTATTTGGACCCACCTTATAGGCCTTTAACAGAATCGTCTTCATTTACATCTTATAATGAAAATGGTTTTTCTGATATACAGCAAATTGAACTTGGCAACTTTATTACTGAAATGGCACATAGAGGAGCCTTGATTGTTGCAAGTAATTCAGATCCTCATAATGCAAATGAACAGGATGAGTTCTTCGATAATCTATATGCAGATTTTAATATAGAAAGAGTTCAAGCTGCACGAATGGTAAATAGCAATGCCAGACGTCGCGGACCGATTAATGAATTATTGATTAGTAATATCGCAGCTGTATTCTAGGAGATTTTTTATGGCATCAAGAAACTTTAATACATGGCTTTCAAGTTTCAGATATAGCATAGCTGACTTTGGTTATTATATTGATTTTGCAAAAGTTTATAAAAACGTTGATTCAGTTAAAATTGAATTGAATATCCTAAACTCATTAATTGGTTCCAAAAACATTGAATCAGATTTCGAGAGTTTAATTGCAAAATATCCAGAAACATTAAAATGCATCCCAATTTTACTTGCAGTCCGCGAATATGAGATTTTTGCAGGCGAAAACGGAGATGTAAAACTCTACACATTCAATAAACAGATAAACACAATCGAAGATTATAAACTGTTTATGAGAAAGACAGGTCTTTTCGACCTTCTTTCAAATCACATTATCAATAATTTGTATGACTATGTGACTGGTGTTGAAACAGGTCTTGATTCAAATGGGCGTAAGAATCGTGGCGGACACCAGATGGAAGATTTAGTTGAAAGTTACATCCAAAAAGCAGGATTCAAGCGTGATGTAAGCTACTTCAAAGAAATGTATGTTTCCGAAGTTTCCAGAAAATGGAATATAGATTTATCTGCAGTTTCAAACCAGGGCAAAATGGAAAAGCGCTGGGATTTCGTAGTAAAGACAGATAATTGTATTTATCTTATTGAAACCAACTTCTACGGAAGTGGTGGTTCAAAACTTAATGAAACAGCACGCAGCTACAAAACAATTGCAACTGAAATGAAAAATGTAAAAGGTGCAAAGTTTGTTTGGTTTACAGATGGAGCTGGATGGAAATCAGCTGCAAGAAACCTTGAAGAAACTTTTGATGTACTTGATGATATTTATAGCATAAATGATATGCAAAATGGAATTATGAAAGATTTGTTTATTTAAGGATAATCTAACATGGATGAGTTATCTATTTTCTGTAATGAATTAAAAAAAATCATTGGTGAATCAAATAATCTTGATATCAAAAGTGCACGTCAAATTGTGAAATCAATAAATGACTTTTTATTCACAAATTATCCAGATATTGGTTTTACTGAAGCTCTTGGTGATGCTTATGAATATGTTTCTGATTTTCATAAATATTGGGAATCCAATTACATAGAAATACTGAATGCAAAAATTGATGATGATAATTGCAAACAAGTTGCAGATGCATTACACCAGATTTTTATAAAGACAAAAGGAAAGGCTTTTTCTAATGTTTGGGATACCTGTGGTCTATCAAATGAGCAAGTTTGCAGAATCAGATTATTATCTGCTAATCAAGATTTCAGAGGTTCTAGAAATTTTTCAGAACTTGCAAAAATTTTCAAAGATGATAACACTATATTTGATGAAGAAAAAATCTCTGCTGACCCTGCAGATTTTGTAAGACAACTAAAAATATCAGACCTTTCACAGACCGATAAAAGAAATTCGTTTGCAAAAAATATAGCGGAATTTGTTTTAAAAACACATAAATCTCCATATGAACTTATTTCATTTTTTGATAATGATATTTATGAATTACGAAATGCCTTAATAAACTATCAAGGTGCTGGTTATGGGAATAAAAATGCAGATATGTTTGTTAGAGATATGGTGGTATTAGGGATTTGGAATAATGTAAAGGGGTTTGAAAACATTGATGTTGCAAGTGATATTAACACTATAAAAGTTGCTTTAAGAACTGGTATATTAAAAACAGAAATTCCTTTAGTTTCTAGTTTCTTAGATATATTCTGTTATCAATATGGATACATAGATGAAATGAATGCAAATGCTTGGAGACGTGTATGGGAAATATGGAAACAGAACTATCCTGAAGAATGCATTTCAAGTCCATGTTTAATGGATTATTTTGTTTATAAAGTAGTCGGAAAGCAATTCTGTAAAGAAAGTTTATCAATATATAAATGTGAAAAATATGACCACTTTTTCAAATGGCATTCTCCAAGAAATAAAACATGTCAATTATGTTATAAAAATGGAGAAAAAGGCATAAAGGCACATTCTGTACAAAAAGTATATCCTTGCAATGATCCGGAGGGATATATTGCAATTCAAAATACTGAGTTTGTACAAAGTCTTCCAGATAATGAAAAAATTAGTGAATGTCCTTTCAAAAGGATATGCGATTCGAATGGTTTAAAGAATTTACAACCACCAAAATCTATTAGTATATTAGGACAAACAGGTTGGACTTCTGCATATACTGAAAAAGGTAATGGTGGTGGTGGATTAATGGCATAAGGAGCTCAAAATCTCAATTACTGCTTGGTATCGTTCAGAAAATAAAGACTTTACTCTCGCTAAAGGTGATTGTTTGGAATTACTTCCAAATATCAATTTTGAATTCGATATGATTTTTGCAGATCCGCCTTATTTTCTTTCTAATGGCGGAATATCTGTTCAAAGTGGAAAGCAAGTTTCTGTAAACAAAGGTGATTGGGATAAATCTCGAGGTTTTGAGAAAGATAATGACTTTAACCGTCAATGGATTTCTCTTTGTAGGGATAAACTCAAAAAAGACGGAACCATTTGGATTTCCGGAACCTACCACAATATTTTTTCAGCAGCACAAATGCTGAATGAATTGAACTTCAGAATACTGAATGTCATTACTTGGGCGAAAACAAATCCCCCTCCAAATCTTTCATGTAGATTTTTCACTCATTCAACAGAATTTATAATTTGGGCTCGAAAAGAAAAAAAGACACCGCATTATTTTAATTATGATTTAATGAAATCAATAAATGGTGGAACCCAGATGCGTGATGTATGGAGTTTACCAGCCATTGCAAAATGGGAAAAATCCTGTGGAAAGCATCCTACTCAAAAACCACTTCCGTTACTAGGAAGAATTATATTAGCTTCAACCAAAGAAAATGCCTGGATTTTGGATCCTTTCACAGGAAGTAGCACTACAGGTATAGCAGCAAGTTTATTAAATCGCCGTTTTCTAGGATTAGACCAAGAAGAGTCGTTTTTGGAAATATCAAAAAAACGTAGAGAAGAAATAAATGATTTATCAACTCGGCATGAATACTGTAAAAAGATTATGAAATATTCTGATAATCCTTTTCAAGCAACTTATGATTATATTATCAAGGAACCAACTCCAGAATATTCTACTGCTAAATCATTTGTATTTTAAAAAAACTTAAGTCCAATTCTTTTTTATGAATTAGACTTAATTATAAGTAGATTTAAATTTGTTCAATAATTATTGATATACACTTTATCGGAAAAACTATTTTAACATCTTTGAAATAGTTTTTCCGCCTTGTTCAACAAATTTAGATATAAGTTTAATTGTAAACCCCAAGACTCCAGTTGTATTTTTATTTTCTTCTAGTTTATTTTTACCGTAATCAGTATAGAAATCAGCTTGATTCTGAAGTTCTTCTTTTCTAGACTCGAAAGCTTCTCGGCTGACAGGCTTCTTTCCTTGTTTTTTCATTGTTTCACAATAATTTTCATAGGTGCATTTCATTTTATCTATCTCCTTCTATTTTATTACATTCATCAAGAACTTTCTTTGCTCTTGTTTCTAATTCAGCATCTGGCGTTTTCTTTAATAATTCTAGAGCACTTTCTGCATATTTTTTTGCAGCTGTGTAAGCATTTTGTGATGCTAAATAATGATATGTTTCATTATCATTAGGTACTTTTCCTTTTGGATATGGTGAACCATTTTTATAATACGCATACTCACGTTTAGCTTTAGCTAAGAATGTTTCTGCCGAACTTACTTTTCGTTTTATACCAGTTAAAGCAGATTCCAATTATATTACTCCTTAATATTTACTTCTACAGTCCTTACACCATGACTGATTACGAATTTGTCCATCTCCCATATTTCTAAAACCAAAAGCACTTAAAGGTTTTGTTTTTAAACATTTTGGACACATTCTTGTAGGTTCACTTCCATTATATCCATTAGATTGGATTTTTGGTTTTTGATTATTATTCATAAACAATACTCCTTTTTTTATATTATTATAATAACATAGTATTTTATGTATTTCAAATACAAAATACGTTCATATGCTTTAGAAAGGTAGTTTTATATTATTAATTTTTTTTCAGACTAATTAGAATATTGTTCCGCTTTAGAGAAATATATATATCGTTCATAAACCTGTATTAATTGAAAGGACACATTCTAATTATCCAAAGCCCTACAATAATTAATTAACTTACGTTAAAGCTTTTGGCCCTATTGTTAAACAAACTCTAAAAATAAATTAAACTCATCCATAATATATGGTGTTTTTCGGGAAAAGTTCCCGACTACCACAGTTTGGTAGTAAAAATGGGTAGAAAAAAGTGTTTTTCGATATAGTTAGATATAGTGTTTTGCTTGACCAAACAGCAAAAACACCATAAAATTCAATTAAATTATCGTTAAATATTCATGGGTATCGCGTGGTACAGTTCTCACTGGTCTCCTCATAACCCGGAGGCCGCAGGTTCGAGTCCTGCCCCCGCTATACCAAAGACTTTCTGAGAACTCAGGAAGTCTTTTTTTTGCTTAAAATATTTGGGACATCTTTACAGGACTCGAAGCGAAGTGAGCGCGCCGACAGGCGAAAAGCCGCCATGGAAGGCGGCGTCAGCGAACGTAGACGGGGTGTAAGGAGCAGACAGGAAGTCTGCGACTGGAATCCCGAGTCCTGTTCCCGCTATACTAAAGGCTTACACTTAAAAGTATGAGCCTATTTTTTTGCCATAATCTGTGTTATAATAGAAGAAACAAAAAACTAAGGACATCATCATGGCAAAATCAAAATCCCCTAAATCTAAATCATCTTCCGCCACAATCGGATTTGAACAACAGATTTGGGATGCAGCCTGCGAACTTTGGGGACACATTCCCGCTGCAGATTACCGCAAAATCTTTACAGGACTTATCTTCTTAAAATACATCTCAACCGCATTTGAAAAAAAATACGCAGAACTCGTAGCAGAAGGTGACGGATTTGAGGACGACCCAGACGCTTACGAAGCAGACAACATCTTCTTTGTACCACCAGAAGCCCGCTGGTCAGAAATTGCAAAAGCAGCCCACACACCTGAAATCGGCACAATCTTAGACAAAGCCATGATTGCCATAGAAGCCGACAACAAAAGCCTCAAAGGTGTCCTTCCAAAAAACTACGCCAACCCCGAGCTGGACAAACGCGTTCTTGGTAACGTAGTAGACGTATTCACCAACATGGACATGAGCGACACCGAAGCAAGCAAAGACCTGCTGGGCCGCACCTACGAATACTGCATCGCACAGTTTGCATCCTACGAAGGAGTAAAAGGCGGCGAGTTCTACACACCGGCAAGCGTAGTAAAAACAATCGTAAATATCTTAAAGCCTTCAGAAGGAAAACGCGTTTACGACCCATGCTGCGGTTCGGGCGGAATGTTCGTTCAGTCCGTAAAGTTCATTCAGGAGCACGCAGGAAACAGAAGCAACATCTCAGTCTTCGGACAGGAAGCCAATGCCGACACCTGGAAAATGGCCAAAATGAACATGGCAATCCGCGGAATCGACGCAAACTTTGGCGACCATCCCGAAGATACCTTTTTCAACGACCTTCATTCAACACAAAAGTTCGACTTCATCATGGCAAATCCGCCCTTCAACTTAAGCAACTGGGGACAGGATAAATTGCAGAACGACCCGCGCTGGGCATACGGACTTCCACCCGCAGGCAACGCAAACTACGCCTGGATAGAACACATGATTTACCACCTGGCTCCAAACGGAAAAATCGGCCTTGTACTTGCAAACGGCGCCCTTTCCACCCAGACCTCTGGCGAAGGAGAAATCCGCCGTAAAATAATCGAAGCAGATTTAATAGAAGGAATTGTCGCCATGCCAACCCAGCTTTTCTACAGCGTAACAATTCCGGTAACCCTCTGGTTCATCACCCGCGGCAAAAAGCAGACCGGCAAAACCCTCTTCATAGATGCCCGCAACATGGGCCACATGGTAGACCGCAAGCACCGCGACTTTTCCGAAGAAGATATTACAAAACTTGCAGACACTTTTACCGCTTTCCAAAATGGAACTCTTGAAGATGTAAAAGGCTTCTGCGCAGTTGCCACCACAAAACAAATCGCCGCCCAGGATTACATCCTCACCCCCGGCCGCTACGTTGGCATAGAAGAAAAAGCCGAAGACGACGAACCCTTCGCCGATAAAATGACCCG
>CAMNBC010000098.1 GCA_946532115.1 uncultured Treponema sp.
ATCCTAAAAAAATCAATTGTCATTGCAAGATATAAAAAAGAATCGTCATTGCGAGGAGCTTGCGACGAAGCAATCCAAATAGATTGCTTCGCTACGCTCGCAATGACAAAACTGTGAGCTCGCAATGACGCGTTTAATAAACTAACAACTATTAGTTTCAACAGTTAAAGACTAAATCTCCAAAAAATGCTATAATAGTATGATTAATCAAGTAAAGGTGGTTTCGACAAGCTCAACCGCCGCACAGGATAGCAACAATGGAAGAAATCAAAACAGCCGAAGGTGGCTCTCTCATTAAAATTCCGATTGAGGATGAGGTTAAACAGGCCTATATTGACTACTCAATGTCTGTAATTGTACAGCGCGCTTTGCCGGATGTTCGTGATGGTCTTAAACCTGTTCACAGACGTATTATGTACGCCATGGATACTCTTCATCTTGCAAGCGGTGGAAAAACAAAAAAATGTGCTACCATCGTTGGTGAAGTTTTGGGACACTACCATCCACATGGAGATGCTTCTGTATATGATGCCCTTGTTCGTCTTGGACAGGATTTTGCCCAGCGTTATACAACAGTAACTCCACAGGGAAACTTCGGTACAATTGCCGGTGACCCAGCTGCGGCTTACCGATACACCGAAGCAAAGATGTCTAAAATTACGGAAGAAATGGTTGCCGACATAAACAAAGACACGGTAGACATGATTCCTAACTTTGATGATTCTACAAAGGAACCTGCAGTTCTTCCTGCTGCCTTCCCTTTCCTTTTGTGTAACGGAACAACAGGTATTGCCGTTGGTATGGCAACCAACATGCCTACACATAACTTACGCGAAGTTGCTTCTGCAATTTCTGCATATATTGATAATCCGGAAATTTCCATTGATGAACTGATGACTCACATAAAGGGTCCTGACTTCCCTACCGGTGGTATTATTTACGGTACAAGCGGAATAAAAAAAGCTTATACAACTGGACGTGGAAAAATAACCATCCGTTCAAAGTTCAATATTGAAACCTTAAAAAATGGAAAAGAGCAGATTGTATTTACAGAAGTTCCTTACGGAGTAAATACAACAAATATCATTCGTCGAATTAAGGAATTAAACAGAGATAAGCAGATTGATGGTATTGTTGATGCAAACGATGAAACTTCAGACCGTACAGGTATGCGTCTGGTTGTTGAACTTAAAAAAGGTGCAATCACAAAAATCGTTCTTAATCAGCTTTTTGCCAAAACAGATTTACAGTCTAACTTTGGTGTTATAAATCTTGCCCTGGTTCCTCAGGTAAAAGAAGGCTGTGAACCACGTTATAAAGAAGCAGAATTAACCCTGCCTCAGACATATCTTAAACCGGAAGTATTAAACTTAAAGCAGCTTATCATGCACTTTGTAAATCATAGAGATGAGGTAATTACCCGTCGTACAATTTATGATTTAAAAGTTGCAAAACATAAGATGCACATTCTGGAAGCTTTGATTACTGCAATCAACAATATCGATGAAGTAATTAAGATTATCCGTTCGAGCAGAAATACAGAAGAGGCAAAACTCCGTTTAGGAGAAAGATTTGACTTTGATGATGAGCAGACAACAGCAATTGTTGAAATGCCATTAAAGAGACTTACTCACCTGCTCATTGAAGATTTACAGAAAGAAATTAAAGAACTCCAGGCCTTTATTGATTATCTGCAGGATTTATTAAATCATCATGAAAAAATCTTACAGCTTATTAAGAGTGATACAAATGCTCTTGCAGAAAAATATGGAGATGACAGAAGAACTGATATCGTCTTTGATGAAGTAGAACAGATCAACGTAGAAGATATGATTAAAGACGAAGACATGGTTGTTATGATTTCCCGCCTTGGTTATATCAAGAGAGTTTCTGTTGATAAATATAAAAAGCAGAGCCGTGGAGGAACCGGAAGTAATTCTACAGCCTTGCTCGAAAATGATTATATCAATCAGCTCTTTATTGGTTCGACAAAAGAAAAGTTGTTATTTATAACTAACATTGGCCGGGCTTACTGGATAAAGATTCATGAAATTCCTGAAGCAGAAAAAACAAGCAGAGGTTCAAATATTAAAGGCTTACTGCAGGTTTCTGCTGATGAAGAAATTACAACAATTGTTTCCTTAAAGGAATTTACAGACGAGCAGTATATCTTTATGACAACCTCTAAGGGAGTTGTAAAGAAGGTAAGATCTTCAGAATTCCAGAACGCAAAAACAAAGGGAATTATTGGTATTAAACTTAATGACGGCGATAAGCTGGTAAGTGCAATTCTTACAGACGGTAAATCTGAAGTTATGCTGATTACCCGCAGAGGAAAGGCTTTACGTGTTACAGAGGATTCTATCCGCTGCATGGGAAGAGCCAGCTGTGGTATAAAGGGAATGAAGCTTTCTGAAGGTGACGAAATTGCTGCCGCAGTAAAAGTTGAAGAAAATTCAAACATTATCCTTCTTACAGAAAAAGGTGTAGGAAAACGTATTTCTTTTGACTACTTCTCTGTTCACGGAAGAGGAACCGGAGGTCAGCGTATATTTGGTAATACTGACGGTAAGGGAGAAATTATTGGAGCCTTAAATGTTGCAGAAAATGATGAAGTTGTTTGTATGACAAGTCAGGGAAAAACTTTAAGATTTAAGGCATCCGAAATTAAGGAACAGGGCCAGGGAGCATCTGGTGTTAAGATTGTAAAAGTCAATGAACCGGATTATCTTGTTGGAGTAGACAAAGTTCAGGATAAGGATGAATAAATATTAACTACCGTTTGTTAGTTTAAAATTTGATATTTTAAGTTGACAAAAGAGTAGAATTATTTAATAATTAAATTATTATAAAAGGGTATGAATTAATTTGAATTAATTCTAGGGTGATTATACATCAGGCAGAAGCTGATCGATTAATTTCGGTCAGCTTTTTTTATTTTAAAAAATTTCCACAGAGTCCACAGATTTATCCACAAAACAAAAGATGAGAAAAAAAGTTATCCACAATTTATCCACGACGGTGGATAAGTCCAGGTCTGTCTGCAATGTCATAAAGATAAGGTTCAGAACAATGTTTCACGTGAAAAGTCCAGGACAGCAGATGAGCTTTGTTTTTATGTTTTATTGTGTTTCACGTGAAATGTGTAAAATATCCGGAAGTATATAGGTGTGTCTGTTGGAAATGTCTGTTTCACGTGAAACGGCTTTTTTGAGAAAGAACTTTGTAGGAGTATGAAGTTTAGTTTTATGTTTCACGTGAAATATTTCTAATTTGAAGGCCGTTGTAATGTGATAAGTAAAAGGGTTGTGTTTCACGTGAAAAGTCTTGGACAATTGCTCATGAACGTTGATTTGTGTTGAACCGTGTTTCACGTGAAAACTTTTAAGCGTAGAAAGATTACGTATCTATAAATACTAATTCTGGTTTCACGTGAAACAGTATTAATCCGGGGTTTTAATTATTAATTTCAAATAACAACCGTTTGTTAGTTTAAAAATATTTCTAACAATCGGTTGTTAGTTCATATGTTAGTTCATATTTGTAATATGCAAAAAAAACGGGGTAAACCATCCGGCCTACCCCGCTTATCTTCCGCTTTACTATAAATTATTTAGAAAGCAGTTTATTTAAGCTGTTTACAAAGTTAATAGGATCTTTTACTTCCATACCGGCAATCATTAATGCCTGTGTAAACAAAACTTCAGAAACATCAGCAATTCTTGCTTCATCCTCAGTATCTTTAAGGGCAGCAACAATTGGATGATCTCCATTTACTTCAAGTATAGGTTTTAATTCAGGTCCAGGCTGTCCCATAGCTTTCATCATCTGAATCATCTGGTAACTAGGATCATTTTCATCTACAACGATACAAGAAGGATTTTCTCCGCTGAGGGTCTTGGAAAGTTTTACATCCTTAACCTTGTCGCCAAGTGCTTTTTTAATCTTTTCTACAACAGGTTTGAAAGCTTCTTCCTTCTTTTTGGCATCTTCTTTGTTTCCAATAAGATCTTCGTCTGAACCGCTGCGGTTTACAGCTTTAAGTTCATATTCGTTCTTATATTTACCAAATCCTGGAATAACAATGTCATCAATATCATCATCCATGATAAGAACTTCGAAACCTTTGTCTGTATATGCTTTAACAAGAGGATTTGCCCTAAGATTCTTTTCATCACTGCCAGAAATGTAGAAAATTGCTTTCTGGTCAGGCTTCATTCGCTGAACATAATCTGCAAGGCTTGTGTAATTTCCTTCGCCGCTTCCACTTGCATCTGTAGACTTAAAGCGTACAATTTCTGCAATTTCATCACGGTTTGAATAATCTGAATAAAGACCTTCCTTCATAGGACGGTTGAAGTTCTTTACGAATTTTTCCCATTTTTCAATGGCTTTCTTGTCTTCATCCTTTCTGTCAGCTTCTGCAATCTTCTTTGCTTTATCTGCAGCCTCACCCATCTTCTTAAACTCACTTAAAAGTTTTTTAACACTTGCAGATTTAATATTATCAAGAATTCTGTTCTGCTGAAGGATTTCACGGCTTACATTAAGAGGTAAATCTTCAGAATCGATAATACCTCGTACAAAGCGCAGATATGATGGTAAAAGTTCACGATCATCATCAGTAATGAATACACGTTTTACATAAAGCTTAAGTCCGCTCTTGTAATCTGCCTGGTACATATCAAATGGAGCTGTCTGAGGTACAAAGAAGAGTGTTGTATATTCCTGAGTTCCTTCTGCGTGTGTATGAACGTAGTGAAGAGGATCCTGGCCGTCGTGACCAAAGGTTTTGTAGAACTCATTATAGTCTGCTTCTTTTAATTCACTCTTTGGGCGTTTCCAGAGTGCACTTGCAGAGTTTACCTGATCAACCTTACTTTCGCTGCCTGTTTCCTTTCCCTTATCATCATATTTCTTCTGTTCGTAGTGAAGATAGATTGGGAAGGCAATATGATCAGAATATTTTTTAATAAGTTCTTCAATCTTCCATCTTGAAGCAAATTCTTTACTGTCATCATTTAAATGCATTTCAATTGCAGAACCGCTTAATTCTGCATTATCAAAACCATATTTTTTTGCGGCTGCACTGTCAGCGGCAACTTCTTCAATTTCGTAAGAGTTTGTTCCGTCTGAAGACCAGTGCCAGATTTTTCCGTCACCGGCAGCTTTACGGGTGTAAACATCAATTTTTTTTGCTGCCATAAAAGCAGAATAGAAACCTACACCAAACTGACCGATTAAAGCAGAATCTTTAGAAGCTTCTGCAGTAAGCTGCTCCATAAAAGCTTTAGTTCCAGAACGGGCTATAGTTCCGAGGTTATTTGTTAAATCCTCGTCTGTCATACCAATACCAGAATCCTGTACGGTAAGGGTGTTGTCTTTTTCGCTGAAAGTGATGTCGATTCTTGGATCGAATTTTACAGACTTGTAAGCATCATTTGAAACAGTAAGATACTTAAGTTTGTCCAGAGCATCAGAACCGTTAGAAACAATTTCCCTCAGGAAAATGTCTTTATTTGAATAAAGTGAATGAATAATAAGTTTTAGAAGTTGATTGACTTCTGTCTGGAATTCATATTTAGCCATTTAAATAACTCCTGAAAATTTAAAAAATTTTATGTTAACTTTTAAAATAATAAGAAATTTAGTTAATCGGCAAATTTATTTTTTTTCAAAAAGTGCTATTATATGCAGTATGATTAATAGTTTGATTAATAATGAAATCTTTATTTCTATGGTATCTAATATCCAGTTGCAGCTTGTTTCTCTCGTTTTTCTTATTATTCTTGTAATCAGTTATTTTAAGAGAAAAAAACTTCCAATACTTTCTACAAAGTGTTTTTCGTCAATGATGATTTTTTCTCTGGTCTTTGTAATTTTAGATGCCTGGTCTTCTATTATTCCTTTCTTAGAGCTAAAACATTTCTGGCAGATAAGAATGATTTATCAGCTTAGAAGTTATTCATATTTGTCTGTAACAGTTTCTATTTATCTTTATGTTACCCTCCTTCTGGGAAGAAAACAGGGACTTACTCCGGGAGAAAGAATTCAGATTTTTGGAGTTTATATTCTTGGAATAATAGCAATTATGCTGGCCCAGCTCCGCTCTTCTGTTGATACAAGCGGACACGTTTCTTTTACAGCAATGAACATTACAACCAATGTGGTAGTGCTCATTTTTGCCTTCAGAACCATATTTGATACTATTAAATATTCTATAAAAAATCCAAAGGCATTTTTTAAAGGAAAAAGAAAATACATATTCTGGACTACAACAATCTGGATTGCAGATTCCCTGCTTCAGCTGGTAAATCCATTTAATACAGTTTTAAGTCTTGGTATTGCTTCCATGAGTTTTTTAATGTATTTGGGATTGGAAACTCCAGGTGACTTTATAGACAGAGAAACAGAAGCCCTGAATGCTACTGCCCTTCGCCTTATGCTTGAAAATCTTACAACAAGAAGAAGACGCTTTTTTATCTTAAATATTGATATTGAAGATTTTGAGTCTATTGAAGAAAAATTTGGCGAGGCAATTGCCAACCAGTTGATTGCTAACGTTGGAGATTTTATAAACACTTCTTTTGATTGTCCTATCTTTCGGGCTGAACCTAACTCTATCACCATAATAGTGATGCAGAACAAAAAAAATGAACACTTTTATTTAGTTGATAAAATGCTTAATTTTATAAAGGAAAGAATGGATAAAAGCTGGCGGGTTGGAGAAAACAGCTTTTATATTTCTTCTCATTGTGACTTTATTTTCTATCCGAATGATGTTCCTGAAAATCTTTCAATTCATGATTTTATGCGTCTTATAGATGACTGGCATTCTTATTCCGAAGAGACTGGCTTCCTGCGCAGAATAGACAGTAAACTTATTGAAAACAGAAACAGAGAGGCAAAGATAATTCAGCTCCTGACTGATGCAATTAATAGTGATGGAATTGAAATGTACTACCAGCCTATCTACGAAATTAAAGCAGAAAGGTTTTCTAATTTTGAAGCCCTTGTAAGATTAAAGAATACCAGCACTCTTGGTTTTGTCAGTCCTGAAGAATTTATTCCAATTGCAGAAAGACACGGTTTAATTATGAAACTTTCAAATATGATTTTTAATCAGGTTTTTGATTTTGTTAGTTCCAACAAACT
>CAMNBC010000099.1 GCA_946532115.1 uncultured Treponema sp.
AGAGACAAGACTGCATTACCCAGTCATCCATGTTAGCCATAAGGATTGTTTCATAACCCTTAGCCTTAAGAACCGGAACCTGAGCCTTGAGTTCATCATATGTTTTTGGAATTGAAAGTCCGCACTCTTCTAGGACATCTTTGTTTACAAACATCATGTGAGAAACTGTAAGTCCGAATGGGATTTCAGCTACATAACCTGAAGCCTGAGCAGCCGGGTCAATACAAGCCTTTGTATAATCGTCAAGGAGACCATCCTTCTTCAAGAATGGAGTAAGATCCTTTGCAAGCTTCTTCTGATGAATTGCTGTAGAACGTCCAGCTGGCCACATGTAGAATACATCTGGCATTTTTCCTGCAGCGGCATAAGCTGCAGCCTTCTGATGGAAAGCTTCGTTGAACAAAGCTTCGCGCTCAATTTTAATATCAGGATGTGCCGCTTCAAATGCATCCCAGATAAGCTTGTTGTCATCAAAAGAGTTAGGAGCGGTTGCATCCTGATAATCCAAAACTGTGATTACTGTCTGCTTTGATTTCTTTTCACCTAAAGCAAAAACAGAACCAAGAAGTGCCGTAGCCGCAAGTGCGGTTGCCAATAATTTTTTCATAACAATTCCTCCAATTGTTTTACTTTTTCGTTATATTTTGTACAAGCACTGTACACAATATGAATCTTAAACCCGGTTTTATTGAGTTGTCAACAAATTTATTTGTTAAAACAAGGGTTTTCAGCTGATTTTCTGCAAAATGTTTGTTTTTTTACTGTACTTACTAAAAAAGTTGATTTATAATACGCGTAATGAAACCTGAAATTAATATTATTCCATTACCAAATTATCTCAAAACTGAAGATGGCGAATACAAGATAACCTCAACAACTGAGGTATCTGTAGTTATAGAAAAAAAAGCTGATAATGCGCAGCTAAAAACTCAGCTGACTGCTGCATTTTTAACTGCCGGTATAAAATCAACGGAAAAAGGCACCTTAGTACAAATTGAAATTCTTTCAGATAAAAAAGTATCTGAGTCTGATGAAGCCTATACCATAAGAATAGCAAACAACGGAATTCACCTGACTACAAAAACAACAAAAGGCGCTTTTTATGGATGCATCACCCTGGCGCAGATGATTTCTAAAAGTTCAGGCACACTTCCATTCATGACTATTATGGATCAGCCTGCTTACAAATGGCGTGGCTTTCTTTTAGATACCTGCCGCACATTCTTTTCTGTTGCATTTATAAAAAAAATGCTGGATGCATGTGCGCTCCACAAACTGAACATTTTTCACTGGCATCTTACAGATGATCAGGGCTGGCGTTTTGATGTGCCTGGTTATCCTAAACTAACAGAAACAGGATCCATCCGGCAGGATCACACACTGCCGGAATCAGAAGACGGATTTTATGATGAAGGAGAAACAATCCGCCGCTGGTATACTGATGAAGAAATACTCGATGTTATTGAATATGCACAAATGCGCGGAATAGAAATTATACCGGAAGTAGAATTTCCAGGTCACGTTTCAGCACTGCTCGCAGCTTATCCGAAGTATGGCTGTACGGGAGGCCCATATAAAGTTGAAAACCGCTGGGGTATTTTTCCGGATGTACTCTGTCTTGGAAATGATGAGATTTTTACAATCTATGAAGCAGCACTCAAAAAAATTGTTTCACTGTTTCCTGGAAAATACATTCACATTGGCGGTGACGAATGCATGGCCGACCGATGGACAAATTGTCCTAAATGTCAGGCACGAATGAAAGCAGAAGGCATTACTTCTCCTGCTGAACTGCAAACCTGGGCGACAATCAAAATTACACGTATGGTTCTGGAGCTTGGAAAAATTCCTGTTGGCTGGGATGAAGTTCTTGATAACAACAACAGATATCAGGCACCGGAAGAACTGATTGTACAGTCATGGCGCGGAACTAAAGGCGGCATCAAAGGAGTGGAAAAAAATCACCAGGTTATTATGTCTCCACAGACACATTTTTATCTGAATCTGAAAAATAAAAAATCTTCTGAAGAACCTGGCAGACTTGGCACAACCACCACTGCAAAAACCTACTCATTCTGTCCTACTTCAAAAGAAATGAACTTGAAAAATCCGGAGCTTGTAATTGGCGGTGAATGTACCTTCTGGAGTGAAAAAATTCAGTATTCAAAACTTGCTGAATATCTTTTGTTCCCGCGTTTTTGCGCAGCCGCAGAAGCACTGTGGCTCGACGAAGAAAAAAAAGATTTTAAGAATTTTGCTTTAAGGCTGGAAAATCACAAAAGCTTACTTCATGAGCTTGATTTCCTTTATTACGATGGAGAGCTTGAATAATGTAAATCCGCCAGATGATGGCAAGGAGCACTATGACAATCTGTATTCATAACGGCATTGTACTTACAGGTCTCACAAGTAACGAAAAACGTTCTGCAGTTCTGGTAGAAGACTCTAAAATCAAGGACACCTTCAGCGAGGAACGATTTGAGAAAATGAACTTTGGCTCGGAGGTACGTCTCATTGATGCTAAAGGCAATTTCATTATTCCAGGATTTATTGATACCCATATTCACGGTTTTAAAGGAAACGGTACAGACAAATGTACAACAGAAGGAATTCTCCAGATGTCCCGAGACCTGGCACAATATGGAGTAACCGCTTTTAACCCGACAATGTACCCCTCATCTCCAGAAGATATGAAAACAAAGCTTCGTGCAATTTCTGCTGCTATGGGGCATGAAGAAGGAGCCCGTATAATGGGCATTCATATGGAAGGTCCGTTCATTTCACCGGAAAAACTCGGAGTTCAAAGACCAGAAACAGTAAAGCTTCCAGACATTGAATTATTCGATGAACTTTGGGAAGCCTCTGAAGGTCACATTGTAAATATGACAGTTGCACCTGAGCTCAAGGGAATGAGAGAACTTGCCCTTCACTGTGTTGAAAAAGGAATTATCCTGCAGGCTGGACACACAAACGCCGAATATGAAAATGTTGTAGAAGGCATTCAGGTTGGCATTTTGCACTCCACACATTTTTTTAATGCAATGAGTCAGCTTCATCACAGGAATCCCGGAGCAGTCGGCGCAATTTTGATTCACCCGGAAATGTCCTGCGAAATAATTGCAGACGGAGTTCACGTTCACCCGGATTTGTTCAAGCTGCTTTCGCGGGATAAAAACAGAGCGCAGATAGTTCTTGTAACAGATGCCCTTACTCCAACAGAGCAGAAAGGAGAACATCTTTTTGCAAATGGAGAAGAGGTTGTATTTAAGGACGGCTGCTTTCACCGAAAGGCAGATGATGTAATTGCCGGATCCTCGCTGACAATGAAAAAAGCTATAAAAAATATCGTACAATACGGCTACCCTCTTTCTGATGCAATAAAATTTGCATGTGTAAATCCTGCCCGCATAATGAAATATACCCATAAAGGAATTATAGCTCCGACTTATGACAGTGACATTCTCATAATGGATAAACTTTTCAGCATAAAGCTTGTAATGGTAGAAGGCCGTATATTAAAAAACAAACTGGAGGAACAAAAATGAGACTGATTATAAAAAATGATTATAATGCCTGTTCAAAGTGGACAGCTGATTATATTGCAGCTAAAATTATAGAATCAAAACCTGCCGCAGAAAAACCATTTGTACTTGGACTACCAACCGGCAGCACTCCGCTTGGAGTTTACAAACGCCTGATTGAATTGAATCAGAAGGGTATTATATCTTTCAAAAATGTAATAACCTTTAATATGGATGAATATGTTGGTCTGGACGCTGCACATCCTCAGAGCTACCATTATTTTATGATGGAAAACTTTTTCAGTAAGATAGATATTGAAAAAGAGAATATTCACATATTAGATGGTACGACAAAGGATCCGTTAGGCGAATGTCACCGGTACGAAGATTTGATCAGACAGGCTGGAGGCATTGATTTATTTCTTGGCGGTTGTGGATGTGACGGGCACATTGCATTTAATGAACCCGGGTCTTCATTAACTTCGCGTACAAGGATGAAGACTTTAACTGACGATACGATTGCTGCAAATGCCCGTTTTTTTGGTGGCGATCAGACTCAGGTTCCAAAGACCGCTCTCACTGTAGGAATCGGAACAATCTGCGATGCAAAGGAGGTTTTGATTATGATGACGGGACTTCAAAAAGCAGATGCCCTGCAGCACGCAATTGAAGGTTCGGTTTCGCAAATGTGGCCGGTAACTGCTTTACAGCTGCATAAAAGCGCAATAATCATTGCCGACGAAGACTGCACTGATAAGCTTCGCGTAGGCACCGTAAAATACTTTAAGGGAATAGAAGCCAAAATAAAGGATGTTAGAGTAGAATAACAATATGGGAAACGCAATCAATAATTCAGTAGAAAAATTTCTTGAGGCTCACAATTTTTGCGTAGAGGTTCCGGGGATTGAGCGCCTCGACAAGATGCCGGTATTCACGGCAGGTAGTGCGCATCTCAATGCTGTGCCAGAGGGGCAAAAGGTAATTGTAATTGATGCGGGCGGCACTAATTTCCGGTCGTGCATTGTCGAAAAAAATGCTGCCGGAACCATAACCATTAACGACTTCGACAAAACTACTATGCCCGGCACCAGCCACGAGCTTTCAAAAAGAGAGTTTTATTTTCAGATTGCGAGAAATATTGAACGTTTAAGAAATAAATCAAAAATTATTTCATTTTGCTTCAGCTATGCGATGGAGATGATTGACGGCGATGCAAAGATTCTCCGTTTTTCAAAAGAAGTAAAAGCCCCTGAAGCTATAGGAACTTATGTTGGCCACGAATTAAAAGAAGCTCTCATAATTCAAGGCTGGGATCCTTCAATTAGAATCAACATCCTAAATGATACTGTGGCTTTGCTTCTCTCCGGCTTTGTTTCTGCCAGAAAAAAATGGGGCAGCCACATTGCCTTTATTCTTGGAACCGGCATGAACAGTGCCTATATTGCAAATTCACAAATTGTAGTAACCGAGTGCGGAATGCTTTCCGAAATTATTCAAAGCGATTTTGATAAAAGTGTTGATGAAAACTCTTCTGCCCCTGGAAAATCCCTTCTTGAAAAAATGTGTTCGGGTGCCTACATAGGTCAGATTGCATATAAAATGATTCTCACTGCCTGTGAAGAAGGCCTATTATCAAAACAAATTTTCAGATGTCATCCAATTTGTTCCGGAATGACAGCTGCAGACTTTGACGGATTTTTTAATGATGACAATTCCAGTAACTCTTCCTTGCAGGAAGTCGCCGCTTACGGAACTTCAAATGACAGACAAGTACTTGAGAATCTCTTACAAAAGCTGATTGAACGTGCAGCTTATATCTGCTCACAGGCAATCATAAATGCTGCTAAACATGCTGATAAAACAGAAGACTACGCTCCAATATGCATTACCTGTAACGGAAGCACCTTTTGGAAAACACCACATCTTAAAAAGCTGGTAGAAGACAGTTTGAAGAAAGCTTTAGATAGAAGATTTGAAATTGTACAAACAGAAAACGATATATGCAGCGGCAGCTTTGCAGCAGCCTTTATTTCTTAGACGCAGGCGCAACTTTTTCTGCATCACGCTTAGCATGTTTAATTTTCTTTTCTTCATAAAGCTCTTTATCAGCCAGCTTAAGAAGATCCTTTAAGTCATTTGTTTCAGAGTGAAATTCAACTGACCCGATACTTATCGAAAGTGTAAAAGGCAGATTCTCTGCCCGCGAAAATTCCTCGTTCAGGGTTTTAAAACGTTCACGAATAATTTCTATTTTTCTGGTTGGAAGGCCTGGTGCAATAACTCCAAATTCATCACCACTAAGACGACCAATCATATCAGAATCCCGAAAGGCAGCACGTAAGACTTTGGCTTCGGTTTTTATTGCAAGGTCACCAATTTCGTGCCCCCAGGTATCATTAATGGTTTTGAGCCCGTCCAGATCACAGAAAAAAACAGAACCTGTTTGTCCGGCTGCGGCCGAAACATCCAGAAGCTGCTGCCCATATTCATAAAAGCCACGGCGATTAAAAAGTTTTGTTAGTTCATCAGTTTTAGATTCAAAATTCAAAGTCTGATTTTTTTCTGCAAGCAGAGCCCTTTCCTCTTCCTTCTTAGAAAATACATAAGAATGAACAAAGGAGTTTACAAGAATCTTAAGAAAGATTGTATAAACAGGATAATTATTTGTAGGAAAGCGGCAGACCAGATAGCCGTAATTATCACTCTGAAGAAAGATTGGCAGAACATAATAGTTTCCGCTAATGCAATCCTCAAGTCCGCCAGGCAATATTTCTTTTTTCGGTGAAAATTCTATTCCGCCTTTTCCATAATAATTTTCCTGGATTTTTACATCGTTATCTACCAGCATAAGCAAACGAGCCTTTTCCGGCATTTCAAAATCATCCTGTGGAGAAAGCACAATGGGCTCATCATAAATACACATAGCAAGCATTCCGATATGCACCACATTCAGATTATTAACTACAATATTAAAAAACTCATGAAGGCGGGGAACCGTATCTGTCATGGTAAGCAGATGGAAAATGGTTGCCATATCATTAATGCTGTTACTGAAAAGCTTGAGGCCAGACATCTGCAGGGCAGAAGAGCCGCACAATTTGCCATCAATATCAAGATAGCCCTTATCATTTACAGTTTTAGCAATACAACCACAGGACTGCCTGAACATCGGAAAGGACTGAATCACAGATTTTTCGGCAACCTTCTTTCCATGCAAGACATCATAAACCATTTCAGCTGCTTTATAGCCTGTCATAGCAACACTCTGACTGATTGTAGAAAGCATTGGGTCGCAGGTAGTAGCTACTTCAGCGTTATCAAAACCAAATACAATGACATCTTCTGGAACAGAAATTCCAAGCTCTGAAAAAATACTTACGCAGCCGGCAGCCATATAATCATTGGCACAGAGAATTGCCTCAAAAGGCAGCTTGTCTCCTTTTTTGAATCTTTCATTTAAACAGTCATAAGCAGATTTAGGAGTAAAGTCTCCATCGTAAATCCAGTCTTCGTTTACTTCAAGACCATGATTTTTCATTGCTGCGCGAA
>CAMNBC010000100.1 GCA_946532115.1 uncultured Treponema sp.
GGTTGATAAAAAAGTAAGCAGAATTATTTTTAAGATTTCTTCTGGTGTTCTTAAACTTATTTCTCCTGAATCTGATATTGGTACTGCAGATGAGGAAATTCCTTGTCGTTATGATGGACAGGATATTTCTATGGCATTGAATTTTACTTATGTTACAGAACCTCTTAAAGTTATTGATTCAGAAAATGTAGTATTTGATTTTAATATTTCAGATGGTAGTAGTGGAGAAGCAAATATTACTAAGGCAGTAATTATGCGCAGTGAAGCTGCTGGTGATTATATCCATGTTATTATGCCAATGAACTACTAAAAAAATGACAAAGTCATTTTTTTAGTTGCGAGTTTTTGCTTAGCAAAAACTCGTAGTAATTAAAGACTTCTTACTAATTATCGTTAGTAAATTTATTTATGCCATTCTTATATCAAACATTTTATAATTTCCGAAATCTTAAAAATGATAAAATAGACCTTTCGAATAGAGAGGTCTATTTTGTCGGTGAAAACGGGCAGGGGAAAAGTAATATCCTTGAATCACTTTATTATGCCTCGTACGGAATTTCTTTTAGAACTCATGTTGATTCTCAAATCGTAAAAAAAGGTGAAAAAGATTTCAGCGTGAATTCTATGTTCAAAAAAAGTGAAGACGATATTCAACGCGTTTCTGTAATTTTTGAAAATAATAAAAAGCGAATTGAAAAAAATGGAAAAAAAATTCAAGACAGAAAAGAACTTATAAATACTATTCCGTGCATTCTTTTTTGTCATGATGATTTAAGATTTGCAACTGGTGAACCCGAAGCCCGTAGATTTTTTATAGATCAGTCACTTACACTTTATGATTCAACTTACATTGATGATTTAAGAAATTACAAAAAAATATTAAAGAGCCGTAACTTGATTTTGAAAGAACACCAGTATGATATGCTCGATGTATTTGATAGTCAGCTTGCACAGTATGGACTAATAATTCAGGAAAAACGCAAAAAAGCTATTTTTCTTTTTAATCAGATTTTTGGAAAAATATTTTATGAAATTACAGGAATAGAAGGTCTTTCAATAAATTATCATCCTTCATGGAAGGAACAGGATTTAGACGGGCAGAAAATTTTTCCTGCTTCGCAGGATATTTTAAATTTACTTTTATCACAAAGGGAAAGAGATAAGAACTTAGAAACAACTTTATCCGGGCCGCATCGCGACCGCATTGATTTTGTTTTGGATCATCATTTATTTATTCCAACTGCATCAACTGGGCAGTGTCGTTTAGTATCACTCTTATTACGGGTTGCACAATCGATTTATTATACCCGCGCGACCGGCCTTCGGCCGGTACTTTTGATGGACGATGTTTTGCTGGAACTAGATCCTGATAAAAGAGCAAAATTAACAGCAATGTTGCCGGAATACGATCAGCTCTTCTGTACATTTTTACCGGGCGAACCTTATGAACGCTATATGCACGACACCACAAAAGTGTATAAAATAAAAGGCGGTGAATGGTATGAATAATCAAATAATTTCCGCCGCCGACATTATGATGCAGGTGGCTAATATTGGAACTTCTGAAGCAAATGAAATTTGCAGTGTCTGGAAAAAAGTTGTTTCCGGGGTTAGATCTTATAAACATGAATCTGAGGATAGCGAAAAAAGAATTCCTATTGGAGAAAGGCTTGCAGGTAATACCCGTGTTATTGATTTACGAAATGGAGTGTTGTTAGTTGAAACTGACCATCCGGGTTGGATTCAATATCTTCGTATGTACCAGAAATATATTCTAACTGGTCTTAAAATGAATTTACCAGATTTAAAAATCAATTCACTTGCATTCCGGGTGACTGGTGAAAAAGTAAGTTTAAGTGAAACTTACGAACAGCAGCTGGCAAAATCTCGAAAAGAGCAGGCAGAATTTCTTGAAAAACAAGAGAAGGCACTTTCAAAAATTTCGGCGGCCGCTGCAAGCAGCGGCAAAAAAAACATTAAGTCTGAACTACCACCTGAACTATTACAAAAGTTTAAGAACATTAAAGAAAGTATTTCCGCCGCCCAGAATGAAGAGAATAATAAATAAAAAAATATAGAGGATATATGAAAATCTTAGTTATAAATAATATGCTTGAAAATAAGCATTTTGAACTTATTTCTCAAACTGTAAAACAACTGGGTGCTGAAGTTTTCTTTTATAAAAATGAAAATGAAATTCCGCAGGAAAATTTTGACGCTGATATTATTTATGGATTTGCGCCTTCAATTGTAAAAACAAGTAAAAATCTTAAGTGGCTTTGTGTTCCCTGGGCTGGAGTTGATTCTCTTATGTCTTCTGATTATTTTGCTAATGAAGATTGCTTATTAACTAATTCTGCAGGTGCTTATGGAGTTTCTATTGCAGAGCATATGATAGCAACTTCGCTGGTATTAATGCGAAAACTGAATGAATTTTTTGAAGAAACTCATGATGGAAAATGGCTTTCTCCTCGTGCTCAAAAATCTTTAAAAGATTGCAGAATTACAGTTTTGGGAACTGGTGATATTGGAACAACTTTTGCAAAACGCGCACGTGCTTTTGAACCTTCCCAAATTATTGGTGTTTGCCGTAGTGGTAAAAGCAGTGAAACTGTTTATGATAAAGTATTGCCGGTGTCTGAGCTTGATACGGTTTTACCAGAAACGGATCTTCTTGCTATGAGTTTGCCTGCTACTGCAGAAACAAATGGTATTTTATCTAGATCACGTCTGGAAAAATTACCGGAAGGTTCTTATGTAGTTAATGTTGGCCGTGGGTCTGCAATAGATGAAGATGCTCTTGCTGATAATCTGGAAAACGGGCATCTGGCTGTTGCCGCACTTGATGTTTTTCAAATAGAACCACTTCCTTCTGGCAGCCGCTTATGGAAAACAAAAAATCTTTTAATTACTCCGCATGTTGCCGGAAATATGACACTTCCTTATACAAAAGATAAAAATGTGGAAATGTTCCTTGAAGATTTAAAAAATTTTGTTGAAGGAAAACCTTTGCATTATCTGGTTAATAAAAAGTTGGGCTATTAATTTTTTTTGAAGGATTTTTATGAAAAAAGATTGTGATTCAATTCTTATAAAATATTTTTCAATTAATGAACTGGACAAAACTGGCGGCATAAAAACTCTTTATACAAGTTCTTATGATACAGCCTGGAATTTTGAAGATGAAAAATCACGGGAAAATTTTCTTAATCTTGGAAAACAGTTTGGAATTACATTGACTGACATGGTCAAATCAAAACAGACACATACAGATGTTGTAAAAATTGTGACCCGAGAAAACGGTGGTGATGGCATCCTTCGAGCCTTAGATGAAAGCGAGCCATACGATGGCCTTATCACAAATGAAAAAAATCTATTGCTGTGTACGGTGGAGGCTGATTGTGTTCCCGTGTATTTTTATGATCCTGTAAAAGAAGTTATAGCAATGGTTCACAGCGGCTGGAAGGGAACAGTCAAAAAAATCTCAGAAGTTACAATTCAAAAAATGAAAAGTGTTTTTGGCTGTCAGCCTTCTGATATGCTAGTTGCAATTGGTCCGCATATTTGTAAAGACTGTTATGAAGTAGGGGAGGATCTCTTTGAAGAATTCAGCATGAGTTTTGATAAGCAGGATCTGACTAAAATCTTCGTTCCCAAAAATCAGGAAAAATATCTTTTGAATCTGGAAGAGGCTGTTAGGCTTACCTTACTAAAAAATGGGGTGGCGGAAAAAAATATTTTTTCGGCCGGAGTCTGCACTCTGCATTCTCAAGTTGAAGGCTACAGTTTCTGTTCATATAGAAGAACTAAATCTAAAACAGAGCGCATGCTTACTGCCATTATGATGAAGTAAATGGCTTTAGATTATGATTCTTAATACCGGTCAGCGTACAGACATTCCGGCTTTTTTCCCGGAGTGGTTTGCAAACAGAATAAAGGAAGGTTATGTTCTTGTAAGAAATCCTTATAACCCAAGCCTTGTTACATGCTACGAAATTAATCCTAGGGTGGTGGATGCGATTGGTTTTTGCACAAAAAATCCTGAGCCCTTTTTTCCTTACCTCGAACTCGTAAAGGATTTTGGTCAGTTCTGGTATGTTACGATTACGCCTTATGGAAAGGATATTGAGCCCGGGGTGCCGGATAAGTCTGAGGTTATTGAAAGCTTTAAGTATTTGTCGCGCACGGTTGGGGCTGGGGCTGTTGGCTGGCGTTACGATCCCATTTTTGTTGATTCAAAATACACTGTTGATTTTCATCTGCGGGCTTTTGAAAAGATGGCGAGTGAACTCGAGGGATTTACAAAAATTGTTGTCATCAGTTTTATTGATTTGTATGAAAAAGTGAAGCGTAATTTTCCGGAAGTGCGTGAGGTTTGTGAGCGGGATAAACTTTTTCTCGGTAGGGCTATAATTAAAATTGCCGCCGACCACGGAATGCTTGTAAAGCCCTGCGGCGAAGGTGATTTTCTTGCGCCATACGGGGCGGACTGTGGCGGCTGTATGACCATCCGCGACTACGAAAGGGCAATCGGTAAAAAACTCAAGGTGCCCAATTACAAACCTTCACGAAAAGAATGTGCCTGCTATCTTTCTGCAGATATTGGTGCCTATGACACCTGCCGTCACTATTGCAAATACTGCTACGCAAACAATGACCTGACTCAGGTTGCAAGAAATCAAAAGCTTCACGACCCGACGTCTCCTTTTTTAATTGGTGGCAGTCTGCCGGGTGACAAGCTTCATATCGCGGAACAAAAATCCTGGGTGGATAATCAGCTGGAGCTGGGGTTTGAATAAGATAAACTCCAGCTGCAAAAAGTTTACAATACTTTCTTCAACGCTTCTTCGCCGCACCAGTTCCTGATTTTTTCTTCAAGTTCTTTTACGCGGCGGTCGCCATCTTCTTTTGTGTAAAGCTTCATATTCAAAATGCCCTTTTCATCATAAGCATTCAGAAGGTCTTTACGCTCAAGCTCGGCTGCGCAGAAATCAACATAATCATAAATCAGTTTTTTGAGTGCGGCAAAATCTTCGCGGGCGGCTTTGACATCTTCTGTACGACCGGACTTTAATTCACCGCAAATCTTAAAGGCATACAAATCCTTCACAAAGCCCTGACAGAATGGCTTCATAGTCGGATCCTTGCAGATTGCAAAAATTATGTTCAAAGCCCATTCGCAATAACCGGCCGCCAGTTCAGGCTTGTTCCAGAAATAAGTTTCTGCGGAATATACAAACTCCTTGTTGAAGGGCAGGCACATGAGCTGCGAATTATTGTGCTGAGCCTTAAGCTGTGCCTCAACGCCATTTTCAAAGCCTTCCAGTTTGGCAAGAATACTTTCCTTGAGCATGTTAGATTTTATGCTTGGAAGCTTTGCTATGTGTTCGCGGGCCTTTTCGTATTCCTTGCAGTGAATGTAAATCCAGGAAAGGGCAAAGTGAGTTTTTTCAACAAAATCTTCTTCCTTGCAGTAGCGGATAACCTGAACTGATTTTTTCAAAGCCTCGTCAAAATATTTGTCGTAAGTTTCATTCATGCCTTTTTTGTATTCGCCGAATGGATCGATATTGCGGCTTAAGTTTGCAACACTCTGAACAAAGTACATGTATATTTCAAAGTTCAGTGGATTGGCCTCGCATTCAGAAAGAAGATATTCGCAGGCCTCAAGTGCTCCCTTTTTCTTATCAATCTGACTGCGCAGCTCGCGGAATTTTACGTGAACCTTAGCGGCCGTAACAGCATCATAATTTCCCTGCTCAAGACCAAAAAGCGCGTCAGTAGAAATATTGAGCACCTTTGCAAACGGAACAATCTGCGAAGTATCCGGCAGCCCCACGTCGCTTTCCCATTTGCTCACCGCCTGAGAAGTTACAAAGAGCTGGCCCGCAAGTTCTTCCTGTGTGAGCCCCAGCTGCTTTCTGTAGTATTTGATGTTGCTTCCAATTGAGTTTTTCATTTTGTTTTGTCTCCTTGTGTTCCGGCAAACTTTATTTATGAGACCCTGAAACAAGTTCAGGGTGACAGGACTGAAAACTGCCGGTCATTAATTCCGCGCGGTAATTGTATATTAGCAGAAGTCAGGGGAAAATCCTAACAATTTATTTTTGGAAATGACTCAACGGAAAGTTGAAAATACGGGAGAAAATCTGATGGGTAAAAAGATTTTATGTTTTGATTTGAGCCTAAAAATTCAAAGTCAATGCGACCTAACAAATTAATCTTTTTGTCTTTTTGACATTTCATCAATTAGATTTATAATGGGAATTCGTTCATATTCGGGCAAGGAATTAAGGTTTTCAATTGTTTTTGCATATTTGTGATATTTATGTAAATCTTCTGGTTCAGAATTATTGTTTGTTGATTGATTTTTCCCGGTAACAAGATATTCAACAGGAACATTTAGAGTGGCAGCAATCTGAAGTGCTAAATCAACTTGTGGGAGGCTTTTTCGTTTTAACCCCATTCCGATTGTCGAAACATCTATTCCAACTTCAGAAGCAAGCCATTTTCTTGTCTTTCCCTGATACTCAAGTTCATCTATTACAACTTCCCAAAAGTTTACATTCATATAATAGATTTTAATTGACAAAAGTGATTCTTTGTTGCTTTTATAACAGATGTCATATATAATTAATAAATAACAATTGTGAATTTTCCTTAAAATATTGCAATAGTCACAAATATCTTCTGAGGCAGATAATAATGAAAAATCAAATTAAATTCCTTCTTATCTTATCATCATTAATCTGGGCATTTGCCAGTGTTTCCTGTAACAACGAACTAAAAGAAAATCCAACTTACTATACCGTAAGCTTTGACTCAGATGGAGGAAGCTTTGTAGCCGCTCAAACAGTTGAAAGTGGAAAAACAGCCGTAGAACCACGTTCGCCTACAAAATCAGGATATACTTTTGATGATTGGTATAAGGATTCAAGTGTATTTGATTTTTTAACTCCTATTACTTCTAATCTTACACTTAAGGCTAAGTGGACAAAAATCCAGAATAAAGAAAATCCAACTTACTATACCGTAAGCTTTGACTCAGATGGAGGAAGCTTTG
>CAMNBC010000101.1 GCA_946532115.1 uncultured Treponema sp.
TTGTTCAATTAAAAGACAGTTATAATTTTATATAAAACTAAAATATAAGGGCGTTCCCTGCGATAAAATCGCAGGTCGCTACGTTACGGGTTCCGCTATCGCTCCAGCCGCTTCCCTCGCTTCGCTCAGTCCAGTGGCCGCTTCGCGCCCTTCACATCGCTAACGCTTGTTCATAACATAATTTTATTTACATCTTTTCTGAAAAAATCATTATATTTTAATGTATGAATAAGACAATAAAATTTTTAGTTGGCGCAGTTTTCTTTTCTTCAATTATTATTTCCTGCGCCTCAACAAACGCAAAAAAAACTAATCCAACAGGTCTGAAAAATCAGACATATTCAGAAATAATTTCTGTTACCGGAGGTGACATTCGTGGAATCTTAAATAAGGAAGGCAATGTAGAAATATTTGCCGGAATTCCTTTTGCTGCCCCACCAGTTGGAGACCTCCGTTGGAAAGAACCACAGGATGTAATTCCATGGACTGGAGTTAGAGACGCTGATCGTTTTGCTCCAATGGCAATGCAGAACGAAAACGGAAGAATTTTCCAGACTCTGATGAATATCTATACAAGTTCAAAAAATGACAGAACTTATAAAGGCCCGATGAGTGAAGATTGTCTTTATTTGAATGTATGGCGGCCTGTCGGTAAGGCTCCAGAAGGTGGCTGGCCAGTTCTTGTTTATGTTCACGGTGGTACATTACTAACTGGTCAGAGCTGGTACGAAAAATACGACGGTGAAAATCTTGCCGCAAATGGAATCATTGTTGTAAACATTACTTACCGTGTTGGAGTTTTCGGCTACTTTGCAGATGAAGAACTTGCAAAAGAATCCCCACACGGAACAACCGGTAACTATGGTCTTTTAGACCAGATAAAAGCTCTTGAATGGGTTCACAATAATATTGCAGCCTTTGGAGGAGATGCTGGTAATGTCACTATCGCCGGAGAATCAGCAGGTTCATCTTCTGTAAATGCTCTTTGTGCAAGCCCGCTTACAAAGGGCTTCTTCCGCTGTGCAATTGGCGAAAGCTCCTCTGTAATTCAGCAAACTCCTCCTCACACCTTCCGAACAATGGAAGCAGCACTAAAAATGGGGAACGATATCAAAAAGGAATTCGGCTGTAAAAATATTGAAGAACTTCGTGCCTTGTCCGCTTCAAAACTTATTAAAACAAAATACAAAAACAGCTCTATGACAGTTGATGGATATGCACTTCCTGCAACTCCTTATGAGATTTACCAGAAAGGTCAAAATCACGAAGAAGCACTGCTTAATGGTTTTAATAAACGCGAAGGTTTTGGCTTTACCTTCTTTACAAAAGTAAATAAAAAGAATATTGCACAGCTTCTTGAGCCAAGTTTTAAGAATAAAACTGCAGATTTTCTTGAAAAATATGGAAAGTCAAGCAATAAAGAACTCAAAGAATTATACAACGACGTATTTACTGCAGTATGCTTCAGCTATCCTCACGAAAACTGGACAAGAACTGTAGAAGCTCAGGGAAAGCCGGTTTATGAATATTTCTTCAGCCGCGAAAATGGAGAAATCGGCACTAACCATTCCGGAGAATTGATTTATGCTTACAGAAATGTTCCGCGTACTAAAAATTACAAAGCCCGCGATTACGAACTCGAAGAAATCATGAGTTCCTACTGGTTGAACTTTGTAAAATACGGAAATCCAAATGGAAAAGATACTGCCGGTAAAGAGCTTCCAGTATGGCAGACAAGTAAAGAAAGCGATGGCCTTCTCATGGAATTCGGCGACAGCTGCAGTATGGTAGAAGATCCATTCGAATATATTTATGAGTATTTAAAGTAAGTCATGCTGAACTTGATTCAGCATCTCTAATAATAAGATTCCGAAATAAATTCGGAATGACAGAAAAGTTTTTAATAACGAAGATTCATTTTTAAATTTTACAAATCCAAAATACTGATGGATAATATAAGAATATAACAACATTTTAGTATTTTGGAGATTTGTATGTCAGGATTAAAGGATTTTGGTAAAATATTTAAGCAAAAAAAATCAAAAAAGCTTTTCTATGGAATGCTGGCTCCACTTTTATTAATTACTTTTTCAGCCTGTACATTTTTCTATTTTGTAACAGATGCGATACTTAAGGAATATATGAAAACTCAGCTGGAACTTTCTGTTAAAAAACTGAATTCCACTGTTTCAGAAAGTATGGAGCCGATTATCCTTAATGTTGATAACTTTGTTACCTTTTCTTCTGATTATAATGAAGAAGAAATTCTTACCCTTCTTTTAAATGCCTTTTCAAGCAAACTTGATCAATATGCGTCCATGTTGTATTACGCCCCGGTAAAAAAACTTTCTGAAGGCGGTAAATTTCTCAATAACACTGGCTGGATTCCTCCTGCTAATTTTGAGCCGACAGAACGTGTGTGGTTCCAGGAGGCTGTAAAAAATCAGGGAAAAACAACCTTCTCTACTCCTTATGTTGATGCAAATACCGGAGAGCTTTGTGTCGCAATTTCACAGGCAGTTTACAATTCACAAGGACAATTAAATGGTGTTATTGGCTGTGATATTCTTCTGGACAGTCTCGTAGCTTCTATACAAGAAATCAAAATCTCTAAAAATACAAAATTAAATCTTATTACTCAGGACGGATATTTTCTTAATCATGAAGATGCCTCAAAGGTAATGAAATTAAACTGGTTAGACGTTACAGCTTACCAGGGCGATAAAGAGGAATGGTTAAATGGAGAAACTAAAACCTTCCTTGATAAAAAGAATTACTATGCAGTTTGCAAAATCGGAAACACACCATGGTTTGTTGTTGTAGAAGGTCCTTTGGCAGATTATAAAGGAGTTCTTGCAAATGTGATTATTACCTTCGAAATCCTGTTAATAATTGCCAGCCTTATTTTCTCATTCATAAATATTGGTGTAATAAGCAAAATGCGTAATGATGAACAGAAGCTTGCAGACCAGCTTTTTGAAGATGCACAAAGCCTTGTTGTTTCATCAAAAGAAAATTCAGCTACTGCTCAAGATCAGAGTGCGGCCGTAAAAGAAATCGTTGCAACAATGGAAGACAACACAGCCCTTGGTGAAGATATTTCACAGAAAATTAAAGATGTTTCTAGTGTTGCTGTAAAGACAAATAATATTGTTGCAGAAGGTGTTTCATTTATAGAAGCTAATGTGAATCAACTTCAGGAAATTGCAGCTACCAATTTGAATACAATAAACGGCATAAAAGCTTTGGGAGAAAAAATAGAAAATATCTGGAGTATTGTTTCTCTTATCAATTCTGTTGCAGATCAGGCAAAAATTATTGCTTTTAATGCCGAGCTCGAAGCAAACAATACAAACAGCAGCGGTAAAAACTTCCATATCGTTGCAAACGAAATCCGCCGCCTTGCAGATGGAATTATTGAAAGTACAAAAGAAATCAAAACAAGAATTACAGAAATTCAGGAATCTTCGGATGATCTTATTCTTACAAGTGAAAATGGAACAGAAAAAATTCAGTCTGGTGTTGAAAATGCAAAGAATCTTGAAACCCGATTTGAAAGCATAAAGAATGCTTCTGAAATTACTGCAGAAAGTGCAGCTACAATTACAGAAATTATTCAACAACAGACAATTGCCAGCGAACAGATTCTCATTACCTTAAAGCAGATTTCTGCCGGAGTTTCGAACTTCTCTATGGCAACAGAATATATTTCTCAGGCTTCTGAAAATCTTAAAACTGTTGCTACAGAACTAAGTGATACAAAAGACAGAACAGATGAAGCCGATGACGATGAAGATAATGATGATGGCAACGAAAATCTTGAAAAAGCAGATTCGGAATAAGGGAGACAGTATATGAACGAAGAAATTGTCGAAGAGATTGAATCTAAAAATGAAATTAAAACTGTCACTATTGATGATAAGTCACTGACCACCTGGCTGATATTTTTAATAGCTGAAAAAAAATATGCAGTTCGTTCCAGCGACGTTGTTGAAATCATAAGCGACCTTTCTGTATATCATATTCCCTTTATGCCAAAATATATTGAAGGAATATTAAATCGTCGCGGAGAACCTTTTACTGTTGTAAATCCGAACTCCATTTTTGATGATGACCCGAACTCTCCTCCACCAGATAAATCCCTCTTTATGATTTTTAAGAGAGACGATGATCAGCTTTCCCTTCATATTTCAGATATTCTTTTATTTACAAAAATTGAAGATTCTGAACTTAAGCTTATTCCAGATGCAACAGAAGAAAGTTTTTTTCTTGGCACGGTTGCTTACGAAGGAGAAGAAATTCCTGTGTTAAATCCAAATGCCTTTGAAGTGCTGATAAGGAAAGATTGTGGAAACGTCTAATCATTTTACCTGCTTATCGTATGATACAATCGATTTTCTCATTTTAAGTAAGTATGTTCTTTTTGGAATTTATATTGGAACAAATGATGATGGAAAAAGAATAGACTTTGAAAATGAAGTTTTACCAAAACTTAGCATTGGAAGCTTTCTTGAAAAAGAATTTAACTGCAAACATACAGAAGAATGTAATGTAATGCTGGTCATGAATAAATCTGAATTTGACGAAGAAATCCAGAAAAAAATTGTAGATTATACGGGCACAGCCTTTCCGGCAACAGGAAATTTTGCTGTATCAGTAAATACTTCTGTAGCAAGCAGAATTATGGACATTTCATATTTAAGATTAATTCCTAAGGGAATAAGGAAAAGATTAAATGACTGCGGTTTAAGTGCCATTGGGTTTACCGAAAAAAGACAGATTCTTCTTTCGTCTGACAATATATTGCGCAGTTTTTTACGAGGTCGTATATGAGAATAATGATAGCTGATGACTCCGCCGTAGTACGAACAATTATTTCTCAAGGTTTTGCAAAGAACAAAGATATTGATATCATTGCTTCGGTTTCAAATTGTCAGAAGTTATTGAATAATATAACTGTTCAGAACCCGGATGTAATAATCTGTGGTAATGAGATTTCTGATGATGTTGAAAAAGAAGCATTAAACACAATTACAAATAAATATAATATTCCGGTATTAATTCTTGAAAATCAAAATGATTCAATATCTTTTATTTCAAAGCATATAGAAAAACTTCCGAAACCAAAATTAAGAGAATATAATAAGGAGTTTTTTGAAAAACTTATTCAAAAACTGAAAACTCTGGTTGAAGTTAAACCTCATGAAGAAATACAAATTTCCACGGGAAATAAAAAAATAAAGCTGCTTTGTATAGGTGCGTCTACGGGTGGACCAACCGCAGTTTCTGAGGTTCTTGCTGGTCTTGGAAATCAATTCCCTCTTCCAATTCTTTATACGCAGCATATAGAAATCAAAAAAGATAAACCTCTTGTGGACTGGCTTAATCAAGTTTGCAAAAACGTATATGTAAAAATTGCCCAGGATGGTGAAGAAGCAAAACCCGGAACGGTATATATGGCACCAGCCGACAGACACCTTGTAATCAGTCACGAAAGTAATACTGGTAGACCTGTACTAAAAATATCTGATGAAGCACCGGAAAGATATTTACGTCCTGCTGTAAATAAACTGTTTAATAGTGCCGCCCAAATATATAAAGGTTCTGTTCTTGCAGTTTTACTTACGGGTATGGGAGCTGATGGAGCAAAAGGCTGTAAAGAAATTTGTGAAAATGGCGGCTGGACAATTGCAGAAGATAAATCTACTTGTGCAGTATTCGGAATGCCTGCTGCCGCAATTGAACTGGGAGCAGCTAAAGACGTTTTACCACGCACAGAAATTGCTAAACGGATATTGGAAATGGTGAATAAATGAAAGCGGTTGAAAAGATTGTTCTTACAGAAGATATTCTCAACACATTTATCAGTATTCTTACGACGTTAACCGGTATCATACCGCGTGCAAGCCATCGCGACGGAATCAAATATTTTATCGAAAATAAAATCTCTGAAAATAAATATTCAATCGATGAATATAGAAAACTTCTTTTTACAGACAAAAATCTCATAGCAGAATTTGTAAATGAATGTACTGTAAATGAAACTTATTTCTTCCGGGAAGAAAAACAATTTTCATTACTTCAAAATCAAATATTCCCAAAATTGCGTTTTAAGTTACAGGAAAAAGAAATAAATATCTGGTCAGCAGCCTGCTCTTATGGTGAAGAAGCGTATTCTCTTGCAGTTATGGCATTAATCAGTGGACTTACTCCAAAGGTAACGGCAAGTGATATTAATTCGGAAGTAATTGAACATTGTAAAGCTGGAGTATTTCTTAGTACTTCCCTCCGTTCTGTTGATGGAGTTTCTTATCAAAAACTTGTTTTACCCTATCAAAGAGAAGACAGAAAAATTGCCTTCCCTGCAGATATAAAAAAGCATATAAATACAATGCAAATAAATCTTGCAGAACTAGATTCTCCAGAAAATATTTTGAAACTACCAAAAAATCAGAATATCATTTTTATAAGAAACGTATTTATTTATTTTTCTATAGAACTTCGTAAAAAAATACTAAAAATAATTGCAGATAACTGCCTTGCAGAAGATGGATATCTTTTTGTTTCAATGAATGAAATAGCCCAATTAGATTCAACTATAGTTCCGAAATCTCTTGAAAAACTTTCCGACGGGAATGTTTTTTATTTTCATAAAACTGTAGCAGATACAGGAGGAAATAAAAATGGCACAAATCTCTAATGACATTACCGAAAGCTATGTTTCCGAAGTAAAAGAACTGCTGGAATCAGCTCAGAAGGATATAATTGCTCTCAAATCAAATGAAGATAATTCAGAAATCCTAAGCCGTCTTTTGAGAAACCTTCATACGATAAAAGGTAATTCCCGAATGCTGGGCTTTACTACCATTGAAAAACTGACTCATGCGATCGAAGATATTTATAAAAGTATAAAAGATAAAAAAATTAAAAACTCTGACCGTTTGATAAAACTGGTTTTCGCCGTTACAGAAAAAATTCACGGTTGTGTATCCTGTATCAGCCGTCGTGGAA
>CAMNBC010000102.1 GCA_946532115.1 uncultured Treponema sp.
ATGTAATCTTTTTGGTGTAAACTGCAAATTTTTAAGTTTTGTACATTTCCTTTAGGTGTAAATAAAACTTCAGTACTTTGTTTATCTAAATCAATTTTTTGAACAGGAACTTTTGATGCTTTTGACCATAAAATTACATTGTTATCTTTATACTGTGTAATATCCCTTTGTCCTTGTGTATTATAGAGTTTATTTACAAGTCCTGTATCGTATGAAGATTTATAGATTGAGTTTTCTGTAAGGAAGTAGAAATCTGTATCAGATGGGGTCATACCGTAAATTTTAGAATAAGTATCTTCTGTTAATTCTTTTAAGTTCTCTGTTGAAGTTAATGCATCTGTATCAGTCTTATATATTGCACCAGTTTTATCTCCAAAGTATAAATTTCCATGACTTTTTACACCGGTACAAATTGCAGATGACGCACGAGGTCCCTTCATCACTTTTACAATTCTTGGGTTAGAAACAGTATTATCTTCATTACTTTCCAACATTTTGAGTTCATAGGTATTTCGCCCATCATATTCTAAATAATAAAGATTATAGTCGTTTTCTCTAGATAAAATTATTGGGTTATTTGCTGATACAGAAGAAACGGAATTTCCAAGAAAAGCATTAATTATATAGATTTGATTATCCTTAACACCAGCAATAAATTTATCATTATTAAACATTATTACCTGAGATAAGCCCTGTATAATTTTGAACTTTTTCTTAACATTTCCATTTGTAAGATTATAGTATGTAAGACTTCCTGCAGGTGAATAAAAAATTGCAGTTTTTTCTGTTTCACTGGTATTAATATAATTTACAATACTTGTATTAGTTTTTATTTTATCTACTGGCTTCCAGTCCGATGTTCTATAGAAAACAGCTCCGTCTACAGTTGCTGTTCCTATTATTAAGTAATTTCCTTTTGCTGAGAATTTTAAAGCTGTAATGGAATCCTTAAATTTTTTATAAAACTTTCTATTTAAAGTTGTCCAATCCCAAACACTTACCTTATTTATTGAACCACCATCACTTTCATAAATTGCTATATAGTTTCCGTTTGGTGATAAAGCAATGAGTTTTATTCCTTCATCAGTAAATTGATAGTGTTCTCCCTGATTATCATCTGACCATTTAATTACAAATCCGTCTTCACTTGTTGAAAAATAAGAACCATCATTATCTTGTCCAATAGCAGGAATGATATTTGTAACTTGTGCTTGATGTGATTGAGTAGAAAAGTGTGATTCAGCAAAAATTGTAAAACTTAAAAATGATGTTAATAAAATAAGAATAATCTTTTTCATAAATTTCCTTTTAATTTTTGTTTAAAAAATATTTAATATCACCTTGTAATCCAATTATAAATAGTAAGGCAATGAAAGCCAATCCAATAAATTGAATATAATATTGAATTTTTGGATTTATTTTTTTATGGAAAACAAATTCAATAATTGCAATTAAAATTAATCCACCATCAAGAATTGGAATTGGAAGAAGATTCATTATAAACAAAGAAATAGAAATTATTGCCATTAAAGATAAAACTGCAATGAGACCTTGGTTAAATCCAGTGGAAAATCCTTCTTTTACAGTTGTACCTAACATTTCTGTAACTCTAGCAGGACCAGAAACTGCATTATCTAAATCTACTCCTTTAAATAAAAGACCAATACTTTTTATAGTTAATATGACAGAATTGCAACTTTCTAAAAATCCGTGGCCAAGAGCTGGAAAAAAGGAATATTTTTTTGATTCTTTTTCTAATATTTTACTAGTATCTGCAGCAATTCCTATTTTACCAGAGCCTGTAGCTTTATCCATTTCTGAATGTAAAGTAAAAGAAAGATTCTTGCCATTTCTATCAACAGTTAAAATTAAATCTTCATCAGGGCGAACAGAAATTTCTTGAATTAAATCAGAAAAATCATTTGTTACTTTTCCATTAATTGAAGTTATTATATCCCCTGATTCTAATCCAGCATCTTTTGCTACTGAACTAGTAATGTTTTCATTTATTAAAATTGAGTTTGAATATGTGTAATATTTATATCCAATCCCAGATATTAAAGAATATGCAATAAAAGCGAAGAAAAAATTGAAAAAAGGTCCTGCAAATCCAATAAGAGCTCTTTTTAATGGGTGAATTCCATATAAAGAATCTTTTTCTGCCTCTATTTGTGGAAGTTTTGCTTCTATAGCATTTTGAAAATCCTTTTCTCCTTTCATTCCACAGTAGCCGCCGAGAGGAAAAAGAGAGATTCTATAATCTGTCCCATGAATTTTTTTATGAATTAGAATTGGTCCAAAGCCTACAGAAAAACTTTCAACTTTAACTCCAAACAATTTAGCTGCAAGAAAATGTCCAAATTCATGAAATAAAATTAAAAAAAATAAGCAGAGTAGGCCGTACAACCATTTCATATCAGCTCCAGTGCTAATTTTCTTGCTTTTTTATCAGCTTCAAATACATCTTCAAATGAATTTAAAGGATTATTCCAATTATAATCCAGAACAGAACGCACAATTCTTGCTATATTGAGGTAGCCAATTTTTTTATCAAGGAATGCATGCACAGCAATTTCGTTTGCGGCATTAAAAACAATTGGATATGCATTTTTTTGTTTTGCACATTCAAATGCATATTGCAGCAAAGGAAAATCGTTGTATCTTGGTCTAAAGAATGTCATTGTATTATCAAATAAATCAAAAGGTTCAAGATATGATTTTTTATTTTCAGGCCATGTTAAAGCATTAAAAATTGGATGCTTCATATCAGGATCAGAAATTTGAGCATATAAAATTCCATCATTCGTTCTAACCAGTGAATGAATTAAACTTTGTGGATGTACAACTACTTCTATCTGGTCAATATTTAAATCAAAAAGAAAAGCTGCTTCTATAACTTCAAGACCTTTGTTAGCGAGTGTAGATGAATCAATTGTAATTTTTGGACCCATTTTCCATGTAGGATGATTAAGAGCCTGTTCTACTGTAATATTTTGAAGCTGTTCCTTAGAAAAAGTTCTAAAAGGTCCGCCACTAGCAGTAATAATTACCTTTGAAACATTTTTTTTTCCCATTTTTTCAATAAGATTAAAGATTGCTGAATGCTCTGAATCAACAGGAATGATTTTTGCATTATTATGTGCAGCCAAATCTTTTATAAGAGGACCTGCCATTACAATAGTTTCTTTATTCGCAAGTGCTAAGTCTATTCCGTTTTCTAATACTATTTTGGAAGGTAAAAGTCCTGCCGCCCCCGCAATACCGTTTACAACAATATCAGGTTTTGATTCATCTATTAATCTTTTAAAATCTTCTTCTTTGTTATTTTTAGAAGTTAAAAGACTAGGGCATTTATATTTTGATGATAGTTGATTTAATTTGTCTTCATTTGAATGTGCAGAAATACCACAGACTGTAAAATCTTGTGGCATATTTTCAATAATGTTTAATGTACTGCTTCCTATTGAGCCTGTTGAACCTAAAACTAATACTCTTTTCATATTATAAAATATAACAATTAAAATAAGAAATGATAACAAATATAAAAAATAGGTGCGGCAATTAAAATTGAATCGATAGAATCAAGAACCCCACCACGACCAGGAATAATATTGCCACTGTCTTTTATATTGCATGAACGCTTAAATACAGATTCAATTAAGTCACCAACAATTGCAGCCAAAGAAGTAAAGAATCCAATTATAGCAAGATTTCCGTAAGATGTTGTAATTATATTAGGGAATAAAACTTTAAATAAAATTGCCGCTGTAATTGAACTTAAAATTCCTCCAATAAAACCTACAATACTTTTGTTTGGACTTGCTGCAATATAACCTCTTGTTCCTTTTCCAAATAAAATACCAAATAACCAGGCAAGAGAGTCACAAATAAAAACAATTACCAGAAATAAACTGATTATGTAACGTGAATTTGGAAGAGTTGTAAGTCTTGAAAGAAATGTTATTAAAAATCCACAATAGAAAACAATTAAACAAGATCCTGAAATTTTTGCAATTGAATTTTCAAAAGTTTTTGCATGAAAGCATTCTAATCCCATCAATAAAAGACACTCACAAATAAAAAACCATGGAGTTAGTTCTAGTGACATTTCAGAAAGAATAAATAAATAACATATATAAGGTAAACTTGCAGTTAAGATTAATACAACTTTTTTACTGAATAAAGGCATTTTTTTTGATAACATATTGTAAAATTCATTTCCTGCAATAATTGCAAAAATACCAATAATAATTTGCAGAGCTAAATGATTCATATAATCAAAAAAAACAATTGCTAGAACAATAGGCATGCCAATAAAAAATGTCAGTAATCTTTTTCCTGTTTTATTCATATAGTAATCCTTTTTTTTATTTGCTATTTGGTTTAGAAGCCTTTTCAGACCCAAAACGTCTATTTCTTTTTTGAAAATCTTCTACATCTTTGTAAAAATCTTCTTCAGTATAATCGGGCCAAAGAGTATCTCTATAAATCTGTTCAGCATAAGGAATATGCCAGAGTAAATAATTACTTAATCTTTTTTCTCCGCCAGTTCTAATTAATAAATCTACGTCTGGAGAATCAGGCATGTCCATAAAATTAGAAATTAATTTTTCATCAATTTTGTCAGCCTGTATATTATTATTAATAATTTTTTTAATTCCCCTTATAATTTCATCACGTCCGCCATAATTAATTGCAAGATTGACTGTCATTCCGTTAAAAGCTTTTGTATCTTCTATGGCAGTTAAAATATCATTCTTGATAAGGGGAGGTAAGCGGTCAATATCACCAATGTGATGAAGTTTGATTTTATTTTCGCGATAAAAATCTAATTCCTGAACAAGATGATTATGAATTAAGTTCATTAAAAAACCAACTTCTTGTTCAGCTCTTTTCCAATTTTCTGTAGAAAAGATATACAAAGTTAAATGTTTAATACCAAGATCAGAGGCTGCTTTTACAATTTTTTTTGCAACCTTAACACCTTGGTCATGTCCTGATGTACGTGGTAACTTTTTTTCTTGTGCCCATCTTCCGTTACCATCCATTGTAATGGCAACATGTAACGGAAGATTATCTTTATCGATTGACATTAGTTTTGTAAGATGTCCTTTTCTTTTGAATCGTAAATCTTATTTATTTCTTCAATATATTTATCAGTGAGTTTCTGCAACTTGTCTGTTTCTGTTTTAAGACCATCTTCAGTAAGAGTTCCATCTTTCTGCTGCTTTTTAAGATCGTCATTACCGTCACGGCGAATATTGCGGATTGCTGTACGGCTGTTTTCTGCAACAGTTTTTGCCTGTTTTACAAGTTCCTTACGGCGATCTGCTGTAAGAGCAGGAATCTGAATACGAATTACTTTTCCATCGTTTGATGGGTTTAATCCTAAGTCAGCAACCTGAATTGCTTTTTCAATTTCAGAAATAAGTGATTTATCAAAAGGAGTGATGATGACAGAACGAGCTTCAGGAATTGCGATTGTTGCAACCTGATTCAAAGGTGATTTTGTTCCGTAATAATCAACACGAACCTTATCAAAAATTGCGGCATTAGCGCGTCCAGTTCTGATTGTATTGAATGAATCCTTTAATGAAGCAATAGTTTTGTCCATGCGTGCTTCGATTGTTTCTGCCATTTTTTTTCCTCCTGTGAATGTCATTCCGAAATTAGTCATGCTGAACTTGTTTCAGCATCTATTAAAAAGATTCCGAAACAAGTTCGGAATGACACTAAATGTCATTCCCCGGCTTGACCGGGGAATCTATGTTACTTTCCAAGTACAAAAAGTTTTGCTGTAGCAAAACTCAATGTAGCACCAGCTTCCTTTCCAACTTCTGCAAGTTTTGCTGTTACAGTTTTCTTGTCGTCCTTTACGAACATCTGATCTTCGAAACAGATTTCTGCAAGGTGCTTGTTAATCTTACCCTGGAGAATTCCTTCCTTAACGTTCTCAGGCTTACCAGCCATCTTTTCGTCCTGATCCATCTGTGCCTTGAAGATTTCCTTCTGTTCAGCAACATAAGATTCTGGAACATCTTTCTTTGAAAGATAAGATGGTGTGAATGCCGCAATGTGGAGACAGCAGTCGTAAGCAAAAGTCTTTACTACATCTGCAGTAGAACCCTTAACTACAACTACGGCACCAGTTTTCTTGTCTGAGTGTACATAGAATGAAGCAACTGCATCAGCTGGTACATCAATTACCTCAACCTTTGCAACCTTCATGTTTTCACGGATAGATACCTTGAGTGGCTCAAGAATAGCTTCGTGGTCAGCTTCAACCTTTGTGTAACCCTTTTCGAAAGTTACGTCGAGGAGTTTTTCGCCTACAGCGATAAAATCAGCGTTGTTTGCTACGAAGTCAGTTTCGCAGGTAAGTTCAACAACTGCAATTTTATTGCCGTTCTGGCGGATGAAGAGGCGACCTTCAGTTGTAGCACGCTCAGCGCGCTTAGCCATAGCTGCAAGTCCCTTTTCCTTAAGATATTTTTCTGCTTCTGCCATGTCGCCATTACATTCTGTAAGGGCTTTTTTGCATTCCATCATGCCGGCACCAGTGGCTTCGCGAAGTGCCTTTACGTCAGCTGCTGTAATTGCCATATATTAGTCCTTATAAATTTTGTCTTCGTCAACGTCGTCAGCAAGGCTTTCTTTTTCGTCTGCTTCAACATCTTCTTCTTTTGGTTCAGTTGGCTGATAGTTAGAGTAATCAACGATTTCCTGATCTTCTGTACGTGTAGAAGCGTCAGTCTGAACATCATCTTCGTCGTTAAGGTTCTCAAGAATCTTAAGACCAGCTTCATTGTCAGATTCAATTACAGCGTTAGCAATAATAGAAGTGAACAAAGAAATAGCGCGGATAGCGTCATCGTTACCTGGAATAGGGTAGTCGATTCCTTCTGGGTTACAGTTTGTATCAACTACAGCGATGATTGGGATACCCATTCTGCGTGCTTCTGCAAC
>CAMNBC010000103.1 GCA_946532115.1 uncultured Treponema sp.
CTGCTAAAATTCCAACGATTTTTTTCATTTGAAAAAATCCTCCGTTTAAATCGAATGGAGGTGTTTCACGAATTGTGTTTCACGGGGGAAATTTGGGGAATTTTGGAGAAATATAACAAAATATTATAAATAAATTACATTGTTTTTGTATAGGAAAATGGTTGAAAAGGGGAGATTAAAAGCAAAAAAAAGACAGCACAACCGGATGTGTGCTGTCTTTTAAAGATGTATTACAGATTTATTTCATCTGAAAGTTCTGCGAATGGGCCTGGGATAACGTGGGTGCCACGGTGGTTGCCGAAGAAATCTTCGTTGAAAATTATATCGGTGCCGTCGCGGTTTTCGAATCGCTGTTCTGGTTCAAAGGCATTTCCGAGGATTGTTGTAGTTATGACACCGGTTGTGTAATCACCAAGAAGCTCTTTCAGATTGTTTTTGAGTATTCCGGATTTTAATGTTACTTTTGCTTTTGATTTTCCGTTTACTATGAGGTTATCTGTCTCGTGTTTGCAGACGGTTGCTCCATTGAGGTATACATTTCCTCCAAGCCATACCGGAAGGTGTCCAAAATGGTAATCTGCGAGTGGTCCCATATCTGGTTCTCGATCCATCATAAAGTTTGAAATCCATTGAGCATAAGTTGGGAAAATATCAAATGGAGCTGTTCCTACAACTTCATAATCAGCGGCGGCTGCAGTCTTTGAATTGTCTTTTACAGCAAACTGCTGAATGAAAATATTATTATAGATTCTATCGTCGCCGTGAAGAATGGTCATAAAGCCTGCAACTTCAGTTCTGTGTCTGATATGGTAAGGTGTGTAACGAGGTTCTCGCTGACCGTTTACAATACTGTCTACGCCAGAATTTATAAGGCTGAAAGAACCATGAATCAGGTTGTGAACTACGGCAATTCCTTCACTTGGTATTGTGATTGAAACTTTAGAAAGCAGAAGATTGTTATCGATAGTTGTGGGGCCGTGTCCAACTTCAATGAAAACATCTGTGCTGAACATTGCGCCCTTAGCGGCTTCGCGACCTTCTGGTCGCTGATTGTTGTACATAAGGTTCTGTGTGATTCTTGCACCTTGTGCTTCCCAGTCGAGCCATACACCCATAATGCAGTCATGAATGTGATTGCGACGGATTACAACATCGATTGCGGCATGAAGTTTAATGCCCGCTGTTTCAGCACCACCGAGCTGCTGTGAATTACAGATATGATGGATATGGCAATCTTCTATAGTAGAGAATACACCTCCCATACGGCCAACAATACCTGTCTGTTCGCAGTGATGAACGTGACAGCGGCGTACAATGTGGGAACCTATATTTTCCTTTGTCCAGCCATGATACTGTCCACGGCATACGGCATCTCGTTCCATTTGTGTCGGGCTCTTGAGATGTTTTGTATAGAAGTACATGTCGTTTTCTTCGTCACGATATTTTCCAAGAGAAATACCACAGCAGCGGCTGTTACAAACTTCGAGGTCTTCAAAAATCCAGCCTTTACTCCAATGAGGCCCAATCAAACCATCCTGGTAAGCAGCTGGAGGTGCCCAGGTTGTAGCTCCGTTGCAGATTTTAAAACCGCTTACGGTAATATAGTTGAGGCCATTCTGAGCCGGCATAAAGCAGTTGCGGCGTACAAGAATTTCAACTTTTTCTTTGTTTGGATCCAGGCCTTTGAAATTACAATAGAAAACTGTGTAGCGACCTTTTTTGATTTCTTTTGCCTGAGCATTTACAACATATTCTGCAGATGAAACAGGAACTGTTCCGTCATCATTATACTGAAGGGCAGGAGCTTCTCCTTCCTGTTCACAGAACCATTTGTATTCAGATTCTTTTTGATTCCATGCACAAGGATCTGCTTTCCCTTCGATACATTCTTCGAGTGTTGTTGTTTCATACATCATCAGGTCATTTAAAACAACAGAACCAGTATGTCGGACTGTTGGTGCAAAATACCAGTCTCCACAAACATAAGTAGTGTAGGGGTTGTAATTTCCAAAAATTCCGTTGTCTACTTTTGCAGTCCATACGTCACCCTTGAATTTTTTCCAGCCTTTAAGGACTTCTGAACCTGTGATTACAGCTCCAAGTGGTTTTTCTGATTTATAAGTGATTCGTTGTTCTGGAGCATCTCCTGTTCCACCGAATTCTGGTACAACCTTCTCTCTATAGATTCCTGGTGCAACTAATATTTCGTCACCAGCGCGTGCAAGCCTTGCAGCCTGATTAATGGTTTTAAAAGGTAATGCTTTTGTTCCGTTTCCGTTATTTTTTGCCTTTGCGTTTACATAATAAATCATTGTGGTCTCCAATTCTTTATGTCATTCCGAACTTGTTTCGGAATCTATTAAATAGATGCTGAAATAAATTCAGCATGACAGTTATTTTTATTATATAACGGATTGGAGAAAAAGATTGAAATTATATCTATGAGAATAGAACAAAAATTATTTATTGTGTCTAACCTGATCAAGCCCGCGCTTAAACTGCGGAATACGGGCACAGGTAACAGTGTTCATGTCACTGCGGTCACCGCGCTGCAAAAAGTGATAGGCAACACCGGCAATCATTGCACCATTGTCGCCGCACAATTTAAGAGGTGGGAAAATACAGTTTAGATCAGAACGCTCAGCAAGCATAGCACGTAAGCGGGAATTTGCTGCAACGCCACCACCGCAAACAACGGTTTTTAGTCCTGTGTCATCTGCAGCTTTGAGTAATTTTCCTACCAGGGTTTTGATTGCAGTTTCCTGGAATGCTGCACACATGTTTTCTGTAGAATGTTCATACCCTGGCTGCCAGAACTGATCACACTGATGAATTACAGCAGTTTTAAGACCGCTGAAAGAAACGTCGTAACGATGTTCAGTTTCATCGAGTTTAGGTACCGGGAATTTTGCAGATTTAGGATCGCCGTTTTTTGCAAGGTTATCGATGATAACTCCTCCAGGATAACCAAGTCCATAAAACTTTGCAACCTTATCAAAAGCTTCTCCAACTGAATCATCTACTGTAGTTCCAAGAATTTCCAAATCATCAAAACCATTTACTTTACAGATTATAGAGTGGCCACCGCTTACAAGCAAACCAAGGAACGGATATTCAACCGGAGTCTGTAACTGAGCGGCATACAAATGGCCAAGCATATGGTTGATTGCGATAAATGGTTTATTTGTTGCCCACGCAAGCGTTTTTCCAAATGTAAATCCCACGAGGAGAGACCCCATGAGACCAGGTCTGTTAGTTGCGGCTATCGCATCAACTTCGTTGAGAGACATATTTGCTTCTTTAAGAGCCTGACGAACAACAGGAAGAATCCATTCTGCATGTTTGCGGCTTGCAATTTCAGGAACAACGCCTTTGTAAATTTTATGAAATGGAATTTGTGTTGCAACAACGTTACTTAAAATTGTTTTACCATCTTCAACTATTGCGCAGGCTGTTTCATCACAACTGCTTTCTATACCTAAAACCTTCATCGTATCCTCTAATTCTTCTTAGCTTTTGACTTGCTCACTGTACTGAAAGTGTAGCCTTTTTCTTTAAGTTCAGGATAAATATCCTGCAAAAATGCCGGAAGAAAATCTGCACTCCAGATATGGCCTATCATTATAACGTTTCCATTTTTATTTGCAAGGTCAAGACCTTTTTTTAATTCCTTAAGGGCATTCGCCACGGTTTTTTCGTTATCCAGAAAAATGTTACGTTCATAGTAAGTGTAGCCTAACTCACGGGCAACGTAAGGAACTTTTGTTTCAACATTAGTACGACTGTCTAAAAAGTATATTCCTTCCTGAGAACAGAACTGCAATACAACAGCCATCTTTTCTGCGTCGGCAGTAATGCCTGAACCTTCGTGATTATTCATACCGGCAACAGGACCAATTTCTGTAATATTCTTAAACAGGATAGATTTTATATCGTTTTCATTCATGGCCGGTTTTATGGCCCCCGGTCCCGGATTTACGCTTGCATTTATAGATTGCATAGGTTGATGCAAAATAAGTTCATTTCCAGACTTTCTGACACGTTCTGCAGATTCTGCAGAATGAGCAATTTGTGGCAGAACGGCTACTGTTATAGGGAAGGGGAGATTTAAAAAAGGTGTGAGATGAGAGAGGTTTTGTCCCCCATCATCAAAAACAAAAATTAACTGAGCATTGTTTTTTGCTTGCGGGAAATTGTATCCTGATTTTTTTTCAGGTTCAGTTTTTACAGGTGGAACTTTCTGTGTATTTTTTTGATTTTCAGTAGAAGTTTGTGGTGCAGAAGGTTTTACTGTTTCTTTGGAGGAAGTTGTTTTGCTGGGAGCCGGAACAGATTTTTTTTCTTCTTTCACCTGAGGAGTTTCAATTTTAGTTGAAGGTTCCTTTTTTGATTCTGATTTTTTCGGAGCCTCAGGCTGTTCATTTTTTTTCTCTTCAATTCTCGATTCTGATTTTTCTTCCTGATATCTTTCTACAACAGCATCAGCTAATTTAGAATCTGGATTTTTAAGAGTTGTAAAAAGAAGAAGCCCCATGCAAACAGTAATGATGGCACAGCATAAAATGATTGCCTTGTAGGCAGGGATATAAACCTTTGGCTTTTTTGATGTGCGGCGTTTTGCAGGTGATTTTCTTTTTTTGCTGGAAGTTGTCTTTGAAGTAGTTTTCTTTTGAGGCATAATTAATTTTATCACGTTAGGCATTTTGTGTCATTATCATAGATTCAGATTGAAACAGAGGATTGTCAAAAAATTGTATAGATTGAATTTTTATGATTTCTGGTATATAATATAGTATATATGGCAACAAAATTCAAAGTAGACCAGAAGGTCGTTTACCCAAGTCAGGGTGTTGGAATTGTAAAGGACGTTTTTGAAAAATCATTTAAGGATAAATCAGTTCTTTACTATAAGATTTATATTGAAGCCTCTGACATGGTTGTTATGGTTCCAGTAGATAATGCTGAGAATCTTGGAATCCGCCAGATTGTTTCGGCTAAAGAAGCACAGGAAGCTTTGAATCTTCTTTCTGATGATTTTGAACCGATAACTTCAGACTGGAAACTTCGCTATCAAATGAATCTGGATCTTCTTAAAAAAGGTACAGTAAAAGACATTGCAACAATCGTTCGCTGTTTGTACAACAGAAGTAAAGTAAAAGAGCTTCCTATTCTTGAGCGTAAACTTTATGATTCTGCAAAAAAACTTCTTGAAGATGAAATTGCATTTGCACTCGGAAAAACTGCAAAAGAAATAGAAGCTGAAATTCATACAAAACTTGAGCCTCCTGGGGCTGCTCCAAAAATCAAACATACAATGATTCTTGATGATGATGAAGATGATGATTTGATGGATGACCTTTCGGAAGGAAATGGAAGACGAAATTCTGAAGATTCAGAAGATTCGGATGATGCTTCTGACGAAATGGATTCTGATGATGATTTTGACGACGAGGATGACTCATTCTAAAATTGCAATTATCATAACAGCTGCCGGTTCTTCTACAAGAATCGGTGGTGGGAAAAAAAAAGAATATCTTCCATATAATAAAGGCACAGTTCTTTCGAACTGTGCTGAAACTTTTTTAGAAACCTGTTACGACCTTTTTGAAATAACAGATTTTATTGTTACTTGTCCTGACGGTGGATTTGAAGAATGCAGAAATGCACTTGATAGTTTACACCTTTTATTCTATCCGGGTATTGAATTAACGATTTGTGCTGGTGATAGCACCAGACAAAAATCAGTTTATAATGCGCTTCGAGCCGTAGAGGGGAATCCAGATATTGTTCTTATTCACGATGGTGCACGGCCTTTTGTTACTAAAGAAGTTATTCTCTCTTCAATAGAAGCTGCTATTGAATTTGGGGCTTCTGTTCCCGGTGTTACACCAACGGATACTCAAAAAGAAATTGATGAAGAAGGCTTTATCTGTAGACATCTGGTGAGAAACAACTTAGTTGCAGTGCAAACTCCACAGTGTTTTGAATTTAACAGACTTTTTGAAGCACATAAAAAAGCTCGTAAAGATGGGCATGAATACACAGACGATACAGAAATCTGGGGTGCATACTGTGGTCGAGTGAAAGTGATTCCTGGTGATATAAATAATATTAAAATTACATATCCGGCAGATCTTGAGAAATTGTTATAATAGTGGTCATCCTGAACTTAGGGAGCGGCACTGCGAAGCAGGGCAAAAACAGTCCAGTGGACTGTTTTTAGCGAGTCTCCGAGCAGCTGTGCTGCGAAGGGGCAAGGATCTGATTAAGAGATTCCGAATCAACTTCGGAAGGATAAACAGGAGCGTGTTATGATTCGTGTAGGACTTGGCTACGATTTACACCGCCTCATTGAAGGCCGAAAACTAATTTTAGGCGGCGTCGTGTTCGACTTTGAAAAGGGAGAGGACGGCCATTCCGACGGAGACGTGCTCTTTCACGCAATTACAGATGCCTTGCTCGGTGCGGCGGGGCTAGGCGACATAGGCTCCTACTTTCCGCCCGAGGATATGAAGTGGAAAAATGCAGACTCGGCAGAGCTCCTGCGAACCGTGTGGCACGACATACAGGCCGCCGGTTGGCACCTCGTAAACCTTGACTGTGTCGTAAAACTCGAACGTCCCAAGTTCTTACCCCGCCGCCGCGAAGTCATAGAAAGCATTGCCTCCGTACTAGGCGCCGCGCCCAACCAAATCTTCGTTAAAGCAAAAACCGGTGAGAAACTCCCACCGGTTGGTACAAGCGAGGCCGTTGAGGCCCAGGCAGTGTGTTTATTGGAAAAATAGTCGGCAGGCACAGCCTGCCTCTGAGCCATTTTTTCGAAGAACCGTTAAAAAACGACCCTGTCGGCTCGTTTTTTAACGGTTCTTCGATTTTAGGCTTACTCAG
>CAMNBC010000104.1 GCA_946532115.1 uncultured Treponema sp.
AGTTTTCGAATTGTAAGTTTTAAGTGAATTAATTAATTCTGGTTTAAACATAGTGTTATGATTATATCGAGATTTTAATTCGCTGTCATTCCCCGCTAATATGGTGTATAATATAGGGTATGAGTAATACGCAGTTTAAAAAAAGAGCAGGCGGAGTTTTAATGCATATCTCATCACTCCCCGGTCCATATGGAATTGGTACACTTGGAAAAAATGCATATAAGTTTATTGATTTTTTGAGCAAAGCAGGGCAGTCATACTGGCAGATTCTTCCGGTCTGCCCTACGAGTTATGGAGATTCTCCATATCAGAGCTTTTCAACCTTTGCCGGAAATCCTTATTTTATAGATTTTGATTTGCTGGTCAAAGACGGCTTAATTTCAAAATCTGACTATAAAAATATCTGCTGGGGCGAAGATGATACAAAAGTTGATTATGGTTTGCTCTATGTAAAGCGACATGAACTGTTTGCAAAGATACAGGCAAATTTTGAAAATAATATTCCGGCAGATTATAAAGAGTTTTGTAAAAAAAATGCTTTCTGGCTCAAAGATTATGCCTTGTTTATGGCAATAAAAGATGCCCATAACGGAGCTTCTTTTTTGGATTGGGAAGAAGATATCAGAATGCGTAAGCCGGAAGCTGTTAAAGAATGGACAAAAAAAAGTTCTTCACGCATAGAGTACTATCAGATTCTTCAATATCTGTTTTTTAAGCAGTGGCATTTACTTAAAGAATATGCCGCAGAAAAAAATATAAAAATAATTGGAGATATTCCAATTTATGTTGCAGCTGATAGTGCTGATGTTTGGACACATCCGGAAAATTTCCTTCTCAATAAAAAATGTGTTCCTAAGGAAGTTGCAGGCTGCCCGCCAGATGCATTTACAGATAAAGGACAACTTTGGGGAAATCCGGTTTATAACTGGAAACAGTTAAAGGCTGATGGATATGCCTGGTGGATACAGAGAATTAAATCAAGTTTACAGATTTATGATATTCTGCGAATAGACCATTTCCGTGGTTTTGAGTCATTTTATACTATAAAGTATGGTTCATCAGATGCAAAAAACGGTAAGTGGCGTAAAGGTCCTGGAGTAGAACTTTTTAAAACTATAGAAGCAAAGCTTGGTAAAGTTCCTATTATTGCAGAAGACCTTGGATTTTTGACAGAAAAGGTTCATAAAATGCTCAGAGAATGTGGTTTTCCTGGAATGAAGGTAATTCAGTTTGCCTTTGATGGAAATCCTGATAATTCATATCTTCCAAAAAATATTCCGGAAAATAGTATTGTTTATACCGGTTCACATGATAATGAACCAATTAACGGATGGATAGAAACAGCTGCACCTCAGGAGCTTGAAAATGCAATGAAATATTTTGAGCTCAAGGATAAATCAAAACTCCGGGAAACAATGATGAATGCAGCCCTGCAAAGTAAAGCTTTTGTATGCATTCTTACCATGCAGGATTTAATAGGTTTAGGAATTGGAACAAGAATGAATACTCCATCTTCCGTAGGCTTAAACTGGAAGTGGCGTGCTACGGAAAATCAAATTACTCCGGATATTTCAAAATGGCTTAAAGCAGCAAGTAAGGCAGCAGGAAGAATAAATGAAGAATAGTAGGAAACGCATTTTTGTGATTTTGATTGCTGCAGTTTTATGCTGTGCAGCTTATTTTGTGTGGGATTATTTTGATGGAAAAGCTGAAAAACTTACCTATAAAGAATTCTGGCAGAGTGTTGAACGCAATGAAATAAGCAGCGTAAAATTTGATGGTGAGAAAATCTATTTTGAAAAAACAGGAGACTCAGTTGAAAATACCTTTGTAACCGATAATCCTCATTCGCCGGTACTGGCAGAAGAATTGATGAAAAAGGGCATTTCAGTAACGACAGTAAAAGATGGAACGGAAATACTGTCGCTGATATTTGATGTGATTTTCTATCTGTTTTTCTTTAGCGTAATATTTATCGCTTTCAGAAAGTTTATAAGTCCTAACACTTTTAGGGTTGTTCATAAAACCGGCGTAAAGTTTGATGACGTAGTTGGCATGGATAAACTTAAACGCGACATGGTCCAGGTAATGGAAATTATGAAAAAGCCTGCAGAGTATGCAAAAAAAGGAATCCGTATGCCAAAGGGAATCCTGCTTGAAGGTGAGCCTGGAAATGGAAAAACAGTTTTTGCAAAGGCACTTGCCGGAGAGGCGAGGGTAAACTTTATTCCGGCAAAAGCAACAGATTTTGAAAGTATGTTTATGGCAATAGGCCCTCTGAAAGTAAAACTGCTTTTTAAGAAAGCCCGTCGCCGCGCTCCATGCATTGTTTTCATAGATGAGTTTGATGGAATTGGTACCGTGCGAAATTACAGCGGTTCTGCCATTGAAACTGAAAATACAAGAATCGTTACTGCGCTTCTTAATGAACTGGATGGCTTTGAAGCTTCAAATGGTGTACTTGTGATAGCGGCAACTAACAGTATTAAAGCCCTGGATCCTGCCTTGATTCGTCCTGGACGTTTTGATGCAAAACTTACAGTGCCTTATCCGGATGAAGAAGCCCGCCGTAAGCTTGTAGAAATGTACACCCGCGGAAAGTCACCTGCGGCAGAATGCAGCCCTGAAGCACTGGCCCGTCTTTTCAACGGATATTCCTGTGCAAAAATCGAAAGTATTCTGAATAGTGCCGCCTTGCGCGCCGGCCAGGAAGGCAGAACAGAGTTCACTCTTGCAGATGTAAAAGCGGCAGCTTCTGAGTGTTAGGAGATGCTGAAACAAGTTCAGCATGACACGGCGTGCTGTCATCCTGAATTAAGTGATAAGACTGTCATCCCGAACTTGTTTCGGGATCTTTTACGCCCTTTCTGCAAGTTCTTCCCATCGCGGATATTTTTCTTCGAGAAGGGCTTCAATTTCCTTATAGCGTTCACCCGCTTTTCGGACCTCGTCAAAATCTGACGAGGCCATTTTTTCTTCAAGAGATTTCTGCTCGGCTTCGAGGGCCGGGATTTCTTCGTTTAATTGTTCAAACTCTTTTTGTTCTTTAAATGAAAGTTTTTTCCTTTGAGTATTATTAGTAGAGGCGGGGGAAGTCTCCCCCTCGCTGCAGCCACCTTGCTTCGCTGCGGTGTCTTTCGCTACCCCCTCTGCGGGCTCAGACGCCGCCCGCAACGCCTGCTTCTGTTCTTCGCGATACTCAATATATTCCGAGCACTTTCCGACAAAACCGCTTATGTCGCCGTTTTCTTCCATGATGAAAAGACTGTCTACGGTTTTGTCCATAAAGTATCGGTCGTGGCTTACCAAGAGGAGACAACCTTCGTAGCTTTCCAGGAACTGCTCCAGAACGTTCATTGTAAAAATGTCAAAGTCATTGGTAGGCTCGTCTAACACCAGAAAGTTAGGATTTTCTAACAAAAGCTTTACAAGATACAGACGTTTGCGTTCGCCCCCACTCAAAGTGCTCACCGGCGAATGTTGAATCTTTCCCTCAAATCCGAATTCTTCCAGAAACTTTGTGGCGCTTACCTCTTTTTTGCCGTTGTTAAGAGACATATGTTCAGCGGTTTCTTTAATGTATTCAAGTACAGTTAAGTTAGTGTCTGCAAACACCGGGTTTTGCGTGTAGTAGCCGAACTTAGTGTTTACTCCGACTTCTACGCTTCCGCTGTCCGGGGCAAGCTGACCTGTAATTATATTAAGGAAGGTTGATTTGCCGGAACCATTGTCACCAAAGATTCCTATTTTCTGTCCTTTTGTAAATACGTATGAGAAGTTATTGATAACCGGCACAAAGTCATTGTCACACGGATTCGAAAGTCCTAACGGACTTTCTTTTGTATGTATATCAGATTTTGCGTTAGCAAAATCCAATCCGCGTGACAAATCTTTTTCCGAGTCATTTGCACTAACATAACCCTTTGGATAATTCTTAGAAATATTATGCAGCTCAAGAACCTTGCCGCCAAGCCGCTTACCTTTTACTTCAAAAGTAAAGCCCTTATCTGCCTTAAACTTTTCGCGGTTTATCAGCTGTTCGTCGCGCTGAATGCGGGCTTTAATTTTTGTGCCGCGTGCGCAAGGCCCCCTGAGCAGCCACTCTCGCTCAAAGCGTAACACGGACTCAATCCTTCGTTCAGTATTCGCTTCAATCTCAGCTTCAGTTTCCTTCTTTTCAAGATACTGACTGTAGTTACCTTCGTAGAGCTTCAGCTTATTTCGCGCAAGCTCATAAATGTTTGTACAAACCGCATCCAGAAACCAGCGGTCATGGGTAACCATAAGCACGGAACGTTTCGTGTCGTGCAGGTAATTCTGCAGCCAGAAAATTGTAGAAATATCAAGATGGTTGGTAGGCTCGTCTAACAAGAGAAGCTTAGTGTCTTCAACAAGAACCTGAGCAAGCGCAACCTTTTTGCACATGCCGCCACTGAGAGTTCCCATGGTTCGGCTCATGTCTGTAATTCCAAGCGTGCTCAAAATGGAAGAGATTTGTGCTTCATAATTCCAAAGGTCGCCACTGTCCATCTTGTGCATGATGTCTTCATAGCGGTGCTGCAGTCCGGATGACTGAGATTCTCGGGTAGTCATTTCTTCGCAGATTTCTTCGTATTCCCTGATAACGGACAGCTTAGGAGAGTCGTTTTTAAAAATGTGTTGGCGAATCGTATCATCAGGATTAAAAGCTGGAGTCTGCGGAAGATATGAAACTCCTGCCTCTTTGTTTATGACTACACTTCCTTCATCAGCAGGAAGAATTCCCGCAATGGTTGCAAGAAGGGTAGACTTACCGGTACCGTTGCGTCCAATGAGGGCGGCTTTTTCGCCTTCCTGAATGCCAAAGGTTACACCGGTAAAAAGAGGCTTTTCCCGCCCGATCTTTGCAAGGTTATTTATAGAAAGAATATTCAAAATTTACTCCAATAGTCCAGAATCAAGAAATCAACAGAAAGATAGTTTACTCTAAGCTTTTAAGCAATTCAAGACTCTTTTCTGAAAGCTCTTTTCTGCCTGCAGCTGAGTAAATTTCAGCAGAATGCTTTAATGCTTTTTTTGCATCAGCCTTGTCTTTTTCAGCAGGTGACCCCTTTAATAAAATTACAGCCCTTATGTAATAATCAGCGCCAAGAGCCATTGAGTTCTCAGCACAGCGGTCATAAAAAATTGCAGTCTCTAAGGCTTCAAGGGCTTCTTTTCTGTTGCCGGACTGTGAATGATTTTGTGCAATTTTATACCAGGTAATTCCAATTTCAGAAAGATATCTGTTATCGGTAAAAAGCTTTGCAGATTCTTTGTAAATTTTATCTGCATCCTTATACTTTCCCGAGAGCCTGTATACATCGCCAAGAATGCTGTCGCACTGGGCATGATTGTAAGGCTTGTTCTTGAACACTTTTTTTGCATCATCAATCTTGTCGACAATCATCTTAAAATTATTTTGAATGTCATTTTGTGCAATAAGAATTCTTGCTTCTGACATTGCGCATAAAAGCTCACTTTCCTGGATTCTGCTGGTGTTTCCGCTAAGCTCGTTAGCCTGGTTAAGATATTGTTTTGCTTTCTCTATCTCTGGAGGATTATAGGAAAGGTATAAACTAACGTGCGTTAGTGATACGGAAAGCAGTAAATCATAATTGTCTATTGATACAGCCTGAAGTCTGGCTTTTTCCAATAATTCTTCGGCCTGTTCGTAGTTTCCGTTTAAGATGCAGGAGTTAGCGGCTTCAATGGAATCTTCACAGGAGTCTTGAACTGTGGTAATAAACATCTGTCGCTTTGGGCCGGAAGAGCAGGCAGTATTCAGAAAAAGTAAAAGCAAGCCGCATACGGCTGCAGTGATGAAACTTTTTTTCATTAGAAGTTATCCTCCCTGAGTTTTGGAGTTGCGCTTTCTTTTTCAGGCTTTTCAGAAATTCCATTTTTCAAAAGAGGATTGTTTTTGAGACCTTCCATTACATCCTGCATTTGTTTTAAAAGTGTTTGTGCCTGAGAAATGAGAACTGCAATTCCCGGCATGTCTGCTTCTACAGAAGTTGTAATTCCGTTAATGTCTGCCATCGTAGAATTCAACTGAGCCAGAATGTTTGCAATTGATCCCTGAGAATTTTGGTCTTCCAGAAGCTTTGGAACAAGGCCTGAGGTATCGGCAGTAAGAGCATTTATGTTTGCAAGAATGGAATTGATTTCGGCAATTGTATTTGCCAGTGGACTAGACATGTCTCCTTCAAGGGCAAGATTAAGTTGTTTAACAAGACTGTCTATGTCGCCTACAAGAGTTGTTGCCATAGCAAGAATTGTATTAATTGAATCGGTTTGTTCTACAATGCTAACCTGGTGAGCTTCTATAAGAGCCTTTGCTTCTTCGCTGGAGCGTTCAGGCAAAAAGGAATTTTCGGCAAGTAATTCATTGCTCTTTCCCGGGAAAAATACAATGGAAGAGCCAAGGGGACTGGAAAGAACTTCAATTATTGAGTTCTTTACAACCTTGCCTCTGTAATCATCAGAAATATAAAAATTCACAGTTACCTTGTCGTCATCGTTCAGGGAAAAGCTTTTTATTTTTCCGATTTCAAAGCCCTTGTAGGTTATGGGTTTACCGACACTAATATTCGCGGCAGATGATTGAAGTGCACCCCTAAAGTTGGACAAATAAAGTTCAATTTTAGGAGGTGCATTT
>CAMNBC010000105.1 GCA_946532115.1 uncultured Treponema sp.
AATAAATTCGGCTGTAATCTAAAACCGTCTTTTTAGTCTTAAGTTGATGATGTTGTGCCGCGGGGCACCCCCCCACAACCCCCTTCCAAAAAATAATGAATGCAATATACCGCTCTCGGGGGGATTAAGGGGGCAACCTTTTGCTCAGCATTGCAGCTGCCCCTCGTTTTTAAGATGCTCAGAAAACCGTACAAGGGCGGCTTGTTTGGGAACTATCTTTGTATGGGACAAATGGTTGCTTCAGTCGCACAGGCACCGCTAGTGCCTGCGCTCCCTCAGCAAGGCGGCTCTGTTGAGCCGCCTGAGTCGTTCGCATACCTGGCAAGCCAGGTACGCTCTCTCCTTGTGGCGCAGAAAGAAAAGCAGAAAGCAGGACTTGCGCCACATCGAGTTCTCCAGACAGGCTACGCTAAAAAAATGGCTCTTGCCATTTTTTCTTAACGCTTCGCCTTTACCGTACAATGTCACACACTCCAGCCGCACCTCCTTGTGCGGCTTCCGTGACCGAGTTCTCAGAACTTTTCCGAGAGATGTCGCCGCTGTCGCGGCGACGTGATGATTGCAGGTTGAAAATTTTATTCAACCTGCAAAACGATTGAGTCAAGGCTTTAAGCGTAGCGTGCCTTGACCAATCGTATTTTCAAATGTGTAAGGCCGCTGGCGGCCGGTGTTCAATCGAAAAGCGTAAAAAAAAATTGCGAAAGCAATTTTTAGCTTATTCAACTATCAGGGGAGAGCGTGCGCAGCGGTCAAAAAATTTAATCCACTATAATAAAATTTAAAAGTGCATATCAAAAGTGCAAATAAAACAAATAAATAGTTAAATATATGTTTTAAATAAAACATATATTTTTCTTTTTTAAGTGCACTTAAAAAAAATAGAAGAAATTATAAGTACTATAGATAACTCAAAATAAAACAAAATATCTCAATGTTACCCAATATTAAGTGCATAATGTATAAAAAACGCGCTCTTTTACGGCACTAAAGTGCACATTTTATTTAGTTTTTGCATAATTAGGAAAGCTCTTAAAAGGCCTCAAAAGACCTATCTCTTTCAAAAGTGCACTTCATCTGCACTAACCACCTTGGGGGCACGGGGGAATAGCCATTTTTAATAGTTATCATTCAAATACCTTTATAGAATATTCAGAAAACATAGATGAAAAAATAAAAGCCAGCAAGGGCTCTTATGAGTTTTATAAAAAAAAACGAGCCCTGGTATTTGGAAAATACAGGGCTCTGTTTTTATTATTTGTTATTCAGCATCTACAACAGTAAATGCAAGGTAATCAATTGAATAAGGGCTTTTTGAGAAATCCTTAATCAATCCCTGAATCTTTATTTTATAAAGTAAAAACCTCTACTTTTGATTTTGGTGCAGCAAATACACTTGCTGCCAGTGAAATATATGAGTTATTTTTATATTGTTATTTCATTTCCTGTGTTATAATATATTACTGCTACTTTTAATTATATGGAGCAAGAATTATGAAGGATTATATAGATGAAAGAAAGAAAGAAAGAAAGAAAGAAAGAAAGAAAGAAAGAAAGAAAGAAAGAAAGCCTTTCTTTCTAAAATTAATCTAAAAAAATACTTTACTAAGCATAATATTTTCTCTGCCTTCTGTTATATTCTTTTTGCGGCTTTGTATGCAGCTACTGAATATGCATCCCGCACAGTTTCTGTTTCCAGTGCAATGTTTACGATTATGAATCACAAGCTGCCGGTTGCTTCTCTTGCAGCGGCAACAACTTCGTTGTCTACAATTGTTCTAATCTGCTGGGTACTTTATTTCCACAAAATTGGCTTTTATACTTCTATGCTTATTCTTGCGCACAGAAGCTGGCGGCTTATTAATGGTTTACTGCATTTTAATTTTACCAGTTTTCCAGGGCTTTTTCTTACTGTCGTTGCATTTATTGCCGTTGTTCTGGTTTATGTTCAGAATGAAAAAATCAGGAAATTTCAGCTGAAATACAATGAGGACCTGAAGAATTTTACAAAAGAAATTATAGGAGCTTTTGCTGTTTGTATTGACGGTAAGGATCCTTATACTAATGGTCACTCACGGCGTGTAGCATATTATACTAAATGGCTTTCACAAAAGCTTGGAGAACCTAAAGAAACTGTTGACCAATTTTATAATATTGCTCTCCTGCATGATATTGGTAAGATAGGCATTCCTGAAAGCATTCTTACAAAGCCTGGAAAGCTTACTGAAGAAGAATTTGATTTAATGAAAAGCCATCCAACCCGTGGTTACGAAATCTTAAAGAATGTTAGTATTCAGGAAGATATTGCTGAGGGTGCGCATTATCATCATGAGCGTTTTGATGGTAAAGGATATCCTGACGGAATTGCAGGCCATGATATTCCATGGGTTGCACGCATTATTGCTGTTGCAGATGCTTTTGATGCTATGAGTACAAACCGTCCCTACCGGACCAAGCTTCCTATGGCTAAAATTGTTGAAGAAATGAAAAACAATGCCGGTACACAATTTGATCCGACTGTGGTTAAGGCTTTTCTTGATCTTTATAATGAAGGTGCTTTTTCTGCTTTGGAGTAAAACTTATGGAATCAAGAGAGAACCCTTTATTTGGACGTAAAATCTTTTTTATATGCCCGTCCTATGCTATTGAAAAACATCTGATAGAAAAACTCCGGCAGAATGAATATGAAGTTTTTGTGCTAAAAGAATACCGTAAAGCCAAAAGCCTTCTTTCTCATTTTCCAGACTCGATGTGTTTTATAAATATTGATTCTGAGTTTTCATATTCTGCATGGTACAATTATATGAAGAGTTTTCAGAGCTCTGAAATATTAAAAAGCATTTATCTTGGAATACTTACTGAATCTGCCTCAATGGAAGATAAAGATAAGTTTATGATGAATATTCCGCTCCCGGGCGGTTTTAATCGCTTTGATAAGAGTGAAAAATTTATTAATAATTTTATTGCTATTCTTGATTTGAACGGGGCAAAGGGGCGTCGTAAATATCTTCGTTTTGATACAAGAGGGATAAAAGATGTAAGCGGTTACATTGCTGCTGAAGGTAAGCTTTATTCAGTAGACATTAAAGATATTTCAAGTGCAGGACTTGCTATTACCTATAAGAGGGAGCTTACTGTTCTTTTTCAAAAAAATACTTTGATTAGAAATCTCAGCCTCACGGTTGGCCGTAAATCTATGGTTTGTTCCTGCATTGTCTTTAATACTCAGATTAATGCAGATGGAACTGCCATGTCTGTTCTTATGCTGACAAATGAAAATCCTGAAGAATCAAAAAATTATATTAGAAATTATATTTTTGAAAAATTAAACAGCAGTATGGATGAAGCTATAAATGCTGCTGAAAGAGACACTGCTTCTTATTCTCAGAGCGATGAATATTCAAAAATTGTTGTTGTACACGACAGCAGTTATGATGAACTTACTCCTCTTGAAGAAGCCGAAGATTTATCTGTTGCCTCTGCCTATACCGGCAATTTTGATGATGATATTTTGTAACCTGGAGGTTTATTTGTATGAAAAAAATTGTTCACAACAATTGCATTGGTTATTTCAAAGTTGACAATGAAACTCAAATTTGCGTTTCCAAACATATGCATTTATAATTAGTGCAGAATGGAGAGTGCATGAAGAAATTTAAATTCAGCAAGAAGGAATTGGAACTCATAGAAAACAGTTGCGTACCTTCAGCTGTATATCAGTTTGTAGATAATAAAGTATTTACTCTGGCTATTTCAAAAGGCTTATTAGAACTCTTTGGTCTTGAAGGCAATGTAAAAGACTATTACGAAATTCTTGATAAAGACCGCTACCGCGAATGCCATCCCGATGACATAGCTATGCTCCAAAATGCCGCCGTAACATTTGCAACAAAAGAGCAGCCATATAATGTAGTGTATCGTACAAAAATCAAAGATGGATATAAAATTATACATGCCTACGGAAAACACATATACAAGGGAAATAACAGGCTTGCAGTTATCTGGTATACAGACGAGGGAATTTTTAAGGAAAATTCAGTCGTAAATAAAGACTTACTGAATGCGGCCTATTCAAACTTTTTAACCGTAACCGATTCAGAAAATGTAATAAATTATGACTATCTTACAGGCTTTCCCACCATCGCATATTTTTTCTATCTTGCAGATACAACCTTTTTTACAGAAACAGAAAAACTGGGAAAAACTCCAGTCATGCTCTTTTTAGATTTAAATGGAATGAGATATTTCAATGCAAGATTCGGCTTTGCAGAGGGCGATAATCTCATAAGAGCTTTTTCCAGACTTTTAATAGAAACCTTCACAAATAACAATTGCTGTCGCTTTGGGATGGATCGTTTTTGTGTTGTTACAGATGACAACCGGCTGGAAGAACGCCTTTGGGACTTCTTTTCAGAATTGGAAAACATTAATGATGGAAAAACACTTACGGCAAGAGTTGGAATCTATTCAACCAAGGTAGAAAAATGCAGCGCAAATAAAGCCTGCGACAGAGCAAAGCTCGCCTGCGATTCAAGCAAAAATTATCCAATATCACACTTTACCTATTTTGATAAATCAATGCTTGCAGTTTACGAAAAACAACAGTATATAATAGACAATATCGACCGTGCAATAAATGAAAACTGGATTTCAGTTTACTACCAGCCCATCATCAGAGCTGCAAATGATAAGGTATGTGACGAAGAAGCTCTTTCACGTTGGATAGATCCCCAGAAAGGTTTTATGAATCCAGCAGAGTTTATTCCCATACTCGAAGAAAGTAATCTGATATACAAGCTTGATTTATATGTAATCGAACAGGTTCTTGTAAAAATGAAGCAGCAAAAAGAAAAAGGACTTTACATAGTACCAATATCAGTAAACCTGTCACGCTCCGACTTTTCTACCTGCGACATAGTAGAAGAAATTCAAAAACGGGTTAAGGCCAGCGATATACCCCCAGAAAAATTAACAATCGAAATTACTGAAAGTATAATAGGAAAAGATTACGATTACATGAAATCGCAAATAAAACGCTTTCAGGATTCAGGCTTTAAGGTATGGATAGATGATTTTGGTTCAGGCTATTCTTCATTAGATGTTCTGCATGACATCCCCTTTAATCTCATAAAGTTCGACATGAAATTCATGCTGCAGTTTTATAAAAATGAAAAAAGTAAAATTATTCTTTCAGGACTCATGAAAACCGCAATGAATCTTGGAATAGAAACAATCTGCGAAGGAGTAGAAACAGAACATCAGGTCAATTTCCTTAAGGAAATTGGCTGTACCAAGCTCCAGGGCTATTATTACTGCCAGCCATTACCAGTCGAAAAAATATTTGAAAGATACGATAAAGGCATTCAAATAGGCTTTGAAAACCCAGACGAGTCTGAATACTTTGCTTCACTCGGCAAAATCAATTTATACGACCTTTCCAGTGTTACAAACACAGGCTCACAGATATTCCAGAATACCTTTAATACACTCCCAATGGCTATCTTCGAAATAAAAGACCAGACACTACACATAGTCAGAGGTAACAACACTTACCGCGAATTCTTAAAAAAATATTTTGATGTAATTCAGCCAAATACAAAGTATGCCTTCAAATCAAAATTCAAAACTGAAGATTCCTTATTCCTCAAAACAACAGAGATAATAAAAGAAAACTCAAATCCCATAATCATAGACGAAGACCTCAAAGACGGCATCAACGTTCACGTATATATGCGTCGCATTGCAATTAATCCGGTAACTGGCGTAGTAGCCTTTGTTATAGTAATTCTTGGGGTAAATAAAAGGCTTTAGCCTCTCCATTCGTTCCTTATCACAAGCCCCAGCCATACCCGCTGACCATTAGTAGCCATCCGCTTAAACCCCTTTTCCTGCATCCTGATAGCAAGATTCTTCTGGCACATGGCACGCTCATTATTTTTCGCACACCATTTCAAATAAGTCTCATACAAAAGCTTAGTATGAAGCCGCCATTTGAGAGTAGCATCAATTTCAAGACAGTCAGTAATAAAAGTGCCGACACTATCCATATCAAAGCGGTATTCCTCATTTGCGTTTTTAATTGCATCTGGTTCTTCTTTAAGACCTTCCTTTTTCCACATCTTAAAACCCTGAATCAACCAGTTTAAAATGCCGGAATTTTCCGCAAGCAGTTTTTTCCCTAAATCTCCATCACGTTGCTGGGGAGAAATAGTCACCGTAAAAGGAATCATCTTGATACGTCGCCAGATACCGTTATCAGCTCCACGGATTTTTGGTTTATGATTAGTTGCCATAAAAATCTTAAAAGTTGGAGCAAAAGAGAAAAATTCACCATAAAGAAATCTCGCCGTAATCATATCACCGCCGGTAATCTGCTTAATCAAACTTTCGCTGATTGCTTTTCCCTGCTCAATCTCAGTTGTAGTAACAAGCCTCATTCCTTTAAGACGTGCCAGGTCGTTGCTCTGTTCAGAAGTCTTTTTCATAAAAGTTTCAGTCGCAGTGCTGCAGGCATAATCGCCGAACAGCGTCTGCAGTGTATTCAAGAAAGTTGATTTTCCGTTTGCACCTGTT
>CAMNBC010000106.1 GCA_946532115.1 uncultured Treponema sp.
AATGGCTACTTCAGGACTTAAGGACTAGCGCTATGATGAGACGAAAACTATTTATTATGATTGCAGGTCTCTTCACATTGTGTGCAGGACTTTTTGCAAAAGGTGATACTTATATATATGACTTCTGGGAAAATATTGAAAAATCACCAGATGTATATCGTGTAACTCATGTTATCTATGCTGATGATTTGAATCTTAAGACTCCTCTTAAGAATCCAAGTTCACTTTTTACTTATGGAAATAAGCTCTTTGTAGTAGATACTGATAATAACCGTATTGTAGAGCTTGAGTACACTTCAAAGAAAACTCTGGCTTTTAATAGAGTTATTGACAGTGTAAATACTACTGATGGTTCTGAAGGAACATTTGATGGACCTCGTGATATTTTTGTAAATGACGATGGTTCTATGTTTATTGCAGATACCAACCATGGACGTGTTCTTAAGGTTGATGAAAATCTTAATGTGATTTTCACACTAAAAGAACCAGATGATCCAACTTACGAAGAAGGTAAGGCATTCCTGCCTGAAAAAGTAGTTGCAGATTCAAAAGGCCGTGCATATATAGCTGCAAGAAATATCAACAAAGGATTCTTGAAATATGAATATGATGGAACTTTCCAGGGATTCTTTGGTGCTAACGAAGTAGTTTACGAAGTTTCAGATTTAATCTGGAAAAAGCTTGCTACTCAGGCTCAGAAAGAAAAGATGGTACTCTTTGTTCCAGTTGAATATTCTAACTGTTATATGGACAAAGAGGGCTTTATTTATGCCGTAACAAAAACATTTGACTGGTGGGATTTAAAGAGCGATAAAGCTAAGCCAATCCGCCGTCTTAATGCACTTGGAAAAGATATTCTTGTAAAAAATAATGAAGATCAGCCTCCAATCGGAGATCTCGTTTGGGGTAATGCTGCAGGTATTAGTGATCCTTCAAAGTTTACAGATATTACAGTTCTTGATAATAATGTTTATCTTACGATAGATGAAAGCCGTGGTCGTGTATTTGCATACAATGATCAGGGATATCTTTTGTTCGCATTCGGTGGAAGAGGAAATATTGATGGTTTCTTCCGTAAGCCAGCTGCAATTGAACATATAGGAAAGGATCTTTTTATTCTTGACAGCATAAATGCTTCTATTACGGTTATGTCTCCAACAGATTATGGTAATCTTATTTATAAAGCAACTGAACAGTTTGCAAGCGGTGAGTATGACGAATCTGCAGAGACCTGGGCGAAAGTTCTCGAATATAACGGAAATTATGATCTTGCATATATTGGTCTTGGAAAATCTTTCCTGCGTCAGAAAAAATATAAAGAAGCAATGGATTATTTCAAGGTTAAGAGAGATAGACGTGATTATTCAAAAGCGTTTAAGTATTATCGCAAGGAATGGATTGAGAAAAATATTGGATGGATGGTTGGTGTTTTAATAGCAATAATCGTTCTTTCATTTGTCCTCAAGATTGTTAAGAAAATAAAATGGGAGCTTAATTCGCTATGAGTTATATCACAAGAAAATTAAACAAATTAAGACAGAAAGAAACTTATGTTCACTTTCTTAATACTCTTAAATATTCTTTGTATGTAATTTTTCATCCGGCAGACGGATTTTGGGATTTAATTCATGCAAAGCGAGGCTCTTATGCAGCCGCAAATTTTATAGTATTAGTAACTCTTTTGACACATATCTGGAAACTTCAGTTTACAAACTTTGTAATTCTTAATGTAAACTGGAACAGAGTTAATATCCTTATGGAGATAGCTTCTATTCTCCTTCCTCTTGCAATTTTCTGTGTCTGCAACTGGGGTGTAACAACTCTGTTTGATGGTAAAGGACATCTTGGTGACATTTATATGGGTACAGCCTATGCAATGACGCCATATCCTTTAATTCAGATTCCACTCATTATTTTAAGTAATGTTGTTACCAGAGAAGAAGCTTCATTCTACTGGGTATTCAACAATCTTTCTTTTATATGGATGGGAATTCTCCTGTTTATGGCAATGATGATGATTCATGCTTATGGATTTGGAAAAACACTTCTGTTTACGATTTTTACTGCGTTCGGAATGCTGGTTTTCATTTTCATTATGCTTCTGTTCTTCAGTATGATTTCACAGGGTATTGCTTATTTCGTTTCATTGGGAAGAGAAATAATCTTCCGATTAAACTGACAGGAAGGGGAAAATTATGGCAAAAGAAAAAAAATCTAAATATCCGGAAGGATATATTGGCCGTCCAAAGCCAATGAAAACTAAAACCTTCGAATTTCATAAACCAACTAAGAAATTCTGGATAGGTTTTGCTTTTATACTTGCAGTAATAGCTTTTCTTACATATATCGTAATCCGACTTGTTCAGGTTGGAAAGGTTGTTCAGCCTCAGTTTGATTATTATGAATATAATGAAGCTAAACAGCCAAAAAGTTATGTGCTTGAAAATAAGTTTATTAAGTTTGAGATGGATCCTGAAACTACAAACTTTACAGTACTTCAAAAGAATACTGGAAAAGTATGGCATTCAAGTCCTGTTGATGCAAAATCAGATAAAATCGCTCTTACTAAAGAAAAGAATAATATGATGTCTGCAGTACTTCTAAAGTACTCTACTGAAAATGGTAACGATGATACTTATGACACATATACAAACAGTGTTCTTCGCAAATTCTATAATATTGAAAAGAAAGGTGAAGAAATTACTGTAAATTATACAGTTGGTCAGATGGATCGTGAGTATGTTTTCCCTCTTATTCTTTATCAGTCAGAACTTGATAAATGGACAGAAGGACTTACAAAGTCTCAAATTGCTGCCGTAGGCCGTGCATATCATAAATATAACAAGAGTTCTTTCAAGGGTGCAGAGCTTGAAACTATGCTTGATAAGTATCCTGGAATGGAAGATGAAACTCTTTATCTTGTATTTGAAAATATTCAGACACACGTAAAAGTTCAGATGGAAGATATTTTTGGTAAGCAGGGATTTACCTATGAAGATTATCTGAAAAATAAAGAACTTTATAAGGAAACAAATATCAAGGAAGTTCCAGCTTTCAATATTTCAATGTCTTATAAACTTGACGGAAATGCACTTATTGTAACCGTTCCATTCAGCGAGATCTCTTACAGACTTAAGTATCCTGCTACACAGGTTTCTATTCTTCCATATTTTGGTGCAGCTGGTCGGGACGACGAAGGTTATATGCTTATTCCAGAAGGAAGTGGAAGTATTATCAACTTCAATAACGGAAAAACAAAACAGAATGGTTACTATGCCGACTGTTATGGCTGGGACTATGCAACAGAGCGTAAAGCTGTAATTACAGAAACACGTGCAGCATTCCCTGCATTTGGTATTGCATATCCAGATAGTAGTGTTCTTTCTGTTATTAATAAAGGTGCAGAATATGCCGGTGTAACAGCAGAAATTGCAGGTAAACTTGGAAGCTACAACTATATCCGCGCAGATTATAAACTTCTTCACCGTGAACAGTATGAAGTAACAGCCCGCAGTCAAAGTTCGCAGTTTGTTTATGAAGCTCAGCTTCCTCAAAACGAATATATTGAACAGTCATTTATTTTCATCGACAGTGGTTCTTACGTAGATATGGCTAAAGCTTATAGAAATAAGCTTTTTGCAGGTGAAAAGAAAACAGATTCTAAAGATGTTCCGCTTGCTGTAGAAATTGTTGGTGCAATTGAAAAAGTTCAGCAGGTAGCCGGAATGCCAAAGGTAAAACCTTATACTCTTACAAGTTATGATGATGCTGCAAAAATTATTAATGAAATTGATGAGCTTGGAATGAAAAATGTAAATTATAAACTTTCAGGTTTTATCAATGGTGGTATTCGTCAGAAACTTATGTCAAGTGTAAAGTTTATACCTGCACTTGGTGGAAAGTCTTCTTTTAAGAATCTTGTTAAGAATACAGAAAATGCCTCTGCAAAGCTTTATCTTGATGGTGCGGTACAGACAGCATATCGTTCAAATATCTTCAATGGTTTCTTTAAGTATCGTGATGCTGCACGTTTTGTAAGTGATGAACTTTGTGAGCTTTATGAATACTCTCAGTTGTGGTATGGACGCGATAAAGAACAGGATTCATACTTCCTTTTGAACTCTAAACTCCGTGAAAAGGGGTCTGAGAATCTTATTAAGACAGTTGCAAAATACAATGTCGATGGAGTTTCTTTCCGTGATAATGGAAATATTCTTTCATCAGATTTTAATGAAAGACGTTTGTCTACACGAGCAACTGAAGCTGCTAAACAGTTGGATCAGTTTAATAATGCAGTAGATAAAGGACTTGGTATTATGATTAACGGTGGTAATGATTACGCTGTACGCAGTGCAGATTTCATTACAAATATTCCGTTGCATGGAAATAAATACGCAATCATTGATGCCTTTGTTCCATTCTATCAGATAGCACTTCATGGATATGTAAACTATGCTGGTAATCCAATCAATCTTGCATATGAAAAGGATCAGTTAATTCTTGAATCAGCAGAAGCAGGTGCAGGACTCCAGTTCTCATTCATGAATTCAAAATCAGAAAGACTTCAGGAAACAAATTATACTGAATATTATGCTAGCAATTTTGATTCATGGAAAGAAAAGTTTGAAGAAATATACAACGAGTATAATTCAAAAATGGCTCCTGTAATGAATAGTCCAATCGTAGGACATGAGTTCGTTGGAGAAAATGTTACAAAAACAACTTTTGAAAACGGCTATGAAGTTTATGTAAACTTTAGTTATGCTAATTACATAACACCTTCGGGAAAATTTATTCCTGAGAGAGACTATCGCATTATGAAGGTGGAGGATTAATATGAAGAAAAAGGTCGGATTAATGGGAAGGAGGGCAGTTTACGGTTATTTGTTTATTCTGCCATTCATTCTTGGTTTTGTATTCTTTATGATAAAGCCTCTCGGACAGTCGCTGAGAATGGCTCTGTCAGATGTAATTATTTCAAATCAGGGATTTGAAATTCACTGGAATAATTTTGCTAACTTTAAAAAGGCTTTCCTTGTTGATGCTGAATTCAACAGAATGCTTGTTGAATCAATTACACAGATGTTGTTCCAGTCTCTGGCAACAATTGTATTCAGTTTCTTCGTAGCTCTGTTGTTGAATCAGAAGTTTAAGGGAAGAACACTTGCCCGTTCAATATTCTTTCTTGCTGTAATTCTTTCATCTGGTGTACTTGTTGGTCTTGAATCAAGCAATGCTCTTATGGCTGAAATTCAGAATATGATTGAAGAGGCAGGAAATGCAAACTCTGTTACTCAGGTTCTTGAAGATATTCTTGTATCTGGTACAAACGGAGTTGGTGGAGTAAGTTCAAAAGTCTTTGAAAAAGTTTTTGAAATTATCGATTCTATCTATGATGTAGCAATGGCCTCTGGTATCCAGATTATCATCTTCCTTTCTGGTTTACAGACAATAAGCCCGGGTATGTATGAAGCAGCTCATATGGAAGGTTGTACAGCATGGGAAACTTTGTGGAAAATTACAGTTCCTATGGTTAGTCCTCTTATGCTCGTATGCTGGATTTATACAATCATTGACTTCTTTATGAAGAGTGATAACCAGATTATGGATAAGATAAACACTCAGATGACAGAACTTTTGAACTATGGTTTCAGTTCTGCTATGGCATGGATTTACTTCATTGTTTGTATGGCGTTCATAGGTTTAAGTTCATTGATCATTTCTAAGGTGGTATACAACTATGACTAAAAAAGAAAAGAATGTTAAAAAGCCGGCTGCTGTACCAGCTGTAGATAAGCGCTCTTTCTGGGAAAGAAACGAAGCGTCAAATGGTATACTTCTCACAGAAACAATCAAGAAGTATGCAATTTCTATCTTCCGTGGAATTCTTTTGTTCGGAATGTGCTTTATGATTATTCAGCCTCTTCTTAATAAAATGGCATTAGGATTTATGGCTGAACGTGACTTGTATGATACAACAATCATTCTTGTTCCAAAGCACTTTTCTGTAAGTAACTGGAAAATTGCTGCAACCCTTTTGAATTATAAAACTACAATGTTTAATACTTTCTGGGTATCGATTTTAGTTTCTGTAATTCAGGTATGTGTATGTAGTCTTGTAGGTTATGGTTTCTCTCGCTTTAATTTTCCATTTAAGCGGTTCTGGTTCTTCTGTGTTATTCTTGTAATTGTAATTCCACCACAGACAATTTCTACATCTTTGTTCCTGCATTTCCGATATTTTAATCTGTTTGGTAAAACCATAAACCTTCGAGGTTCCATGATTCCATATATTATGATGTGTCTTGGTTGTATGGGACTTAAAAATGGTCTGTACATCTTTATGATTCGTCAGTTCTTTATGGGATTCCCATTTGAACTGGAAGAGG
>CAMNBC010000107.1 GCA_946532115.1 uncultured Treponema sp.
TTCGCCGTTACAGAAAAAATTCACGGTTGTGTATCCTGTATCAGCCGTCGTGGAACCGACAAACAGGATGTTGATTTGTACCTTCAGTATTGTGATAAACTTGCGGCTGGAGAACTTATTGATGTTGATGCCTTTATTAAAGAAATCAATAAGAAAAACGGAATTTTACTCGAAGAAGAGGATGAAGATTTAGATGAAAATATAAGCGATATCCAGTCAATAAGAATAAAACTTTCCCGTATAAACGAAATAATTTCTGATTTTGATACAATGATTACCCGGGAGTTTCATTTAAAGTCTCAGCTGGATGAACTTAAAAAACTCGAAGAAAAACTTGGAAGTCGCGAACTTGCAAAAATCAGAAAAACCTTTGAAAACGATATTTATTCTCTTGAAACTTCTATTTTCAGTGTACAGGAAAAAGCTTTTGATTTAAGAATGCTTCCAATCAGCATTGTTCTTCGTCCTCTTCAAACTACAATCGCAATGGAAGCAATGAACCTCAACAAGAAAGTAAAGTGCGAAATCCCAGATACAGACATTGCCCTTGATAAAGTAATTCTCGAAGAACTTGGTGACATTCTTATGCATATTATAAGAAACGCTCTCGACCACGGAATTGAAAGTCCTGCAGAAAGAAAAAAGGCTAAAAAAAATGAAGAAGGAACTATCAGTATTACCTGTGTTCGGGAAACACGTTATATAGAATTAAAAATTAGTGATGATGGTCGGGGGCTTGATTACGATAAAATCCGTTCAAAGGCAATTACCCTTTACCCGGAACGTACAGATGAAATAAAAGGAATGAACGATCGTGAACTTTCTCAATTCCTCTTTCAGTCCGGTTTTTCTACAAAAGATGAAGTTTCTGCTCTTTCCGGCCGAGGCGTTGGTCTTGATGTAGTCTGGTCAAACGTTGAGAAAATTAAAGGCCGTATAAAAATAGAAAGTGAAGCCGGCAAAGGTACTTCGTTTATTCTACACTTCCCGCTTTCTCTTTCTACCCTGCAGGGATTGTTTGTCTATTCTAACAAAGACAAATATCTAATTCCCGCACAGCATATTGTTGATATCATTTACCGCAAAAAAACTGATTATATAATCTTACAGAATCAGAATTATATTAGATTCGAAGATCAGCTGGTTCCATGCTTCCCTCTTTCAACTTTATTCGAAGACAGAAAAGCGGGGCTTGCTCAGGAGGAAGAACCAATTCTTATTGCTGAATATATGGAGCAGCGTATTGGTATTATTGTTGAACAGGTTGAACAATATGTTTCGCTTGTCGTAAAACCAATGCCTGAAGGAATCAGAAACTGTTCAATTCTTCAGGGAATTGTTTTTGATGAGCATTATGATATTGTTCCTATTCTTCATGTGCCGGATATTCTTCAACGGTTTAAATCTCTTCGCGGTTATGACATTAAAAAATTCGAAGCCGCAACTCAGAAAAAGAATATTCGGATTCTTGTTGTAGACGATTCTTCTACTACCCGCGAAATTGAAAGATCTATTCTTGAAGGGGCCGGCTATGTTGTTGAAGATGCCTTTGACGGTCTTGATGGCCTAGAAAAAGCAAAGGAAAAATATTACGACCTGATTCTTGCTGATCAGGAAATGCCTAGAATGACCGGTCTTGTTCTGCTTGATAATCTGCGCCGTCTTGACCAGTACAAGGAGACTCCTGTCATTGTTGTTTCAACAGATCAAAGCCGTCAGACAATAGAAGAATTCCAGCGACTCAAAGCCGGAGCAATTATTTCAAAGAGTGAGTTCAAGCGTGGAAAACTGCTTGAATCAATTAAAGAACTTTTGGGAGAAGAATAATGGCAAAAAAAATACTTATTCTTGAATCTTCCGCTACAATGCAGAAGCTCTTTACAAAAACATTAGACTCAAAACAGTATTCAATTAAATTTGAATCAGAAGCAAAAAATATTTTTACCAGTCTTGCTGAAATTTCTCCTGACCTTTTTCTTTTGAACTGTAATATTACAGAGCCCGGAGCTTTTGAAATCGTTAAGCTTATCCGTGTTTTACCAGACTTTAATAATCTGCCAGTTGCCCTATATTCGAATCTTCCGACATCTCTTGATGAAGAGTTTGCAAAGGAATGCGGAGCTAATTCCTTTATTCGTCTTGATGCAGAAACTCTTGTTCAGAATATCGATGAGCTAGCAGAAGTTGATGCTGAAAAATCAGAAAAGACAAAATCCGGAAAAAGTAAAAAACTTGATAATACCCTGCTCTTTTCTGCCGCTTCAAAACTGCTCAATCAAAAATCATATAACTCAATTATGATTTCTAAAATTGCAGGCCTTATTGAAAAGGTAGATAATCTTGAAGAGATGATAAAATCTTATCTGTTTTTGATTGCACAAGTTTGCGAAGTACCACTGGCTGCAATGTACATCCTCGAAAATGACGGGCCTCACGGTTATTACTTAGCTTCACAAAATATTTCCCAAAAGGATATTTCAGATTTTCTCAATGTCTGTGAAAAAGATTTTGATAAAAATATGTCTAGTGGTATAAGCGCCAAAAACTGTGCAAAACAGATTGATTCTGAAGGCAATCTTGAAAGATTTTATAGCAGTGAGATTCAACTTTCCAGCTATGAATATAGAGTCTTAAAAACAGACTCTTCAGTCTTTGCTACCATTCATATTGTTGCCCAGGGAAATATAATTAGTGACAAATTAAGCTACCTTGATTTTTGCATTAATAATGCAGTTGAAGTTTTTGATAAAGCTTTGATAGTTGAAAAGAAAATCTTTTTTGAAAAAAGAATCCGCAAAGCTTTCAGTCGTTTTGTTCCGGAAGAAATTATCGACAGTCTTGTAAAACAGGCTGATGCCACCGACCAGAAGGTTGGCGTTGGAGAAACCCGTTCTGTTGCAATTCTTTTCAGCGATATTCGATCCTTCACAAACATCAGTGAAAAAAACAGAGCCGATGTTCTGGTTGCCTTTTTGAACAGATACTTTTCTACAATGGTAGAAATAATCAAAAAGCACGGCGGAACAATCGACAAGTTTATAGGCGATGCAATTATGGCAGAGTTTGGTACACCTGTAAGCTATGAGGATAACTGCCGCCGTGCTGTAATGGCTGCCTACGAAATGCGCGATGCCCTTCCGTCCGTTGAAATGGGAGATCTTGTAATGCCGGATGGTATGGTTTTCAACATTGGAATAGGTATTCACTATGGCGAAGTAATTGTAGGTTCAATCGGTTCTAAAGATAAAACTGACTATTCTGTAATCGGTGATAACGTAAACCTTGCATCTCGTCTGGAAGGACTTACCAAAACTTACGGTACTCAAATTCTTGTTAGTGAAAGTGTTCGTGCCGATGCCGGAGACGATTCTTTCTGTTTCCGCCACCTTGATGATGTTCGTGTTAAGGGAAAGAAAAATGCTGTTCCTATTTATGCAGTAGACCGCAGCCCTGATGAGTTCCCTTCAGAATATAAAAATGCTTACATAAAAGGAATGGAGCTTTACAAACAGGGAATCTGGAATCTTGCAAAAGATTATTTTGAAAAAGCACTTAATGCAGTGGAAAATGATAAGGCCGCAAAACTAATGCTGGACCGCTGCGAAGAATTTATAAAGAATCCGCCAGAAAACTGGGATGGTGCGATTGCATTTATGACTAAGTAAATATATGACAAAGTTTCATACAGGAGGAAGACATGAAAACTTTTAAGAAATATTTTTGTACAATCTTTGCTTCAACTTACATAGGAGTATTTTTCCTTAGAATTTATCACTATGGATTCATTTACGAAACTCCAGGAAAAATCATATTGGGTTGCATTCCTACTGTTTTAATTACACTGGGACTTATTTTAATCTGCTCTTTATTTCAATGGCCTCTTCTTAATAATTTTGATGAGATTATTGAAAAAGGTAAAAAGAGCAAAGAGGCTATTACTAAAAAGGATATTGCAAGATTAAATAAGATTTACCGCAATTATGACACTATAATCATCATTGCTCATATCATTGGTTTTTTAGTTGGATCCGGTGCTACGGCACTGATTGAAGCAAAAAAAGGAGTTCATCCATTTAATCCTTATTCTTTTACCTTGATGGAAATGCAGTCTCTTGCAACGGGCTTTATGTGTTATACCGTAAACTATGTTCTTGTTAAACGAATCCATATGGCAGGCCTTATGCGAGAAGTTGGCATGAAGATGAGTGAAAATCTTTTCCGCGTTCAGAATGTTGCAATGTGGGCTTCTGTAGATGCAGCAATCATCAACATGATGACAGTTCCTTACGGCATTATAGTAAATTCAAAAATGCCGGGTTCGCATTTTGATAGTTTCATTACTTACAGCTTAATCGGCTGGTTTACAAGTCTTTTGGAATTCTTCATTGTATTTAAGGTAATCACAAAACGCATTCAAAAAACTCAGAAAAACATTAGTGATAATCTTCTTACAGAATCTACAAATCTTGCAGAAGCAACAAGAGTTTCTGCCGCAAACAGCCAGAATCAGTCTGCAGCTGTAAAGGAAATTGTTTCTACAATGCATGATTCAACAGAGCTTGCAAATAACATTGGAGAAAAAATCAAGGAAGTTACTGCCCTTGCTGAACAGTCCCGTGATGCTGTAATTTCCGGTAACAATGCACTTCAAAATAATGTAAATGAGCTTATGAGTATCAAGAATACAAATATGCTGACGATTGATGGTATTAAGGAATTGAACTCGAAAATTAATGGTATCTGGGATATTGTAAGTATCATCAATAACGTTGCAGATAAAACAAAAATTATCGCCTTTAACGCTGAGCTTGAAGCTTCTAACTCTGGAGAAGCCGGAAAGAACTTCCATGTTGTTGCAACAGAAATCCGTCGTCTTTCAGATAACATCATTGATAGTATTAAAGAAATCAGGGAAATTATTACTGATATTCAGAAGGCTTCTGATACTCTTATTCAGGATAGTGAAAAAGGAACTGCTCAGATTGATAATGGTTGTGAAAGTGCAAAATCTCTGGAAAAGGAATTTGAAAGCATTATGCAGTCGTCAAAGTCTACGGCTGACAGCTCAAATCAGATTTTGACAAATGTAGAACAGCTTACTGGTGCCAGCGAGCAGATATTTGTTGCCCTGCAGGAAATTGCCAAGGGCATTGAAAGCTTCTCGCAGAATATTACAAGTGTTTCTACAGCGTCGGAGTCTGTGAAGGATATAGCGAGTCTCTTGTAATGGATTGCCACGTCGCCTTCGGCTCCTCGCAATGACTGTCATTGCGAGGCTGTTATAAAAGACCCCGAAACAAGTTCGGGGTGACAGTGTCATGCTGAACTTGTTTCAGCATCTACTTGATATCTTTTCTCATAATTTTACCACTAATTGTCTTAGGCAGGCTGTCTCTGAACTCTACAATTCTTGGGTATTTATATGGCGCAGTTGTTTTCTTTACAAAGTTCTGGATGTCTTTTACAAGTTCGTCGCTTGGTGTGTAGTTCTTTGCAAGAACGATTGTTGCCTTTACAACCTGACCACGTACAGGGTCAGGAGCGGCTGTAACTGCACATTCTACAACTGCAGGATGCTGCATAAGAACAGATTCAACTTCAAAAGTACCAATGCGGTAGCCGGAACATTTGATTACATCGTCGTTACGGCCTGTAAACCAGAAGTAACCGTCTTCATCACGCCAGGCGTTATCAGAAGTGTGATAGTAGCCGTCGTGCATTACAGACTTAGTCTTTACTGGATCACCAAAGTATTCCATGAACAAACCAGGGAAGTTTCCGTTTTTCATATCAACTACGATTTCACCAACTTCACCGTCTTCTACTTCGTTGCCTTCTTCATCAATCAAAGTAACGTTGTAATATGGCGCAGGTTTTCCAAGGCTGCCCGGTTTAATGCGTTCGTTGCCATAATTAAAGAGGCTGAGCGTTGTTTCTGTCTGGCCAAAACCTTCGCGGATTTCTTTTCCTGTGATTTCTTTCCACTTGTTGAAAACTTCTTCACTCAAAGGTTCTCCTGCTGTCGACCAATGTAGACAACTTGAGAAATCATATTGGCTCAAATCTTCCTGAATCAGGAAGCGGTAGATTGTAGGTGGCGCACAGAAAGATGTAATGTGATGTTTTTCAATCTGCTTAATAAGGTCGATTGGCTTGAACTTATCATGATAGTCATAAATGAATACACAGCATTCAGCAATCCACTGACCATAGAGTTTACCCCACACTGCCTTACCCCAGCCTGTATCAGCTACAGTAAGATGGAGTCCGCCCTTTTGAACCTGCTGCCAGTAGCTTGCAGTAACAATGTGTCCAAGTGGATAAAGGTAGTTATGAGAAACCAGTTTTGGATGGCTTGTAGTTCCTGATGTAAAGTATGCAAG
>CAMNBC010000108.1 GCA_946532115.1 uncultured Treponema sp.
AAGATTGAAAGAATCTTTTGTGACAAATCAGAAAAGAATCTTATTTTTGTAATTGAAAAAATGATGGAAGATGATACCGGAACTTCAATCAGATATATGATCGAGGCAGCACAGTTCTAAAAAGTCGAAAAAAATCCAGAAAATTTTCATAAAATCCTGAAATAACTTCATAAAAAAGTTATTTGTTGTCTATATTATATATAGAAAATAAATTAAAAGAACACGGCTCAAAAAGCCGTGTTTTTTTTTGGAGGTTTTATGAAAAAAACAGGTCCCGTATTGCTGCTTGTGGTTCAGACTTTTGTATTGTGTGCTGTAACGCTTTTTTGTGTTGCTCCAGTATCCTGTCGGGCAACCGAAGAGGGAATTGTAATGCTTGCAGGAGACTATGAAGCTCCTAAGCTTCGCGATTTTTCTGTGATAGATGAGCATACTCTTTCGCTTGGCTTTAATGAAAAGGTCCGGATTTTAAATTCAGTTGTTTCTCCTCAGATTGAAGGCGTATCAGATTCTATGGAACATTCTTCAACGGTATCTCCGTCTCCTGCGATAGAAGCTGCCGGAGGGAAAAATGGTAGAATTGAAGCTGAAATTAAGGCTTTTGAAGACGGAAAGAATTTTACAGTGGTTCTGGAGGAAGATTGCAAAGTAGGAAAAAGTTATGAACTGTATGGCACGGTTGCAGATAAGATGGGAAATACTTTAACTTTCTGTCTTCCGTTTTCGGGATTTAATTCTTCAGTGCCTCAACTGATTCTTACGGAAGTGCAGGTAAAATATGCAAAAGGTACAAGTGGTGGAAAAGAAGTTTATCGAGGTGAATTTGTAGAATTTCTTGTGTTGCAGGGAGGAAACCTTGGCGGGCTTGAATTATGCAGCGGTTCAGATGGTGATGCTAAAAAATATATGTTTCCTGCTGTTGATGTAGAAAAAGGGCAGATTTTTATTGTTCATCTGCGTACTGCAGGTTCAGGTTGTGTGGATGAGCGGGAAAATTTTGATGAAGCAACTGCTCCTCACTCTGTTCCGGGTGTACTTGATTTGTGGTCGGATAATACAGGAGCCAGATTGAATGATAATGCAGATGTAATTATTCTGCAGAACGGAATAAGCGGAATAATACTGGATGCTTTCATGTATGCTGATGCAAAGACGCAGGAGTGGAAGGCCGGGCCTGGAGAGTTTGCGGTGAAGGCAGCCGCGGCGGGTGTTTATGAGACGGGGGATGTGAGCGAGGCGGCATTGTGTTCCGGGGTAACTCCGCTGAAATCGTTTAAAAGAAAGGACGCTGGTTTGCTGCGGGAAGCGGTCCTTGCTGGTGAGGAGTATGTGTACCCGGTACGTAATAGCGGCGAGTTGTGGGAAGTGGAGCCTGTGTCTCCTGGTACGATGTGATGCTAGAAAAGGCTTGAAAAATATGCTATTGTTTCCCGTATGGTTGAATTATTAGCTCCTGCGGGAAATATTGAGTCGCTTGATGCCGCTATTGGCGAAGGCGCGGACGCTGTTTATCTTGGTTTGCGCAGTTTTAATGCGCGAATGCGAACCACGAATTTTGCGTGGAATCAGTTTGAGGCGGCCGTAGAAAGCCTGCATAAAAAACAAAAAAAGGTTTACGTTACCGTTAATACTGTTTGTGAGGAACGTGAAACAGAACGCCTTTATCGTTTTCTCTCTTATTTGAATGAAGTAGGACCTGATGGTCTTATTGTGCAGGATTATGCTGTTATGCGCATGGCTCAGGAATTTTTTCCGAATCTTGAGCTTCATGCTTCTACTCAGATGAACGTAGAAAGTTCTAATGCAGTTCGTCTTTTGCAGGGAGCCGGTGTTAAGCGCATGGTACTTGCCCGTGAACTTGGACTCGAAGAAATCAAAAAAATAAAAACAGAAACTGGTGCCGACCTTGAAGTTTTTGTACACGGTGCTTTGTGTGTAAGTGAAAGTGGTCTTTGTTTATTTTCAAGCTTCCTTGGCGGAAAATCTGCTAACCGTGGTATGTGTACTCAGGCATGCCGCCGTTTCTATACTGCTGAAGTTCCTGGAGGAGTTCGTCAGGGCTATTATTTTTCACCTTGTGACCTCGAACTTATTGAAAAGATTCCTGATTTAATTGAAGCTGGTGTAGATTCCTTTAAGATTGAAGGCCGCATGAAGAGTGCAGAGTATGTAGGAAGCGTTGTTTCTGCATACCGTTATGTTATTGATCATTATAAAGAAGATAAAAAAGGTGCAATCGCAGCCGGTAAGCGTATGCTTGCTTCCGATTTTGCCCGTACAAAGACTTCATATTGGTATGGCTTTAAATCTCTCGAGGATGGTGTAAATAATGCCGCTTCTGCAATTTTGAATCCTGATCAGGCTGGTGGAACCGGTATTTATCTTGGAAAGATTTCTGCCACTAAGGCTGCTCCAAAAGAACTTGTTGATGCAATTACAGAAACTATGAGTGATGAGGTTCCTCCTGAACAGCGTCATATTCAGATGGCTCTTCTAAAAGGCGGTTCTTATGATCCTGATCCGGGTGACTCTATCCGTCTGCATAAGAAAGATGATACTGGCCGTGTTAGTCATAAGGTTCATTCTGTTGAAGTTGAAGATGATGGTTTGAAACGCTGGATTGATATTCCCGGCGGTTTTAATGTTGGCGATGAAGTGTATCTTTTGCAGATTAAAGCTGGTTCAAAACGCTATAATCGAGTTCTTCCTAATGATCTGGGACGCTTTAGAAAACAGCCTAGGGATGAACGTCTTCCTATTCTGGACCTTACTCCTGTTGCAAATAAAGAACTCTCTTATTTTCCTGAAGGAATATATGCACAGGTTTCATCTGTACAGGATGTATTTGCAGTTCAGGGGCTTAAGCCGGTTCGTGTGATTCTTGAGTATAACAGCGAAACTTCTTATGATTTGCTTAATCATAAAACAGTTCTTCCATTTTCAAAAAAACAGATTTTTATTTCTCTTGATCCTTTCTGTTCTGCAGCTCAGGAAGACAAATTAAAAGAAGAACTTGACCGTCTGATTGCAGACGGCTACATCAATTTTGTTGCCAATAATATTGCTCATTTACAGATGCTGAAAGGAGCTAAGGTAAATGTTATTGCGGGGCCTTACCTGTATACCTTTAACCGATGGGCTGTAAGCTGGCTTGAGAATCAGAATGTAGGTGCCTTTATTATGCCTTATGAGAATTCTCGCCGTAATCTGGAAGCTACTTATGAAGCAAATGTACGCGCACGTGTTCTTGTTCCGGTTTTTGCATATCCGGCACTTTTCCGAATGCGGTTCAAGCTTCCATCTGATTACGATTTTACCTATTTTGAAGATAAAGAAGAGACCGTGTTCAAAGTGAACTCAACTGCCGATGGTTCTTTTGTTATGCCGGAAGAGCCTTTTGCAATTACCGACAAAGCAGACTTTATTACTTCTTCGGGCTTTAAGCGTCTCCTTATAGATTTCTCTAAAACAAAGGTATCACGCAGTCAGATAAAAGCTATTACCACCTCCATGGTTAAAGGGCAGCCGCTTCCTGGAGTTTCGCGCTTTAACTGGAAAGACGGGTTCTATTCCCCACAACAGATGGAAGAATACAGACTTTCCAATGAAAGGGCGGCAGAACGTAAAGCAGCTGCTCAAAAGCCTGCCGGAAGACCAGCAGGTAAAGCTTATAATGCTCCAAGACGTGGCGGAAAACCAGGTCCAAAGCGCCGTTAATTTTAGAATACAGCTTCCTCCTCAACCGGTACAGGTTCCTTTACCTGTTCGGGAGCTGGAGCTGGAGTTTGCGGAGTTTCAGCCTTTTTTTCTACAACCGTTTCTACAGCATCCGTCTTTTTTTCCGGCTTATATTCAATGTGTTCTGCAACTACATAGACTCTGCTTAAGGTTTTACCGTTGTCGTCTTTCCAGGTGTCCTGTTTTAATCGTCCAACAACGCGAACTCCCCGGCCTTTTTTTGCCTTTTCACTGCAGTATTCGGCCATGCGTCCGTAGGTTTCAACGTCAAAAAAAGAAACTTCATCTACGGCTTCATTTTTTCGGTTTTTGTAGAAGCGGTTTACGCCCATCGAAAAAATACACTTTTTAAAACCTGGTACGGGTTCTGCAAGAGTTGCATCACGCACAAGATTTCCTTCCAGAATAATCGAATTCAAATTGTTCATAAAATAACCTCTAAAAAATAAAAAGATAAACATGATTTTCCGGCCGGGGTAATCATCATACGAATCAAAAATCCGTACATATATAAATTTGCAACGACATGCATTTTTCGGAAATGATTTGAGAAAAAAAATGAAAAATTCTTAAAAAAATCGGTGTTTTTTAAGGTGTTTTTGTGGTTTTGGTCCTTCGCTTAAGCTCAGGACCTCAGATTTAAGCAACAGATTCAATTATTGGAAGTTACTTACAAGACGAAGCATGTAAAGAACAACGTATTCTGTAAGTGCCTTTTCTTCCTTGATTTTCTGCATATTAGGTGTGTTAACCAGGGTTTTTGCAAGGTTTTCAACACGTTCTCTTGTAAAAGAAGTTGCAGTAAGTGTTTTTACAACACGGCGTGTATAGTCACGAATTAAGGAATTTACATCTTCTGTGAGGTTATTGTAAGCCTCTTTAGAAAGCATCTTGTTCCACTGCTTTATAAGAAAGTTTAATTCCCGATCAATAGTTGAACCTTCTGGAATAAGGTCTTTAGAAATTGCTTTTGCACTAGAGGCAAGAGCCTGAGTTTTTGTCTGCTTTGGCCCCGACTCTTCTTTCTTTTCTTCCTCTTCAAAAGGATTTTTGATTTCAGCAGCTTTCTGTGCGGCCTTTTTCTTTTCTTTGCTCTTTCCTGCAAAAAGGCTCATAATCCACGAAAGAACTGGAATAGTGTAGTAGAAAGGCAGTCGTGATTTTGCATTTGCAAGTATCTTAGAGTTCTTAAGCATTAAAAGATCGCTGTAAGGTAAAAGCTTTCCGTCAACAAAAAGACGGAATCCGTCCATATTATCTTCTGCAGTCTCGTATGAAAGAATACTCATAAAGTTTGCATTTAAGAGTGCATACAGAATTGGAGAGTTTTTTTCTACCAGCTCGTGAAGACAGGCTTCAAATTCTGAGGCATTAGTCATTTCCGGCAGTCGCTCAAATTCCATAAGAATGTCATACCAGTGGTCTTCGAGTTCTTTTTCAATAGAGTCGTGAGCCTCGTTACACAGACGAACAACAACCTGATTTACCTTTTTCTTGTATACATAATAACGAGTGCCAGATTCAACTTTGAAAACAAGAAGCTGAGGAAGTTCATTGGCTTCTCCATCGGTTGTCATTTTTTGAAGGAATTCTTTAAGGTCATCTTCTGTGTACTGGCCGTATAAAGTACGTCCGTTATTATCCTGAAACTTTAAGATTTGAGGCATTGAATAAAAATAGGGCGGTTTGGCAAGAGAAGCTTCAAGTTCTTTGATTGCCTCGGTTCGCTTCTGTTCATCCTGAAATTTTTCTTTAAGATAGGTGCTGTGAAGTTCAAGAATCTGAACGGCCTGAAGAATGTTTGTATCTTCAACAGTGCGGTCCTGAATCTTTTCAAAATCCTGGCGGATATAGTAAAGCGCCTGATTCCAGATGTAATAATCTTCTCCATCTGTAAATTCTGCAAACTGATAGTTTTCTGTATCTACAAAGTGAGTGTAAAAATTTTTAATGGAAATTTCTTTTGTAGGATTTGTACTGCGCAGCTTTTTTAAGAAGTAATCGTGAAATTCTTCCTTTTTGAGAATTTTTCTGACTTTCTGCTGAGAAGAATCCAAAAGAGCCTTCATTGGAACACAAGCCGGCAGCAACATAGAAGGAAGGTCACGTGAAAAATCAAGAATGTATAGTAAAGGTGATTTTGAAGGTTCCTTGTCTACAATAGTCGGAATGTACTGACTTGCTGCTTTATGCTCAAGAGCCTGATTTGGGAACTGCTTAGGCAGGTCTGTTAATTGAGGAAACGGAATTGCTTCATTTTTCATCATGCTTTTGTAAAGGTTTGCATATTTAGAAGCAAGAAAAGTTATGGAAACAATTGTTTTTTTATTGTTTGTATTGATGATGGCAACAAGATGTTTTTCAGAAAGCCCCTGAAGTTCTGCTGCAACAGTACCAGAAGGATCTCCAAGATATTTTACAAGTTCACTTTGTTCTTCAACATGGTGTTCTGCATATTTTTTTACATAGGCGCAGAATTCTTTTAAGTCAATAAATGGTGATTTCTGTTTTTCTGCGTAATATCGGATAATTGAACTTAGATTAGAAGTAGTTGCCATATTTCTATTTTATACCATATATG
>CAMNBC010000109.1 GCA_946532115.1 uncultured Treponema sp.
AAATTGGAAAGACTTTGAAGAACCTCGGCTTTACACTGGTTGGAACTCAGGGCACTGCAGACTTCTACAACGCAAACGGAATCAAGTGCGACGTTGTAAACAAGATTGGTGCCGGCCGCCCAGACGTAGTAGATATGATTATGAACAAGGAAGTTTGCCTGGTAATCAACACACCAAAAGCAAAACGCAACTACGCCGAAGACCGCAAGACAATCCGCAAGGCTTGTTTGAAGTACAAGGTAAGCTACATCACTACAATTGCCGGCGCACTTGTTGCTGTAAAGGGTATTGAGAGTGTTAAGAATGGTAACGGTGGCGAGGGTGGAGTTAAGAGCTTGCAGGAGTATCATTCACTCATTAAATAAGAGATTCCCGCATCAAGTGCGAGAATGACATTTCTTGTCATTCCGAACTTGTTTCGGCATCTCACCAGGTGGTTGAGTAGCCCGTAAGGGCGTATCGAAACCACATATAACAGAGCAGCCGTCTTTCATTGTGAAGGACGGCTCCTTCTTTTTTAAAGATAACTATTTTCTACCACCATTTAAGAGTGCAAATAAAAATGGAAATATCTTCTTTATAAAAATTCCTATCCCAGTTCCAATAAAAATACATATGATTCCAATAGTAAAAAACTGTAATGGATTATTTGAAATAATTCTAGGAACAATTGCCTTTAGTGGATTAATTATAAAAGGCCAATGAACCGAATATAAGAAGAATGAAAATCCAGACAAATATTTTAAGGTATTATATACCTTTTCCTTTTGTATAAGATATTTTGATATTTTTAAAATCAATAAACAATTAAATAAGAGTTCTAAAGAGCCTAAATATAAATTGAAACACTTGAATATCTGTATTGCAATGAAGATAAATAAATATTCATAACTTTTAAAATAATCTGCAATATCAAAAAAAGAGACTTTTTCAGATTTTGCAAAATAAATACCTAAAATATAAAAGAATAATGACCTCGAATCAACTAATATATAAGTTGGCATATTTCCAAATATTACTATAGTTGAAAATAACATCAAGAAACCTTTACTCTTATCATAAATTAATTTTAGTATAGGAGATATTATGATTAGAATCATTAATTCTCGAATAAACCAATATTGACCTAATAAGGGTTGTTTTAATCCTTCAGCTCGATGATAAAAGAAAGCTTTAAAATAATTCGTTAAATGCCAATTCCGAATAATATCTATTTCTCTAAACAAATTATTGAATTGAGTAAAAGATTGTACGCAAAAATAAAAAAGCATACAAATTACAGTCCAAATTATATATGGAACTAATAGACTTCTACTCCTTTTTTTTAATAAAAGAGAATATTTATCATTTTTTCTAAATTGAATATAACTAGCAAAGAGAAAAAATAAAGGGACAGCTGTATTACATATTTCTAAGAAAGATGTACGTATATATATCCATAGATTTTTATTTTCATTTGCAGTTGCTTCTTCGGTTAGAACATGTAAAAAAACAACAAATACAATAAGTAAAAACCTTAAGGCAGTTATTCGTTTTGAAGTTTCTTCTGGAATAATTACTTCTTGTAATTCAATTATTTTGTTTTGTTCTTTTTTGGAATTCATGAAAATTCATCTCTATATAAGTCATTTTCGCTATTTATTTTTCGGAGTTATATAACTCTAAGTCGGAATTTATACTAAATATAGTTATATTTCAATATATTTAAGTCGGATTATCCTAATATTTGTCGGTTAAACCAGAGCTTTTTTTGGTTTTTAATATGATTTATGATTAGCATGGAAGAAATCATAAAAATTTATGCGGGAAATATACGAAGAGCTCGCCAAAACAAAAAAGTTACACAAGCCGTAATGGCAGATAAAATTGGAATCACCGAAAAATATTGGAGTGATATTGAAACAGCTCGAAAACCTTGTTCCCTCGATACACTTGTTTCAATTGCAAATGCTTTGGATGTTGAACCTTATGAGCTTCTACTGCCAGAAAATAAGGCTGTAAATTATGATACTCGGCGTGCCAGAATTGTAATGAAACAACTAAAAGACAACTTTAGCGAAATGGTTGATACTCTGGGACAGTTTTTGGAAGAAGATAAATTATTAAAAAAATAATTCAATATTATAAAATTGACAATATCCCGATAATAAGTGTATATTATAAGGAGTTACATTAAATAATTAAGCAAGAAGATTGCCGCTGCTTTTGCAAGCGGTTTCATTTTCTAAATCTGATTTTCAGAATATGAGCCAACATTCTAAAAATCAGATAAAAACAGCGATTGGCTGGAGTTTTATATCTATGGCAGACAAAACAATGGACAAAGACACAATGATGAAAGAGATTAAGAATCTTGGTATTCTGAACATCTGTCCCTCAGGATATCTTTCAAAAGAAATTGTATCTGATGCAATTGATGCCGTAAAATCTGTTAAACTTGATTTCGATAAAATTGCAGAGGAAATGGCAACTGATTTAGGAGAATAGTTTGACATCATCGAATGCTACAACAGAACATGGAACAGAATGGGCATTAAATCTGTTCCGCCCTATATTAAAAGATTTACATTTACAATCTTTTAACAATAATACTTATCTCAGAACATCATTAAAAAAATATGGTCTCGTAAAACACAACATGGCACGATGTGTAATTGTTCCTGTGCGCTATAAATTTACGAATCCAAATGATAAAGGTGTTTTTGTTTGGACCTATAATAAAAAAAAAGATATGTACATTCTTTATATTGTCATAAATGAAAATTTATATGGTGATAATTTAAAACATGAAGAATGTGTAAAACGAAAGCTTATTACTACCCATGAATTTACTCATTGTACAGCTGCCATGCTTTCATTATCTGGAATTGTTTCTGAACAACTAATAGAAAGTTTGCAGAAGAATATGAGGAAAAATGTAGATGTTATTCAAGCTGTAGATGTCGATGGAATAATGTCAGAATATACAAAAGAAGTTAAAGATGTAAATGTTAGTGACAAGACAGATTTATCAATAAGAAAGTTTGATGATGATCATTTTAGAACTGGATATGAAAATTTTACAGGTTCTTATTATGATTTAAATACAGATTATCTATTCTCTCGACAGTTATTTGAAGAATACTTTAATAAAAATAAAATGCAACTATTTAAAGATCTCATAAAACAAGGATCAAATACAGAAGCTGCTACATTATTGGCTAGAGCTACTAAAGATGTTATAACCCAAAAGTATTTAGACAAGGATTTTGTAGTAGAAAAAATAAAAACGACAATCGTTCCAGATTACGTAAAAGAAGTTGCTAAGTACGTAAAAGCAAAAAAATAATCATTCTGAAATGATATAAAATAGGTAAATTGCGACAGCATTTTACCTATCGGGTCTTAGGGCGGAGCCCTAGGCGAAAGGGGTGTGGTGAAAACGCCGAAGGCGGTTGAACCCAGGGGGAAGGCTTTCCCCCTCCATATAATAAATTTCTACAAATTATTCAAAATCATCGGAATAAAACTTGAATCAAGTATGCTAAATCCAAAACAATTTTTGCCTAAATCTTTGAGGCTCGCTCCAATGTGATAAATCGTTGTATTATCAATAATCAAAAATCTGTCGTGGTTTTTTGTTGTTTGATTTACAGTAAGAGTCGGGTATTGCGTATTAAAAGTCTGAACATCCTAAGATGTGAGTTTTGTCTTGGGGTCTGTGTAGATGGTCACATTAACGCCTTTCTTCTTTTTTGCAAGACGCTGGAGAATCGATAAATCTACATAATTATCTATAAGGATTATTTCTTTCTTAGCGGCTGCAAGGAAACTTTCGAATTTTGCGTAAGCGTCGAATATCTGGCCCTGGAAGAAGATGCCTTGCGTTTCTTTGATGTTGTATTTGTCCATTAGGGAAAATAGTTCTTTTATCTTTTTATCAGTTTCCTTGTGGTGTAAGTCAGATTCCAAGAGGTGATTTTTGATATTATCCAGCTCTACAAAAATATGAGAATTATTCTGAATAAAATGCTTCATTTCTTTAAAGGTTCTGATTAACATTTTACTTTGAGTGACTGCAAGATCGCCTTTGAGGACGGTCATTAACATATAAATTCCCTGTTCGGTGAAGGCGTAAGGGGCATATTTTATGTTACTACCACGCCCTTTGTTCAAGGTGAAAATTTTGCACCTTGAAAGTTCTTCTACTTCTGTATCTGATAATTGAAACATAAAATCTGAATCAAATCGTTCAATGTTGTTTTTTACCTGGCGATTAAAATTCTTTGTTTCATATCCATAAATCTGAGCAAGATCAAAATCCAACATCACCTGCTGACCGCGAATGACATGAATCTTTGAGCGAATTGAGTTTTCTTCCAGAATTGAAATTTCATTTTCCATACCACGTACCTCATGAGAAAATTGATTATCAGCGCCAGTCCAGCTTCAGGCCTGAATTGTGGTAAAGAAAAATCGAAATAAAATAAATGTGTCATTGCCGTGTTACCCCAGAGCCTGTCGAAGGGCGAACACGGCAATCATATAACCGCACATACTCATTAATCTAAGTTGGTTACTGGATACATTCTTCTGTGCAGCAGGCTTTACATTTTAAAATATAATAAACTTTGATTCATTTGACAATGATTTTATAAGCTCCTTGCCCTAGCCGTAGCTTCCCCAGTCAAATCCTTTATGATTTCACTTGCGATAATAAGGCCGGCAACTGACGGAACAAAGGCGGTGCTGCCGGGGATATCGCGGCGGACGGTGCTTTTGCTGTCGGCGGAACTTTCCTCAGCTGGAATTGCTTCAATCGGGCGCAGAACTTTTTCTGTAGAAAAGACGACCTTTACGTTTTTGATTTTTCTTTTTTTGCATTCCTGGCGCATTACGCGGGCGAGAGGACACACGGAGGTTTGGGAGATATCTGCAACCTGGAATTGGGTCGGGTCCATCTTATTGCCGGCTCCCATGCTGCAGATGATTTTTGTGCCGGCTTCTTTTGCCTGCATTATCAGATTAATTTTTGCTGTGACTGTATCAACTGCGTCTACGACATAATCATATTTTGTAAAGTCAAAGAGGTCGCGGGTCTCGGGAAGATAAAAGCATTTGTGAACGTTAACTTCGGCATCCGGATTGATGTCGAGGATTCGTTCCTTCATTACATCAACTTTGTATTTACCGATTGTCGAGTGAGTTGCAATAATCTGACGGTTGAGATTTGTGAGGCAGACTTTATCATCATCTATGAGGTCAATGTGCTGAATACCTGAGCGGACAAGAGCCTCAACGGTATAACCTCCAACGCCGCCGATTCCAAAAACTGCAATATGCGCTTTATTCAGAATTTCCATAGCCTCTTTGCCAAGAAGCAGTTCTGTTCTTGAAAACTGATTTAACATCTTATTTCCTATCTGATTGATGGGCTATTATAGCAAAATAATTCGTTCTGCTCCACTATGATGAAATTGCCACAAAAATTTATTATACTGATGGAAGGAGCAAATTATGACTTTTATTTCATGGAACATAGATTCAATTAATGCGGCACTGACTTCAACTTCGGACAGGGCTCAGCTTTCTCAGGCGGTGCTGAAAAAGCTGGGTGGCTACAATGCTGATGTAATTGCGATTCAGGAAACTAAGCTGCCGGCTGAGGGGCCAAACCCAAAGCACCTGGAACTGCTTGCGGAATATTTTCCAGGCTACAAGGTTGAATGGCTTTCTTCTGTGCCGCCAGCAAAAAAAGGCTATGCAGGCACGATGCTTTTATACAAGGAAGGCATGACAGCCAGTCGCGAAGTACCACGACTTGGCGCTCCAGATACTATGGATGATGAGGGCCGTCTTTTGACACTGGACTTCGGTACCTTTTATTTTGTAAATGTTTATACTCCAAACTCGGGCGACGGTCTTAAACGCCTTGCAGAACGCCAGCAGTGGGACGTTCTTTATGCTGATTATCTTTCCGGTCTGGATACAAAAAAGCCGGTTATTGCCTGCGGTGACTTCAACGTTGCCCACAAGGAGATTGACCTTGCAAATCCAGCCAGCAATCATTTTTCTGCCGGTTTTACAGACGAAGAGCGCGAAGGCTTTACAAAACTTCTTTCCCGCGGTTTTACCGACAGCTTCCGCCATGTGCACGGCGATGTAAAAGACGTTTATTCCTGGTGGGGCCAGAGAATCAAAACCAGCAAGATTAACAACTCGGGCTGGCGGATTGACTACTTCCTCGTAAGCGACCGTATAAAAGATCATATCAAAAAATCCGAGATGATTGATTCCGGCCCGCGTCAGGATCACACTCCGATTCTGCTGGAAATTG
>CAMNBC010000110.1 GCA_946532115.1 uncultured Treponema sp.
TCTCTTGGTGCAAAGGTTGAAAAAATCAGCAAGCACAACTGGAAAATCCAGTGCGATTCTATAAAAACAACAGAACTTCCAAGTGATCTTACAAAAAAGGTACGCGGTTCTATTGTTTTTGCAGGACCTCTTCTTGCAAGCAAAGGAAAATGTGAAATGACACCTCCAGGTGGCGATGTTATCGGCCGCCGGCGTGTGGACACTCACTTTCTGGCACTTAAAGCACTTGGAGCAAACATCCACGTAAACGGACGTTTTGAATTTTCAGCAACAAAACTTGTTGGAGCAGATATATTTCTTGATGAAGCTTCGGTTACAGCAACAGAAAATGCTGTAATGGCAGCGGCCCTTTCTGAAGGCGAAACTGTTCTTCAAAACTGTGCAAGCGAACCTCATGTTCAAGATCTTTGTAAAATGCTTGTTGCAATGGGGGCAAAAATCAGTGGAATTGGAAGTAATATTTTACACATCTCTGGTGTAAATAAACTTCATGGCTGTGAATTTACAATTGGACCTGATTATATTGAAATTGGTTCTTATATTGGAATGGCAGCAGCTACAAAAGGAAAAATTACAATCAAAGGTGTTCGCGCAGAAGAAATGCGCCCGCTAAAATACAGTTTTGCAAAACTTGGAATTACCTGGCAGATTCAGGGAGATGAGTTAACTGTACCTAACACCCAGAATCTGAAAGTAAATGATGATCTTGGAAATGCTATTCCAAAAATTGATGATATGCCCTGGCCAGGATTCCCTGCAGACCTTACTTCTATTATGACAGTTACTGCAACTCAGGTTGACGGAACTGTTTTAATTTTTGAAAAAATGTTCGAAAGCCGAATGTTCTTTGTTGATAAGTTGATTTCTATGGGTGCAAAAATTACGTTGTGTGATCCTCACCGCGCAGTTGTATGTGGTCCAAGCATGCTTCATGGAGATCATCTGGTTTCTCCAGATATCAGAGCCGGCATGGCAATGGTAATTGCAGCAATGTGTGCTCACGGCACAAGCCGAATCAGTAATGTTTATCAGATTGAACGCGGGTATGAAGATCTGGTAGGACAATTGCAAAAACTTGGTGCAAAGATTCAAAAGGTAGAAATTTCCTGACCGTATGAAACGGCCTGTTGTACAACAGGTCGTTTTTTATTTTGTTTTCTCGCTGAAATTTAAGAAAAAATGCAGGGCAATATTTACCCCAACTATAACGGATACAAGAATTAAAACACTTTTCAATATCTCACTCATATATCTGCACCTCATTAAATAAGACACTTTTTCATAAAATATTTGTTACTAATTTTTTAATTGATTTAAAAATCCAGAAGAACAAGTCCACGCCCAGAAAGTTTTTTTATTTTTTTGAGAATTGCAGGATTTTTTGAAATTTCAGTTATAGCAGCATTGCGCACTTCTTCTGAAGCTTCAGGGCGTAGTGCCAGAAGAATTTTTATTATATTTTCAAAACCGTTAAAACTGCCCACAAATTCACTTTGTTCTTCCATGAGATATAGCCAGCGATACTCTTTTTGATTTCCATTTCTGCTGCTGCAAAGAACGGGGGTGCCTCCCAGCCACCAGATATTCTGAATCATATTTTCATTGAGTGAATCTGCACGGGCTTTATTTATCTGCTCGTATTCTTCAATTCTGGTTTCAATGAAATTACGTGAAACTGAAGGTTGTGGAACTGAAAAATCAAACCATTTCTGGATTTTCTGCTCCAGACGCTCACCATGCATCCAGGAATTAAGGGCAGCTTCCAGTGGAATTCCAAATTTATTAAATTTTTCTTCACCTTTGAAGTGCAGATTATTGCGGGCAAAAGCAGAACTTGATTCTTCTCTGGATACAAGATTGAGTGTTCCGTCCTTTTTCCACTGATTGTATACTGTAGAATTTCGAGTAAGCACGAACTTGTGCCAGAAGGCACTGTCAAGCAAACCGGCAGTGAAGAACTGACGGAGTGTTTCCATTGAGTCAATGATTGATTGCGGCGTATCGTTCCAAAAACCATATATCATGTAGGCGTGGACAAGAATGCCAGCCTCTTTGAATGCGCAGCAGGCGCGGGTTATGGAAGCGATGTCTGTACCTTTATTGATAGATTCAAGACCTGTACCAGTTGCAGACTCAATGCCTGCACTTACTCCTCCAAGTCCACAATAACTTAAAAAGGCTGCAAGATCTTTTGTAAATGTCTTTTCAAAACGTACATTTCCCCAAAAGTAAAGAGGATTTCCGGCACGGGCGTTTAGTAAAGCAAACTTTTTCAAAGCAACCGGTGGAAGCGCTTCATCTACAAAGTGTATTCCGTATACACCTTTTTCACGTGCAGTTTTTAAAAGTCCGTTGAAAAGGGGTTCTATATCAGTTGGTTTATATCCGCAGACATAATCAAGTGAAGTATCGCAAAAAGCGCAGCGGTGCCAGTAGCAGCCATGTGCCAGGTATGCTTTTATCCAGGTGCCGTCTGTCCATATACGGTGCATTGCGTTTGTATCATCGCACATTCGGGGATATACAGAAAAATCTATATCTGAATAATCAGGTATGATTTTGGCTGTAATCTGATTTTCATACTTTTCTGCTTCTGCATCCTGCCAGATTGGTTCTATAACTTTTACTGAACCATCCGATTTTTTTACAAACATTCGAAGCTTATATATTGATTGTCCGGCCTCACGGGGCAAGGTCAAAAGTGCGTGGTATGAGCCATATCCCCTGTCGTAAGAAATTGCATCTATATATTTTGCAAGAGACGGATCATTTGCCTCACGAAGCTCTGTATTAACAAAACCTCCTCCTATACATACAAAAACTTTTTCACCAAACTGCTGCTTGAACCAGCGTGCTGTGTACAGCGCCGGCAAAAAAGTTCCTGCAAATGGAATTGAGATACAAATTAATGATGCGGGAAGCTCCTGAAAATACTTTTCAAGTACCGGTTTATAAAAATGCTCCATAACAGGAGAATCAATCTGTTTCTCGAAATCTGAAAAGCTTCGTGAGTCCACAGCCAGAGATTCTGCATAACGCACAAGAGAGAACTGCGGATCAAAGGCAACGGTAATATAATCCGATAAATCCGCGAGTGCAAAACTACACAAGAAACGCATATAGTCAACCGTAGGTTCACGACCACTTTCCGAAACTTCCGAAAGGTAGTTTTCCATACGGTTTCCGCGTGGTGCAAAAGGGGAATACAAAAACTGATGTTCTTTTTCTCTTGCCCCTCCACCGCTTAAAACTGCAGTTATAAAATCTATCCATTCAATCCAGGATTCTTTCTGGCTGATATAACGGCGAAGGTTAAAAGCTGTATTATCATCTCCCCTGCCCTCTGCTTCCGAAGCAAGCTGCAAGGCTCGTTTTTCTGAAAGTTCAAAAAGTCTTGTAAGTCCACTGCGGCTGAAAATTTCATAAAAAAGTCTGAGACTGAAATCTGTCCAGTGAGCATCATAACCTTCTGTCTTAAAAAAAGCTGTAAGATAAGCCCCGGACGGATATGGTGAATTTAACTGAAGTAATGGAGGTATAACTGTAATGACGTTTTTAATGGAATCCATAGATTAACTAAGTTTTGGTAAAACTGTAATTCCGAGAACCTTTTCTTCTGCACCATCAGGCATATTAACAAAGAACATTCCTGTTACTGCTGCCTTTGTAATTGTCTTTATAGAATTTTCCGCAGTTTTAGACTTCTCTTCATTTTCTTCCCGTTTATGAGATTCAATGAAATCTGAAATTATTTCATGAGCACGGTCATAATCTGCAACAAGAATATAAACTTTTATAGAAAAAGCTGAACTGCCTGAAAGAGCATTCAGAGAATACATGCTGTTTACGTGTTCATTTTCTGTAAAGGTTGGAATATTTTCTGCTGCTAAAAGGCTGCGCAAAAATGAACACATCATCAAACTGCCGACTGCTAAAAATTGCTGTGTCTGCTCACCATTTCTTACACGTTCAAAATAACCTTTTTCAAAGTTTTCTATCTGCTTTATAGCTTCATCATGCTCTTTTTCATCCATATAGTATTCGGGTGACTGTTGTGCAGCTTTAATTTCCTTCTGCTTTCGCACACCTGAAACAATACAATAAATACCAAAAACACCAATAGCAACATAAGCAATTATACTAAATAAGATCATAAATTTATTTTACAATTATATAAAAGAATATGCTATACTTTATTTATGCTTACTGTTGAAACTAAAGTGAAAATTCCATTTCTCTGGGGTAAAGCTGTTTTCAGAAAATCTAACTGGTCGCAGATAAATCTGATTGTAGGCCCAAATGGCAGCGGTAAGACTCTACTGGCTCAGAAGATTTCGGAGCAATTTGAAGCATCGGGGTATTCTGTAAAATTTCTTAAAGCTGACAGAAACTACAGCGACCAGATTCAGATTCTTAAAACTAATGAAAAAATCCGGGCAAAAATTGAAAAGGTTCTTTCCAGTATGTTTGGAAAATCCATTAAATTTATAGAAGATATTGATGGAACCCTTATTCCTATTGTTGAAAATAGAGCATGGAATGTAGAATACATGCTTGAAGATGCTGAATGCCATGGTTTGCGAGAAATAATTTCCCTGCTTGTAAATCTTTATGATACAACAGGCGATGACTGTCTTTTTATTGATGAACCGGAGCTGCACCTTCATCCGCAGTTTCAGACTTTTTTTATGAATGAGATTCGCAAGGAAGTTTCACACAGCCAGCGCCGAATGTTTTTTCTGATTTCCCACTCTCCTTTTTATATTGATTTACGCACGCCAGAGGAATTGACTGGTGTTATTGTTTGTCATGTAAACAAGGCGCCAACGAGTATAGAAGAATTAAGCGAAGAGGATGACGCACTTTTTCGACGCTTTCTGCCCCGCTTTAACACTTACCACAAGCAGTTCTTTTTTTCTGATAACCAGATTTTCGTGGAAGGTTATACTGACCAGCAGATGTTCACTTATCTTCTGACTTTTATTGAAGATGAGTACAGTGCTGCAGGCACAGGAATTATTGATGTTGGCGGTAAAGACGAGCTTGGAGTTTTCTGTAAAGTTTGCTCACTGCTTGGAACTAACGGCCGCATTATAACTGATCTGGATTCTTTGTTCAGCGGAAAACTTCGTGATGTTGCAAATGAAGATGATCGTGTTATCGGCTGGCTTGAAAAACAGAATGAACGTCAGTGTGATTTTTACAGTTCGATTTTTTCTACAAAAGAACTGGCCCAGGAAATCACTTTGAGCAAACTGATTTTCAGGCTGGAGCGATATCTTATTAAGATTTCTCAGGAACTGCATAAATATTTTGAATCAAATAAGATGCCGGTCAAGTTGCAGCCGCTTATGGAAAAACTCGGTCAGCTGAAAGACAAGCACGAAAACGCAGAAGCAGTTGATACTTACAAAACGGTTCTCTTGCAGGGAATCAATAATGTGGGTGAAGAGATTGCTAACTGCCTGCCGCGGGAAATTTCCGACACAATTCCACTTATAAAAAATCTTGCAGCCTTTATTCTTGCTGCTATGGAAGCGGCCCGCATTTATGTTCTTCCAAAGGGCTGCATCGAACACTACTACACCCGCACCAGCATTCAGTACATGCCGGTTTCCGCAAAAGACAGGCTTTTCCGCAACGAACTGGAGTTTATTCAGGATGCTCACAAAAAGAGCGTACGCAAAAATTACAGAGAACTGATTGAACTCCTTGAAAAGGCTGCGGGAAGAAATTAACAAATATTCATTTAGAATATATATTCCTTTATTTCGCAATTTCCAGTTTCTGTGGAGCTGAACTCTTCGTTTGTTTCTGAATAAAAATAAGAATGAATCATCCTTGCTATTCCGCCGTGTGTAACAAGCAGGAAAATTTTGTTTTCTGCCTGGCTTCGAGCCTTCAGTTCATCAAGCAGATTATAGATTCTCTGAGCAAGACGCAGCATTGATTCTCCGCCATTATAATCGGAAGCAAACTGCTTTTTGGCTTCGTGGAAAACTCCGGGGTGCTTTTTCCATTCGTGGCCTTCGTATTCTCCAAAGTTCTGCTCAATAAGACGAGGCTCCAGAGTCAACGGTAGTCCGTTTTCCTCTGCGACAATTTTTGCGGTATCGGCAGCCCGGCTTAATGGAGAATAAAGCACTTCATCAATTTTGATTCCGCTTTCTTTGATTTTCTTTGCCAGCTGGTGAGCCTGCTCAATTCCTTTTGCGGTAAGAGGGATATCAGTTACGCCCTGGACCTTACCTTCCAAGTTCCACTGAGATTCGCCGTGACGCGTTATATAAATATGATTACTCATCTAAAAA
>CAMNBC010000111.1 GCA_946532115.1 uncultured Treponema sp.
CAAAAAAACTGCATTTTTTTATATTTTGCTAATTATGCACACTCTGATACACTGCTCTGCCCCGTAAACTTACAGCACCATCTTCAAGCACAAGCTTACCGAGAATCTTTACAGGCCGGCTGCCATCAACAGCTGGAGCAGTTTCAAACTTTACCCGAACAGTTCCCTCGTAACGGGCAAGAGATTCATCTCCGACTAAAAGGTCACATGAATACGAACCATCATCATAAGTAACCGCATTGGAAATTTTACCGCCCCAGTTTACCCAGCAATCAAGATACACTGCAGGATTAGCCGCAACATCTGTAAGGGACGGTACATCAGTTATAGAATCAAAATCTGGAATTTCAAAATAGCCCATCAAAAGACGCGCCTTTTTCTTAACAGCAACAGAAGCATCTGAATTCAAAATCTTATTTACTTCTATTTGAGCAGCATTATCCCTATGAGCCTGGAAATACTTAAGCGCATCATTATAGCGGCGGTTAATTTCCTTATTTGTCATTACAAAGGCATAAGACTGTGTAGACAAGTCTTTTTCCTTTGCATCGGATTTTTCATCTGATGAAAGTTCAAGTTTAGACAGATCTGCTCGTGGACCAGTATACTGCTGTCCTCGTGGGAAGAAAATACAGGTAAAGATAACACCAAGTAAAAAAGCAGTAAAAACAATGCCAAAAACTGCAATCTTATCTGGATTTGAACCAAGCGGCGGGTAAAACTGTTCAATTTTACCAGTATCTACCCAGCGGCAGATTGTGTCATAGTTTCCGTGCACGCGGATAAATTCCATAGCCTGAGCTGCAGTTTTATTCTGAGGATCATTTTCTCGGATTTCCAGGTAATACTGAAGGGCCCGGGCTGTATCTCCGCGACGTAAAAAAATTGCAGCCTGCCCCAAAAGAAGCCGCGTATCTGTCAGTTTAATTCTACGAGCAAGCTGAAAATATGAAGAAGATGCACCTATATCACCAACGTAAAGGCAGGCTATTCCAAGAGTAAGATAATATTCAAAATTTTCGTCATAAATCTCTTTCTTTGCCTCAAGACGCTTAATTGCAGTTGCAAAACGGCGCCTTTTCATATCCTGCCAGGCAAGGCTCAGTGCATCTTTTGCCATAAACCTACTGCCTCAAATATGTAAGAATTGCATCAAGTTCAGTATTCAACTGAAGAAGTTCCTGTCTATTCAAAGAAGGGGAATCTTCTTCCAGTGCAGCAATGCGGTCCAAGAGAGACTGAATGTATTCCGGAGTAAGATGTTCCTTAGACATATTTCTAATGTAAAAATCTACAGTAGGAGTTTCCGGAGGAACTACTCCAGACTCATTTATAATCTGAGGTCCATAACCTGATTTTTCTGTAAGAGTCTCAATTGCAGGATTTGCAGAAATAATCTCTACACCATCATTCTTTTCTTCTGTATCTTTCTCTTCTACTTTCTGCTGTTCATATTCCTTGCTGTAAACAAATTTTTCACCAGCAGGAGTTCTTCCATCAGCAGCAAAAGCAAGATAGAAAACAATTTTACCTGTTTCAGAAGGAGCCAGCTTTATCGGTTTCCAGATTGCACAAACTCCTGAGTTATTATAGGAAAGAACTGTATCGAAGGCACGATAACTAAGCATATCTGGTTCCCAGGTATTTTTTTCCAGAGTTGAATAATTTGCAAGAGCAACTAACTCAGGAGTAGTAGCTTCTTCTCCAGTAAAGAATAACTGCATTGCAGCATTACTGTTTTTTGAAACAAACCATTTCTGATTCTGCAGGGTTCTGTACAAAACTTCATTTCGAACAGGAACACCTTCAAATGTATAGAAATGATATTCAGAAGCTTCTCCTAGTACCGTATCAAGCACCGCCTTAATAGAAAACTCATCGTTACGGGTGCCGATATTCTTAACCGTAGCAGTCACCTTCACCATATCAATATCAGCATCTTTATTCTCTTTATCAGAAGCAAAACATGAAAAGTCTACAGTCATTTCTGCAACGTCCGGAATATTATACATAATTGCAGCACCACTCGTGGTTCTGCGCGCAGACGATCTGACATTTGTATCAGTTACGAGGTTATATACCTTTCTCGAGTTTTTCAGATAAAATGCATTTGAAGCAAACTCATTTGCTGTAGATAAAACAGAAACAGCCTTTTCTTTTTCATTTAATACAGCAAGAGAATAAGCACCTATACTTGATTTTATCTTAATCTGAATTTTTCCATATTTTTCTGAAATACTTCTGCGGGTTGGTTTTATCCAGCCTGTAAAATTTCCACCAGTTGCATTTCCATTTTTTTCAGCTTCAGACTGATTTTCTGATTCTGTTTTTTCAGCATCTTTAGAAGTCTTCTGTTTGTCATTTTTTTTAGAAGAGTCTTTATTTTCTGAAGATGAATCTGCTTCTTCACTATTTTCTTCAACCTTATTATCTGTAAGTTCAGAAGCGGAAACTTCAAGATTACCTTTAGCCGCAGCCGCACCTTTATCAGCCTTTTTGGTAGATTTGCAGGAAGCAAGACATACAAGGAAGGCTGCCATTGTTCCCAGAGCTGTATAATATGCTATTTTTTTCATTTTTCCTCCGCCTCAGCAGCAGCCGCTTTTGCATCAAGCATTTTCTGTGCTTCAAGTGCCTTTTCCTTCAGCAACTTGAGCTGATATTTTTTTTCATCAAATGGTTCTGGAGCCGGAATATCTTTTTCTCCTGCTTCCCTAAGTTCCTGAATAATTTTATCTGATTCTTCTTTATTGCTTTTAAGAGCCGCAACCTGCATTTCCAGTTCTGAAACCTGTTTTTCCAGTGTTTCATTTTTGGTCTGCGCTGCCGCGAGCTTTTGTCTTGTTGAATCAATTGCTTCAGAGTTATACAGGCGGAGCTGACGCTCGTACTCTTCTTTTGCAGAAAGATATTCCTCGCCTGTCTGCTTAAGAAGATAAAGTAATTTTTCTTCTCTTCCCCGCTGTAAAATTGTTTCCAGGCGATATTGAGCTGCAGGTGTTTTTTCAGATTCCGGATATTCGGTTACGATTCGTTCGTAGATGGCACCGGCCTCGTCGTATTTGTAACCGGCGAAAAGTGATTCGCCGATGTAGAAAAGTGCAAAGGAATAAAGTTCATCTCCATCATAACGATGGCAGAAATCGCTCAACACAACGACAGCTTTTTCATATTCACCAAGATTATAAAGAAGTTTACCCTTCTGATAGTAAACGCGACCCGCATACATTGAATCTGCAAAGTTTTCAAGAAAATAATTACAGTCGTCGAGGGCGTTCTTATAATCACCATCATACACTTCTGAACTTATGAGCATAAAATATGTGTCGGGATTAAGGTTCTCTTTATAAGACACAGCCTTTTTTAGAAGAAATTTAGCATCCGACCATTCACCACGTGAATAGAACTTACAGGCTTCTACAAAAGCAGAGGAAGCAGATTCAGATGCAGCAGCTCCAGTCAAAACCGAAACACATATTAAGGCTGCGGTTATACCCTTCTTAAAATCTTTAAACAATCTTCTTAACTCCATTTAAGGCTGCCATTGAAAAAGCAGGAACCGGAAACGACAATATCGGTACCGGCATCTATAACAGACTGCAAAGTCTCATTGTTAATGCCGCCGTCTACAGAAATCTTAAAGTCAAGTCCGTTTTCTTCTCTATACCTTTTCAACTGTGCAACTTTCTCCACACAGGAAGGAATAATCTTTTGTCCGCCCCAACCGGGATTGACAGTCATCACTAATATAATATCGGCACAAGGCAATATTTCCGACAGTATTGATATTGGAGTGCCTGGACATATTGCAACACCCGCTTTTTTACCCATTTCGTGAATCATCTGTATGATTCTGTGAGCATGATTAGTTGCTTCAAAATGAAATGTAATCCAGTCTGCTCCTGAATCTGCAAAGGCCTTTACATGAAGCTCCGGCTTATCTACCATAAGATGTACATCAAAAGGAAGTTTTGTTAATTTTCTTATTGAGCGGATTACAGGCTCGCCGTAAGTAATTTCAGGAACAAAAGAACCGTCCATTACGTCGATATGCACTGCCCCGCCGTTATTGTTTTCTATTTTTTTTATTTCACTTCCTAAGTTCGAAAAATCAGCTGAAAGAAGTGATGGTGCTAAAATTTGAGTTTTCATTTGTATATTATTTTAACAAAAAAGTGCGGAATTTACAATAATATAGTTTAAATTGTGAGGTCTAAAAAAAATCTGATAAGCTCCCGCACACACACAGTCTCATACAAAGTTGAATGCTTCCGCTGCGATGACTTCAAACTGCGGTTGGGCGTAAGTGGTATCCGACTCGCCTTCGCTATCGCTCAGGTTCGCGAACGCCCAAATGCAGTTTGAAGCCCTCTCCGCTCACGCATCCAACTTTGCATGCTCCGTTTCCCGCTCCGCTTATCAGATTTTTTTTTAACTCACGCTTAAATATTCACTTCCCCCTCTCCCCTTAAAATAATCTCCAAGTAAAATTTCAAATAACTCGGAAAATGTAAGTTTGGGGCCTGTAGCGAAAACAGGACAAAGACAACATCATCCCCGTTGGCTTTGTCCTGTTTTTCGCGAGAAGGCCCCAGACTTAGGAGATTTCTTTTATTTATTTAAAATTTTACTTGACAGATTGCAACTTTCGCTTTATAAATGTTGTCCCAATTTTAGCAAAATTAAAGATTATTTATTGACTAAAATCCCTATTCTTGTATAAAATTAAAAATAGACACTATGGATATTCAGACAGAAGCTGAACTTAAGGTTGCCCTTGGCTTTCTCAGGCAGGGAAATCCTTTAGAGGCACAAAAAATCATAAGTTCCCTCTTCGAACATGACCTGGAAAGTACAGAGCTTGTTTATACAAATAAGTGCTGTGTTTACTGGATTGATTCCATCAAGCGTCTGAAAAGCATTGAAGACAACTTTGAACGAAGCGAAAACATTCTTCTGGAATGGAAAAACTTTCAGGATTATATTTCGCGGGAAGCAACAACTTATGAACCAGCAAAATATGCTGTTCAGGAAGGTTTCTTCAAAAATGCATTAGAAGAATACAAAAAGATGCTGGAGGAAAAAGATCCGCTCCAGAAAGCCGAAATCTACAAAAAAACAGGCATCTGTTATAAGAAGCTTGGTGATTTCGAAAATGCGCGGGCTTTTCTGACAGAAGCAAACAATATATATCCGAACCTTTCTTCGGTGCTTGCAGAGCTGGCAGACTGCTACTCACTTTGCGGCGAAGATAAATTCGGAAAAGTGCTGTATCGGGAAGCTTTTTTTGCAGACCCTGACAGCATAGACTTAGATTTTCTTGATTCTGAGCTTATTAAATGCCTTATTGAAAAGACAAAAAGTAAGGGATATTCAGGAAAAGCACTCCAGTACTGGATTCCGGTTTACGGAGTTTTGGGTGGAGTTTTCAACATCAAGAGAGAGCTGACTTCACAGGAAGTTGCCAGACTAAAGAAAGATCTTTACGCAATGGAAAATGAAATCAAGGATCCTTCGTGCAACAGCGAGATTCTTATTCCGCGTATGCTCAATTGTTATTTCTGGCTTATGGATCATTATGATTTGGCAAAGGAAAATCAAGCCAAGATTAATGAAGTGTTACTAAGAATTAAACTTCTGGATTCTGCTGTGTACGAAATGTACATTAAATAGCACAGCGACCAGACAAGGAGAATTTTATGGCAGATTTAATGCAGTCAATTCAGGACATGCTGAAAGAAGAGACTTGGACTCGTGCAACAATCAGTAACTACACGCAGAATAACCTCAAAGAGCTTGCTGAACTCGTAGAAAAAGCAAAGAGCGAAGGAATCATTAAAGAGGTTCACGAAGTATGTCAGGAGCATCTCTCTCACTCAAAAGACAGCATTATCGCTCTTTATATCTGCGGAATTCTTGATTTGCAGAATGGTTCTCTTGATAATTCAAACCTCGTAAATCTTGTCGATATTTTCCAGAAAAACCACAAGGAAAACATTGTAACATATCTTTGCGAAAGCATTCTTGCTGATGATGAAAACAATAAATTTGCTCTCCGCACTCTTGCAGACAGCTACCTTGCAGAAGGCAGCGACAAAGTATGGGAGCTTTATGAAAAAATCGTTCGCATAGACTTTGAAGAAGCTGATCTTGCAAAACTCCTTGGTGAACACTATGAAAATGCAAGTGACATTGAAAATGCAAAGAGTTACTACAAAAAAGCAATTCTCCGCTACATCAACGCAAACAACTACAATGCATGTAAAGAAATCTGGTCAAAGCTTGTTCAGCTCATGCCGGAAGAAA
>CAMNBC010000112.1 GCA_946532115.1 uncultured Treponema sp.
GTGCTCTTGATAAGGGTATAGACAGCCTTGTTACACGTATTGCAAAATCTGGTGCAGAGTATGAGCGTGCTCAACTCAATGCTACAAGAAACAGTAAACTTGCTCTTGATGTAACTTCAATGGTAAGCCGCGAAGGTGACCTTGATTTTACAAAGGCAATTACAGATCTTAAGATGTTAGATTATACAAATCAGGCAACCTTGAGTCAGGCCGGAAAAATGTATTCGTCAACATTATTAAACTACATGCGTTAAAGATAATGTCATGCTGAACTTGTTTCAGCATCTCATAAATAGATTCCGAAACACACATTCGTAGCAGGTGCGTGCGAATGTGGCGTAGCGTTCGGAATGACTCTGTTAAACTAAGGAATTAATATGGAACTTATAACAAAAGCCCGTGGAAAAATCTCTGTTACTGAAGATCATCTTATCACAATTCCCGCTGGTCTTTTTGGTTTTGAACAGTACACAAAATATGCTCTTGTTGATTCAGACTATGAACCTTTTTTGTGGCTTCAGTCGTGTGAGGATCCGAATCTTGCATTTTTGATTGTAGATCCTTTTTTAATCTGTTCAGAATATGAAACTGATATTGATGATGCTTCACTTAAAAAGATTGGAATTACAAAACCAGAAGACATCATCATAATGACAATTGTAACGGTTCCTCATGATGGGTCTGCAATTACAGCAAACTTTCAGGGCCCTCTTGTAATTAACAAAAAAAATCATCAGTGTATGCAGGCTATTTTAAATGATAACCGCTGGTCTACAAAGGTTGATATAGTTCAAGCTTTGAATAAGAAAGGAGGGCAATAATGCTTATCCTTTCAAGAAAAATTGATGAAAAAATCAAAATTGGAACAGATATTACTATTACCTTGATTGATGTTCATGGAGATCAGGTAAAAATTGGTGTTGAAGCTCCTAAGGATGTAAAAGTTTTCCGTCAGGAAGTTTTTGATGCTATTCAGAATGAAAATAAGGCTGCTGTTGTTGATGCTCAGGAACCTTCTAATGAAAAAGCAATGAGTGCAATGAGTGCACTCAGTAAGCTTCTTAAGAAATAGCACCCTTTAGTTTAAGTTCAGCTTCGCTTGCACGTAAATAAACCGGACCGTCAAAATCCTTAAGCGGTTCGGCTTTTTTATTTATAAGTTCTTCTGTAATTTGAATTAGAGATTCTGTAGTTTCCGGACTTGTTTGTGGAACAAGAAAATTTTTATCACCATACACAGTTTTTAGTTTTTCAACCAGTTTTAAAGCATCTGGCCCGCATACTAAAAGATTTTCAAAATCTTTTACAGCATCAGTGATAATAGAAACTTCATAATCATCATCTTTTAAAATGATTTTATCTCCATCTTCAAAACGTGCATAAAATTTATCTTTGTTTGCATCTATACAGGAAAGAAGAGGTATATTAAAATTCTTATATGCAAAAGCATAGGCTTCCAGAGAAGAAATTCCATAAACGGGAACACCAAATGCAAGTTCAATTGCCTTGAGGGCAGAAATGCCAAGACGTAATCCTGTAAAGCTTCCGGGACCGATTGTAAGACAGGTTGCATTCAAATCGGCTGCAGTTAAATCAGCTTTTTTTAAAAGTTCATCAATAGAAGGAACGAGAATTTCACTTTGTCTCATTCCAATATCGTAAGTTGCGCTTAAAAATTTAGAATCAGTTTTTACTGCAAGAGAAATCCGTGTTACGGCGCAGTCTAAAGCAAGAATATTCATTATATTTCTCCATTGTTCCAGTTTTCAATTTCAATGAGACGGCTGCCATCGTCCTGCGGTGTAAGCCGGAGAACAATGGTTCTGGCCGGTAATTCTTCCATGATTTTTTCGCTCCATTCGATAATGGAAACTCCGTCTCCATAAATCATATCATCCGTACCAAGATTTACAAAATCTTCTCCACCTTCAAGTCGATATACATCCATGTGGTAAAGTGGCATTTTACCGTAATATTCGCTGATTAAACAAAATGTAGGGCTGGTAATTGTTTCAGAAATTCCGAGTGCCTGAGCAATACCTTTCGTGATTGTAGTTTTGCCGGCAGCTAAGGTTCCCTGCATGGCAATAACGTCACCTTTTTTAAGCTTGCTGCCAATGCGAACACCAAGCGCAATTGTTTCTTCTGGAGATTTTGTTGTGAATGTTAACAAGGTAGTCTGCCTTCGAGCTCTTCTGTAAAGATATATTCAAGTAAAGCCTTTTTTACCGGAATGAGCGGATAGTTAATAGGCTGAGGGAATGAGAGCTCAATAATTTTCTTTCCCATTGGGCTTGTTTCAATACTGAAGAAGATTTGAACTGTGTCGGTACTGGTCGGAAATTCAATTACTGCATCGCAGGTATATTTTCTGAGGTAGAAAATCTGGCCTTCTTCCCGCTGAATATTTTGTAGTTCAATGACTCTCATATTCTTATAGAATACTCCAAAAATGCCGTGATATCAAGTAATATTTTTTTTTATAAAAATGTATGCCAGAGTCTTTTTTTTGAGATTTTTATAATTCGTATTTATATACAAGAATATGTATTCTGTTTTTTGCTGCCAGTGGAATATCAAGAAACTGAATATGCAGTGCAAGCTTGCCATTAGGCAACCGTCTGGTTTTACGGATTATACCAACAAGAGTTTCTTTAATTCCAGAGTCCGGAAGTATAATTCCAATATGCTGTTTTTCTTTGATTGGAAGGGTAGTTTGAATACAGCATCCGCCTGCAGAAATATTTGTAAGCTTTCCCTGATATTCTTTATCGCTGAAAGAATATTTTTGTTCTCCTTTTTTAGGATCCGGATTTACCTTTACAGCTTTAAAACTACATTGTGTTTCAAGGAATTCTCGCTTAAAATGTCGCTGTGCCTGACATTCAAGCTGTTCAGAATGTGAAAGAACCATATAGTATTTTCCGTCATTTCCTTCATTATAACGGATAATTCTGGTAATAAGATTATAAGAGAGTCCGTCTGATGTTTTAAAGGTAAAACGACTGCGCGTAAGAAGTGGAGGACGTCTTGGTGTTGTGTATACAAAGTCTGGAATTTCGGCAGTAAAAAAATCTTTCTGATTTTGCGTTACAGTGAAAGGATACTGCTCTCCGGCATCTGAAATATAAAAGATTACAGAGGATGGTGGAATTTGTCGCGTTGAAAGAACTTTTTTGGTTTGAGCAACAATCATTTCCAGCTTAAAAAGACATGTGAAAAAATCATCGATTTTAGGTTCAGTAAAAAGATTCTGTTCTTTCATAATATTATAAGCATTTCTAAAAAGTGCATTTACTTCAAGATTACTTTTTACTGAATATAAAATGTTACTGCACTGTGTTATCCGGCAAATATCCCATAGCATTGCGGCTTCTGCCTGTGAAAGATTATTTTCTTTTGTAAGCTTCTGGATGTCTTTATATTTGGTTTTTCGGTTCCGCTCTTTTTCAATATATTGTTCAGATTTATAGTAACTTTTTATTCTCATGTAAACTATAAATGCAATTCCGAGAATAACAGCAAATACTGCCAGTATGATGATTATTAATGCTAAATCACCTCGATGGGTCTGTCTGGCTTCAAGCGGAGAACCGCTTCCTGAACCTAATAGAAAGAACATTTTATGCCTCCTATATTGTTTTAAGGGCCTCTGAAATCTCTTTTAATCTCGGACAGATTTCATATTCTGAAAGATCACCAAGCATTACAGTATCATTGTTCTGGAGTGCATCTTCAAAATCTTTAAGTATTGGTGAAAAATTTGCAAAGAAATCTTTGAAATTCATACCACCTAAAGATGTTGCTGTAAATGTATCCGGAAATAGCGAGGCAAGAGTTGCAATATGGCAGAACTGATCAATGCTGTCTGCAAGTTTTTTGATGGATTCGCTTACTTCAAGATTTTTACCGCTTTGAAGGGCTACTGGAACTCCTTCCATCTGTAGTGCTAATTCATTAAATAATTCTGAAAGTTTCGCAAAAGATGCTTTTATATCATTTTTAGTTACAATTGAAAACTCAAATTTTGAGTTTTTATCGAGAGTTTTTGCAGCTTCTTCATCAAAAAGTTCTGCTGTAATCTGTTTTCCATTCACAGTAATACCAATTACTGCAGCTTCATTTTCTTCGCAGGTCTTTTCAAAAGACTGGAGAACATCGCCAATTGTCTGCTCATCTTCCAGCTGTACGTCTACCTGTTGTCCGTTGATGTAAAATTCTATCATATACTACCTGCCTTAATTATTTTTGATTTTGATTCTGCTTTGTAAAGTTCGAAATTGTGTTCTGTTGAGCTTCGAGGCTGTTCAGAGAACCTTCCATCTGGCTGTACTTATTGCGTAATTCCGCTTCTTTTTTGTCCATTTGTGCTTCGAGTTTTGTAATTCGGGTCTCTGAGCTTTTGATTTTTGAATCAAGAGTAGAAGTTTTCATTGCAAGAATACCGCCGGTTTGAGTATAAGCCGAAATCTGTTTATCCAGCTTATAGGCAATTCCGGAATCTACAATTAAGTCCCCATCTGAATCATAACCAAAAAGCATTTTAATATCATCAAGATGATTTTCAAGTGCATCATCAAGTTTTTTTTCATCAATTTCAAGGTAGCCGCGAAGTTTACTCTGCGAGTACCCCCCTGAATAACCGCCCGCGTTAGTTGCAATTCCAAGTTGTGAAAGCATTGTAACTTCTGCAGAGTCCGAAAACATATAGCGTGCTGCAATTGTAGAAGCCATATTTGATTTTATACTTGTGAGTGAAAAATCAGACTGAAAAAGGCCGAGCTTTTTCTGTTCTGCTTCACGTTCATCATTTGTAAGATAATCAAGTTCTTCAATGATTTCAGGCTTGTTCTGAGAGAGAATGTTCAATTCTGCCACAGCCTGATTATATTTTCCGACAAAATCAATGATTGCTGTTTTTGAAGAATCAACATCCGGCTTAATCGCAATAGTTGCGGTTTTTTCTGTTTTGTCGTGAACGTTCAGTGTGATTTCAGGAACAACATCATCTATTTTATTTGAAGGGCGAGAAATTGTAATTCCTTCGTATTTGATGATTGCGTCATCTGCTGTAGAAACTGGATGCTTTGGTCCGTAGCCTAAATCTTTTACCGGATCCAGGGCTGTAATATCTGAAATTTCAAAACTTGTTCCTGTATTCAGATTTCGAATTGCAACCGATTTAATTCCAGGGTAGTCAGAAAGTTTTACGTCAATTTGAGCCGGTTTTCCTTCTTCTGCCGCTGGAGTATAAGGAATTTCTTTTTCTGTTCCATCTTCCATTACTGCATACAAAATTGAATCAGTAATGACTGGTTCAAGTGGGGCAGGAGGCTCCTTTGGAAGATTTAGATTTGTATCCGATTCATTATTACTTATTACAATGCCGCCAAATTCAGCGGTTCCTGCATCTGGAAGTTCCGGTTGAATGAGAGTCTGGTTTATGGCAGGTGTAATATCTTCGGTTTCTTTTTTTGTTACTGTAAACTGAAGGTGTAAAGCTTCATCCCGAAGAATTTTTTCCGGTACTTTTATCTGATACGCACCTCTAGGGTCAACGTTTACAGTTTGTTTTTCTTCATCAAATTTTGTATTTATAAGCGAAAGAACTGGCATATAAGCCGGCTCGTCATATTCAATTTTATTTACAGGTAATATTTCATTTTGTGTATTTGCAAAGGTTTGTGTTTCTGATTTGATTTTATCTACCATGCCCGAATCAAAGGCAAAGGTTTTTGCATCATCTTCAAAAATAAGACGGTTTTCTTTTCCTGTCGGAACAGCTTCAATAAGCAGAGATTTTTTTCCTGCAGATGCTCCAATAATTGAAGATTTAATGATGTTATTACCGCGTTTGTTGATTGCGGCTGAAAAATCTTTTAGTGTACCACCTTTCCAGTTAAAACTAATTTGTTTTTCACCAACCTTGTAGGTGTAGGTTCCCTGAGGAACCTTAAAATCATTTTCGAGTTCATCCGTAAGAAAACGGTCAGCTGCTGCAGCCTGTATAACATCTACCTTAAATGACTGAATGCTTGCACTGCGGTTGGCTTCTGCCGTAATGGCATATTCTTCGGTTGATGAGGTTAGTTTACTGTTAAAAGGATTTTCAAAAGAATAGAGATTTTTTGTATTGTCTCTGAGCGAGGTTAATTTTGAATTAATATCGCGCCAGGCGTTCTTTTCAGTTTTTAAATTTTCAAGCTGATTCTGTTCCCTTGT
>CAMNBC010000113.1 GCA_946532115.1 uncultured Treponema sp.
CTGCACTCGTAATCCTATATGACTTTATATCTTGCAGTAAACTTCTGCTAATTATCCAAACTCTCGCAAAATCTTAACTTATTATTCTCAAGTGTATTTTTATTATCAAACTTCACACCTGGAGCTTCGGCAAGGGCATCTTCATAAAGGCCAAGACAAATACATTCCCCTTTATAAAGGCTGACATTACTAATATTGAAAACATAAGTCTTTTCAGCACCGTCCGCAAAAGTTCCTTTCTTTATTAAAACAGGCTCTCCTAGACAGGCTCTGCGTTTTCCTTCTGCATCGGTCACCTCCGCAATCAGGTTTATATCAAAGAAGGCCGGTGCAAGACCTGTATTTTTGATGGTCACGCTCAGTTTTACATTCTCGGAAGCATCGTACTCCATATCTGCTGAAGTCACGGTGAAATTATAGCCCAGTTTGTTTGTCATTTCTTTTACATGCTGGCCCTGCTCCTTGAAAAACTTAGCACCACAATCCCCGCGGTCCAATTCATAATAAGTCATGTGGGAAACGTTAATTGCATTTTTCCATCTTTCTAAAGTCCACTTGAGATTATAATCATCCGCATCTGAACACTGGAGCATCTTTTCATAAGTATCACAGTTTTCACCAATGACCGGAAGGCCTGCTTCATAGCATTTTTTCAATTCATCTTCACGGCCTTTTATCTGAATTAAACCATCGTCTCTTTTTGCAATTCCTTTGGAAAGTATATATTCATACATTTCTCCGCGAACATCACTTGGAATTACCAGCTGAGTTTTCTTAAATACAGATAAATAATAATCTATTATATCTTTTTGAACTTCAATCGAAGGCATTTCGCTGTCTTGAAGCTGAAAACAATGCCACTCGCCCCAGTTTCCAAAACAGCGTATATCTATAAACTCAACATATTTATTTCCATCATATTTTCTGGCCATTTCTTTGGCAAAATCCTTACAGGCCTGAATATAAATCGGATCAGACCAGTCTGGTACAAGAATATTTTTTTTAGAATCTGTACAATATGACATTACAGACTTACAACCTTCATCATAAACGTATTGAGGAACTAAATCTCCATCTTTATCACCAGAATCTATTGGACAAATACGCCAGCCCAAAGTTCTATTATATTTTTTACAGGATTCAAGCTGTTTATCTATAAAAGACCAGTCATATTCATTTTTTCCCTTTTGAATTTTATTCCAACCACAACCGGTATAAACTACAGAACAATAATTCCAGGATTCATTTTTGCCTGATGCCAGAGCTAAATCCCACCATTCATTTGATAAATAATCATCGCCCCAGACATACTGCACAAAGCCTTTATGCGGATTCACAATCGCCACCCCGGAAGGAGCTACACTAAAAGATTTATTAAACGCAGCAACTGGCACCTTTTTTCCATAATAATTCTCATGGCCTTTTTTCCAGGCAGCAAAAAGTGATGCTGTAAAATCATCATTTTCATAAGGCTGATTTGTAAGACGATTAATAATGTTATGAACATAACCATCATCCCATTCCATTACAGAAAGCCCATACTTACCTGCAATTTCACACATATCTGTAAGACACTGCTTACGTTCATCATGATCTGCAGCTGTAGAACCGAATAATTTAGTATGAAGGTCGCCGCCATTTTCTATTCCGAATTCTGTAAGAGTTACAGGAACTCCCTTTGAAATGAAGCGGTCATAAGAATTTTTAAAGGATTTTTCAAACTGTTCTTTTACAGATGATGAATAAGCCTCGCGCTTTTTATTTTCCTCATTAAAGCCCAGCGGATACCAGTGAACTGCGACCATCATTTTTCCACCTGCACTATCATCAGGAAGTTTAAAATTTTCGTCTGTTACAGCCTCATGAGAAGTTGCATAAGTCGGCACCATAATAAAGCGTTTTGCATTATTTCCACCGCTTGCACGAATTGTATCTACAATCAGCTGATTATAATCACAAAGGATTTTTGTACCCGCATTATAGGCAGCTTTATCTTCTTCTGAAGACCAGGTATTTATATTCCAGATTTCAGAGCCATCTTCTTTTATAACGCGAGGTTCATTCAAAGTTTCAAAAATCAGGCGTTCATCATAAGAACCATTAAAGGCAGCGCAAACCTGTTCATAAACAGCCTTCAAATATCTTTCTGATTCTGCACGGTCGGTTTCTGTAAGATTATAGCCATCGGCATAGCCAAGCGGGCTCGGACTAAATTTATGAACAGAATGATGTTCATTCAAAAGAACATAAAGTCCATCTTCAAGTGCCCAGTCTACAACCTCTTTTACACGTACCATAAAATCCGGATCAATTGTATAATTTTTATCAATTATGTAGGGATACCAGGTTACACAGATTCTTATAGACTTAAAACCTAAATCGCGGACTTCATCAATATAGGCTTTTGTTACCAGAGGAAGTTCTCCAAGTTCAAAGGCAAGTCCACCATAACCATTTCCTACTGCAACCTTCTGGTCTTCCAGATTCATTACGAGAGGTTCACCCGCTTTATTAAAATTGCGCTGGAAACCATAACCTGTCTGTCTTAATTCTTTCTGATTATAATAAGGACAGGCAGAAAGGCCGCTTCCAAGACTCAAGCCTAGACCAATTTTATCTGAAAGCTCAAGAGCAGTTATACTATCATTAAAAGTTCCAGACTTTTTATCTGTGATTGCAGACTTTGTTTCTGTTTTCTTTTCCTTTACAAAATTAACTTCTTTAAGAATAAGGGAAGATTCTGCAATTCCAATTTTACTTTCCGGCGAACGGGTCATTAAACTTAAGCCGGTAACTTTTTTCTTTCTCAGAGCATCTAATTCTATATAAGCTGTTGTCTTATTTTTTTGTAAAAATACTTCAGAAAGGCTTTCATCTTCATAATGCACTCTGAAAATAATATTCGGAAAGTCCAGCTTTTCATACACAAGCTTTACATATTTATATTCCGAAGCATCGACGGTATCGATTCCTATACTTGCACCCTTGCTGCCGTTTTTCAAAATAACTTTTCCACTTGCTGCATCAAAAGAACCATCCAGCTCATTCCATACCCATACCTGAGTAATTGGAATTATAAGCCCATCCTTCTTATCATCCTGAGTTTCATCCTTTTTCTGATTCTCTGTTTCGTTTTTTGCTGCATCACCAGTTAATGGCGTACATCCAGCTATTGTAAAAAGAGCGGAAATCAAAAATACCACAAGCAGTACAGTAGTAATGATACTAAACGTTTTTTTCATATAAATAAGGCCTCCTACGATGATTATAAAACAAGATGAGGGATTGCCGTCGGGAGTTTTCTCCTATTTTTTTGATTATTCTACAATGGTTGCCCGGTGTTAGATTGCCGTGTCAAGCACGGCAATGACAGAGTGCATTTTATTTATATTTTTCAATTAATTCTTCGCGCTTTTTGCAGCCGGCCAGTTTTATAAGATAACTGATATAATTTTCAACAGTATGAAGGGAGATAAATAATTCGTCTGCAATCTGCTTATTTGTTTTGCCCTGCAGTGCCATTTCAAAAACAACTTTTTCCTGCTTTTTCAGCACGGAAGTTATAGATTCCAGTTCGCTTTGAATGGATTCAGACTTTTTTTCGTAATAAGTACCGCCCGCCTGAACAACAGAAAGACAGCGCACAAGCTCTTCATCACTGGCAACTTTAGAAATATAGCCCTGAACACCTAAATCCTTAGCCTGCAGAATAAAGCCCCAGGTGTCATACATCGAATACATTATGATTTTTATAGAAGGATAAAGTTTTTTCAGTTCTTTTACTAAAGTAAAGCCAGATTCATTTTCTGCCAGCTGTATATCAATTATGATAATTTCCGGCAATTCTGATTTTTCATTTTTCAAAGCATCCAGACATTCAGCTCCACCCGAAAAGGCTCCTGTTACCGTAAATTTTGTATTTGATTCCAGATAATTTTTCAGCCCGTTTTTGAGCATGGAATGGTCGTCTACAATATAAACACTATTTTTCATACGGTACCTTCATCTGTACACTCAAGCCCTGACCTTCAGTGCTGAAAAACTCTATTTGACCGCCAGCCGCCGCAATACGTTCCTTCATATTCCGTACACCAAAATGCATTTTGTTCCGGCCAAGTTTAGCAATATCACAACCTACACCATCATCAATAATAAATATTACCAATTCGTTTTTATCATCATGATTTTCAGTCTGAATCAAAATCCTCACATCTGTTGCATAAGAATGTTTTTCTATATTAGAAAAGGCTTCCTGCACAGCCCGAACAATATTCGTACATTTCTCTGTATCCATTTTTGGCGGAACAAAGTCTTTTTGAATCTGAATCTTACACGGAATCTTTGTACGCGCAATAAACTGCTGACAAAGAGTATCTATAATAGAAATAAGTTCCGCATTTTCTGTCTGAACAGAAAGTTCTGCCGGGCGGAAGTTATAACAGATATTACGAAGAAGAGAAATTACGTCCGTCATTTCATCAACAACCTTCTGTTTTTTAGCCTCGCTTCCTCCAGCCACTTCCAGCATTTCGGCTTCCAGCCTTATAGCGCGGATATTTTGAACAACAGAATCGTGAATATCATGCGAAAGTTTTGTGCGCTCGGCTTCCTGTATTCTAAAAATAAATTTCTTATCATTTTTGGAAAGATGCTGCGAAAACTTTTTAGAAAGGATGATGATTATTACCACACTTTCTGCAATCACCAAAATAAATAGAAGAATAACTACAATAAGCCAGGATGCTGCAACAATCGGCTTTGGGCCAGTAACATTTTTTCCCTTTGCAAGCTTTTGGGCTGTCATTTCTGCCTGGTCAAAAGATGCGCACTCATATTTTTCACCATTTTTATAAACAAACCAGTAAGCAGAATCATTATCTTTATAAACAAGAGCTCCGTACAGACTCTGGGCAGTGGTGCATTTTTCATTCACAGGAGAGGCAATCCTCATCATTCCCAAAGTTTTTTCACTCACATCAGGATAATTTCCATCTGCATCTTCCAGAAGATACGGAGTCATATAGGCACATTTCCAGTTTACGTTTCCATAACTGTCAATATACTGAACACCAAGCTCAACAAAAAGCCATACGCCGTCCGCAGTTTTTAAAAGCCAGGCATTATAGGGCTGATATTCAGAATAACGAGGATAACTTTGCGGAAATTTAGAAATGCAGGAAAGTGCAGACTCATCAAGTATTTTATTATTCCTAACTTTTTTCAGGTGTCTTGATAATTCCACACTGTCATCATTTAATCTGTTATCTTCTATACATTTACGAAGAGCAGCCTCATCGGTAAGAATTGTTCCATCCTCTGTCTGATACACAAAAGTCTTTTCACCGTAATCACAAAAATAATAAAGCCAGTCCAGATAGCCCCTGTAATCTGCCGGTTCCTGTTCCAGAAAAGCATAACGCGCATCGGAAATTATCCATTGAGGAATATTAAAAACGCGTTCACAACCTTCCTGCGAAAAACTTCCGTCTGTGCGCTTAAAAATATAAAAACCTGAATCATACAAAACCATGCGACCTCGCACTTCCTTTGATTCGCCGTAAGTTTCTACATATAACTGGTCGGTTTTTGAACTGTATACCATTGAAAGATTACCCCAGTTTTTATAACCGTGGAAATCTATCAACACATTTACAGCAGAAGGATTTTTTGAATTCATGGAAATTAGTTTTCTCTTTTTTTGGACAGGCTCCCACAAGTCCAGAAAAAGTATTTCATCATTACTTATTTCAAAATGCAGAATCTGATAATTTGAGTCCGGAGTATCCTGCGGAAGCTCTGGTGAAAAAAAAGAAAAGTTATTATTTTCCAGATTCTGCTTTAGAAGAGCATATTTCTGATTTGTAGTATTTTTGATTATTAACCAGACATTTTGATTTACATCAACTTTCCAGAAGGAACGGTCAAGTTTTGTATAATCATCATTTTCTGAAAGAATATAGTTCTGAAGACTTGTTTCATTTTCTACAAGCTGATTAAAAATAATGCGAGCCTCTGAATCACACTGCGGAATGTAATTTTTCGTTTTTGCAAAAATGTTTATAGAAAGAAAAGAAAGAATTAACAGAAACAAAATCTTACGAAATTTCATAAATACATTTTATATTACTTTTGATTTTTTGTGATGTATTTCTTTGCGAATTGGGAAAAATTAGGAGAATTCTCCCGAAAAAAAGAT
>CAMNBC010000114.1 GCA_946532115.1 uncultured Treponema sp.
TTGATTCTTTGCGCTGACCTGTTTTTCTAAAGTGCATCTTAAATGAGTTGATGTAGTGAACTGCATAGCCTACAGCAAGTGCCATAGAAAGCAGAACTGTTACAAGAATCATTGTGTTATTACCTTTGATATTCATCCAGGCTGAAGCACCAAGAGTTGTACAAAGGGCTCCGAGTGTTGCAATTGAAGGAACTACAACACCACGCAAAGAGCGGATAAATACAATCAGGAATACCAGCATTACAATAAAACCAAGACCAATACGGCTTATGCACTGGAAAGTAATAGCCTTTTCCTCTTCGTATTCAGTATAAGAAAGTCCAGCCGGGCGTATTTCCCATTTGTCAGATTTATATTTAGGATCATTAAAAATTGCCATTGCCGGAGGTGCGATTTTTTCCATTGCCTGGTCAAGGTTTTCTGAATACTGCTCGAGATTTACAATAAGCCAGGTCTCCGTGCAGTCATCGCTTACAAGATTATTCACAATGGATTCGCGGCTCATAATAAAAGCTTTCTTTTCTGCCAGCTCTGCCGGATCAGATGGAACGCCGTCTTCAAAAGGACTTGTTACTTCAAAACCGTCTTCTGTTCCAATTGGAAGAGAAAGTTCCATCAAAGAAGTGATACTTCCTGCATAAGGAACGTTATTCAAAAGCTCGTCGCCAAGCTGGTCTATCATCTGCAAAACTTCCGGATCAAAAACGTTGTCAGCTTTAATATGAGCCAGAAGAGTGTCTGTAGAACCAAAAATACTTTCAAAGTGGTCCTGATTTACTTTTGTTGTTTCCCAGTCGTCAAACCAGTCCTCTTCGCCGTTGTCGAGTTTAAGACGTGGAAGGCCCAGACTGCAAACAACAGTTACAATTAATAAACCGATAAGGAAGCCCCATCGATGCTTTACTTCAAAACGACCGAATTTTTCAAACCAGTCGTTAATTTTTTTAACCTGCATAATTTCTCCTGTTCAGTGTTAGCAATTACTAACTTTTGTGATAACACTGTTATCGTTAATAGATAATAATGATAACAGTGTTATCTTGTCAATAGATTTTTGTTATTTTTGATAACATTGTTATCACTTTCCTTGACAAATATCATTATTTCATTCTAAAATTGTGTCATTGTGAGCGAATCCGCAATTGAAACAAAAAAGAAAATCCTCAACAGCGCAATGTCTGAATTCCTTGAAAAAGGTTTTATGAATGCCTCACTGCGCACAATTGCATCTAACGCTGGTCTTACCACAGGTGCAATGTACCGTCATTTTAAAGATAAGGATGCACTTTTCTGCGCACTTGTTGATGAAGCTATTGCATTTACAACTAAAACTGTAATGATGGCTGATTCTTCTCATCACATGGATTTAGATAATCTTGTTTCTCAGGAACATTTTGAAGAAGAAAACCGACAGACAAATGAATTGCTGACATATATTTTTGATAATTTTGATGCCTTTACCCTGCTTCTTACAAAAGCATCAGGAAGCACACATGAACATTTTCAGGAAGAAATCTGCGAACTATATACAAAAAACTGCGAGCAGACTTTCAACTGGATGTACAAGAATCAGATTTCCACAAAAAAAATCGACAAGATGACAGTTCACTTTATAGCCTCGACTGTCATAAACGCCTTTGTAGAAATCATCACCCACAAAATGACAAAGAAGTCTGCTTTCCAATATATCGAAAACATCGAAGAATTTACCCGCTACGGAATGATGCACATGATGGGCATTCCGTGCGAGCATCACGAATAATTATCCCAACGCAACATCCAGAACCATCATCAAAGCAAAACCAAGCATAAAGGCAATCGTTCCCCAGTCAGAGTGTTCACCCTCTGACATTTCCGGCACAAGCTCTTCTACAACAACATAAATCATAGCACCGGCAGCAAAGCTTAAGAAATATGGAAGAACCGGCATAACAAGACTCGCAAGAAGAATTGTCAAAAATCCGGCAAGAGGCTCTACAACTCCAGACAACACACCATACCAGCAGGCCTTTCCTTTAGAAAGACCTCTCGAATGAAGCGGCATAGAAATAATTGCACCTTCTGGAAAATTTTGAATTGCAATTCCCAGGGCAAGACTTAAAGCACCAGCCTCAGTAATCTGTGCAGAACCAGATGCCCAGCCCGCATACAAAATACCAACAGCCATTCCTTCAGGAATATTATGAAGAGTAACAGCAAGCACCATCATCGTAGTTTTCTGCAGCTTACTTTTTACACCTTCCTGAGTTTCATCAAGATGCATGTGAGGAACAGTTTTATCCAGAATCAAAAGAAAAATCATTCCAAGGCAAAAGCCAACAGCCGCTGGAATAAAAGCAAGCCGACCGCGGTCGCTGGACATTTCCATAGACGGAATTAAAAGACTCCAGACAGAAGCTGCCACCATAACACCAGCCGCAAAGCCCGAAAGAATTTTTTGAATACGAGCATCAAGCTCCTTCTTCATAAAGAAAACCAGAGCCGACCCCAGAGCCGTTCCAAGAAATGGAATTAAAAGTCCTTTTGCAATTATATAGTTCATACTAATATTATAACTCCTTAAATCTTTTTCTGCATCCAAAGAAGATCATAATGGCGGTCAAACTTTTTACCCACATCCTTCAGGTGACCAGCCATAACATAGCCCTCTCTCAGATGGAACTTATAACTGTCTTTTGTAAGATATTCATCCTCGCGCTCACAGTAAGCAACGCCAGCAAGAAGATTTTCAATTCCCATTTTTTTGAGTCTCTCTTCCAGATGCTTATAAAGCAGAGATCCCACACCCATTCTACGGTAATTCTTATCAACATAAATCGAAGTGCCTACCGTCCAGTCATAAGCCTCACGTTCACTGTAAGAACTGGCATAGACATAGCCCACAACAACATCGTCCTTTTCACATACAAGATAAGGATATTTTTCTTTAATATTTTTGATTCTTCCTTTGAACTCGTTTACAGATGGAACTTCATATTCAAAAGAAACCGCAGTCTCAGTTATATAAGGAGCATAAATCTCAACCAGGCGGGCAGCGTCGTCGAGAGTCGCTTCACGAATTTTTAATTGTGTATTCATGAATCCCATTTTAATGATTTAAATCAGTAGGGGGAAGTCTCCACATGCTCCAAGTGCGGCGTTTTCCGTTGGCACAATTATTGTACTTCGGCCGTATTTTTTGAAACACCAATATTACTAATCACAATTCCACACAAGACAAGCACTACCCCCAGCACTACACTCCATGACATTTTTTCATTAAACCAGACGATGCCGTTCAAAGTAGCGACCACCGGCTCAACAGAAGCGATAATCGAAGCTTGTCCATTTTCAACATTTTTCAAACCAAGGGTATAGGTGATGTAAGGTATTACAGTTGAAACAAGAACAAAGACAATTGCAAGAAGAAGACTGGTGCCAGAAGAGGTCACTGCGCCCACAACGGCAGAAGGCTTTGCAAAAAACAAAGTGGCGAGCGTTGCAAAAAGAAAAGTATAAAAGCTGATAGTGTAAGATTCGTAACCCCGCTCAATTGCAAAGCGACTGAAAATTGAATAAAGCGCATAACCAAGACCTGCACCAAGCCCAATCATAATTGTAGAAAAAGTAAGCCGTTCTACACCACTGCCACCAAGAACTCCGGTAACAAAAAGCAAGCCGGAAAAAGAAAGAAGCAGGGCAATGATTTTTCTCAGCGTCAATCTTTCCTTAAAACAAAAGGCCGAAATAATCATCACAAAAGCAGGTGCCGTGTACAAAAGAATTGCCGCCACAGAAAGCGAAGTAATCGTAATTTCTTTAAAATAGCAGAGATTGAAAAAGACAATACTCAAAAGCCCGGTTCCGGCAAAACACCAGAGGTCTCGCAAGCGAATCTTAAAAAGCGCCTTGTCCTTAATCAAAAGCAGCGCAGCCATAAAAATCGTTGTCAGCATAGCGCGCAGAAAAACAATGTCCCAGGAAGAAAGCCCCTTATCATTCAGCGGGCGCACAAAAAGCCCCATACAGCCCCAAAGAATACCAGCCAGCAGAATAAGGATTTTTGAAAAGTAGAAATTCCGATTTTTCATTTTGATGAATATATCACAATATGAGGGGGAAGTCTCCCCCTGTCTTCAGCTCGCTTCGCGGTCTTTCGCCACCCCCTCTCCTAAGGGGAGTTAGAATGGATTCACGTTTATCTTTTGTAAATCCTCGCAAGATTCCCTTGCCGCTGCGAATTGGACTTGCATGTAATTCTAAATCGGCTCTTCCTGTATGTTTAAGCATGATGTCATCAATTGCTTTTTGTATCCAGAATGTTTGATTTTCAAAAGTGGCAAAACCTGCAAAATTTGCACAAATCTAAATAAAAGAATAAGATAAATCCATGTCCTTATTATCTGAAATTACAGAACGACGAAGCATCAGAAAATATAAATCTGATCCGCTTACGGATGAACAGCTGCTTGAGCTCATAACGGCCGCTTGTCTGGCCCCTTCGGGCTCTAATGAACAGCCGTGGGATTTCATAATCGTAAAATCTAAAGAAATGAAAGAAAAAATCTGTCAGGCAGATCACAATCAAAGATGGATGCTGCAGGCGCCTGTCTTTATTGTTTGTGTCGGTAAATCCTCGTACCGTAAAGACGGAAGCATGGAGCGAACAATCCGTGACAGCTCAATCGCAATTACACATTTATTGCTGCAGGCCAGTCATATGGGCTTAGGCACCTGCTGGACGGGCTGGTATGAGCAGGAGGAAATGAAAAGTCTGCTCGGTTTAGGTGACGGCGATCATGTTACAGGAGTAATTACTGTCGGTTATGCCGATGAAAATCCATCTGCAAGACCGCGAAGAAAAATAAATATTAAAACTATTTCATAAAAAATCAGAAGGATAAAAAATGATTTTGAGAAAAGGTTACCATACCTCTGTCGAGGACTTTAATAAGGATGGACGTTTAACTCCCCCTTGCAGTTCTTAAGATTTTTGAAAATATCGGAAACAGACATTCTGATAAGGCGGGAGACAGCCCCTTTAATTTTGACGGCCACTATTGAACATGCAAGAAACTGTTTTGCAGATTTCATTCACTGGTACAATTTTGAACACAAGCACTCAGGCTTACAATTTGTAACTCCAATGCAAAAGCGAAATGGCGAACACTTTAAGTTGTACAAAAATCGGAATGCCGTGATTCTGGCAGCTAGAAAAAAGAATCCTCTCCTCTGGTCAACTTAAAGAACTTTGTCATATACGGCTTTAGAGTTTGAAGTTCTAAACGAGGATAAAAAGTCTGCATAATGATAATATTTATGCGACATCTATGTTGACATTTTCCGGATACCCCCTTAAAATCCCCCGCCTTAATTTCCATTCTAATACAATCTATGTTACAATATGTATATGACCCAGATTCAAAAAATCCTTTTCAAATACCAGGATACAAAATACGCAGACTTTTCTGCAAAACTCGTGCCTACCTTACCCCGAGAGGCTTTTATCGGAGTTCGTTCACCTGCATACAAAAAGATTGTCTGTGAAATTAAAGAGTTACCCTCTTCCGAACTCGACACTTTTTTCACCGGCCTGCCCCACAAATATCATGAAGAAAACTGCCTGCATATTGCGCTGATAAATAAAATCAAAGATTATGACGAATGTCTTGCCTCCCTCGAAAACTTTCTTCCATACATAAACAACTGGGCCGTTAGTGACGGATTAAATCCGCCAGTCCTAAAAAAGAATCGCCTTCAGCTTATGCCAAAACTCCAGCTCTGGATCCGCTCCGAAAAGCCTTTTACCCAACGCGTTGGCATGCTGCTTTTAATGAAATATTTTCTTGATGATGATTTTAAGGCTGATTATCTTGAACTCCCCGCCCAGATCCGCAGCGAAGAATATTATGTAAACATGATGACCGCGTGGCTTTTTGCAGAAGCGCTTGTAAAACAGTGGGACTCTGCAATCCCATTTATTCAGAATAAAAAACTTGATGACTGGACTCACAACAAGACCATTCAAAAGGCATGCGAAAGTTTCCGGGTAAGTCCCGAACACAAAGAATATTTACGCACTTTCAGAGTAAACTAAAGATACATGTTCATTTAGTATCCGAACTCGCCTGATATAGATTCATCATTTTTAATCCAATC
>CAMNBC010000115.1 GCA_946532115.1 uncultured Treponema sp.
TTGGGCGTGCCGGCAGCAAGCTGCCGTCGGCTGTTCCGCCCTTCGCTAACGCTCATTGCCAGCAAGCTGGCAACTAAAGGGGCTCCATAGCCTCACGCATGAAAGCTCGCAAGAGTTTGGAGAAAGTAATTGGAATTAATTGGAAAAAAAATACTGAAAGATCTCGTTGATAGGAAAATTGGATACGGAATAGTACAACCTGGCCAAAATGTTGATAATGGAATTCCTGTAATTAAAGTTAATAATATTATTTCAGGATTATCTGATGTAAATCTGTTAGATAAAACGACAGTAGAAAATTCAAATAAATATAAAAGAACCTTATTGCAAGGTGGAGAATTACTTATTTCATTAGTTGGGTCTGTTGGAAAAACAGCAATAGTTCCAAAATCATTTTCAGGATGTAATTTAGTTAGAGCCACTGGATTAATTGATATAAAGAATCCTCTTATTTGTAAATGGACAAAATATTTCATTGACTCAAAATATGGGCAAACTTATATAAATAATAATCTTAATACAACTGTTCAACCAACTTTAAATATTGATTCGCTAGAGAAAATGGAAATCCCCTTTTTTCAAAAAGAGTATATGGAAAAAGCTGTAAATATTCTTCATTCTCTAGACGACAAAATCGAACTGAACAACAAAATAAACACCAACCTCGAACACCAAGCCCAAGCCCTCTTCAAGAACTGGTTTGTAGATAAATATGAAAAAGAAGGAACTATTGGTGATTATTGTTCAGTAAAATCTGGTTTTGCATTCAAAAGTTCATGGTGGCAAGATGAAGGAACAAAAGTAATTCGAATTGGAGATATAGAACAAGGGTGCTTAAATCTTGAAACTTGTGCTCATGTTGCTGACGATAAAATCGAAGTTGCTAAAGACTTTATAGTACAAGGCGGAGATTTAGTTATTGCCATGACAGGAGCTACAATAGGTAAATTCTCCATGATTCCAAAAACACAAGAGCCAATTCTTGTAAATCAACGAGTTGGCAAATTCTTCTTAGGTAATAATCCAATAGAAAAAGTTCCATTCATATATTGCACTTTGAAACAAGAAGAAGTCATAACAGAGTTTATCAATCGAGGTCAGGGAAGTGCCCAACCAAATATCAGCACCGGAGATATTTTATCAGTCCCTTGCTGGATTCCAAGCAAAAATGAAATTGATGATTTCAACAAAACAATTCAACCAATGTTTGAAACTATCATCTCAAATCAAGAAGAAAATCGAAAATTATCTGATCTTCGTGATTCGCTTTTACCAAAGTTGATGAATGGTGAGATTTTTGATATAAAATAGGTTCGAGGAAAAAAAATGTTAAGTTTAAAAAATTTGAATTTAGATAGAAATAAGATGGAAGTTGATTTAGAAAACAATGCTAAATCGTTTTTTGGAGATACTGCTAGTGTAAGCATAAAGGGCAATGGAAATAATAAGAATTTCGAAATATCAATAAACACGAATGTATATAAGATATGTGCCTATTATACTAAAGATGGAACCACATCTTTATGTTCCTCAGGAAATCCAGCAACTCATGATATGACAGATTCCTTTATTCAGAAAATTAGTCAAGATTACTGTATTTCTGATAAAAAATGTATTTCTTTTAGTATTCCAAATATTGATGATTCAACTTTTCAGTTCTTATTAGATTATTTTGAAACAGATATCAAAGCATCTGTAATTACAAAAAGAAGCGATGCTTTTTATACATTAATTCAATTTAAAGGAACAACGGGAGATTTACTTACTATAAAACGATATTCTAATGGAAATACACAATTTCAAGGAAAACCACTAGTTTTATATACACATTTATGTGAGTTTTTATCTGGTTTATGTTCTGCAAAAGAAATTATTGATGCACAACAAGAAATTTATGATGTAACAATAAATGAATCTGAAATCGAAAGAGAATATAATTCAAGATTTAATAAAAGTAAAGATTTTTTAGAAGGAGAATTAAAAAGTATTATTTTACCTGCCTTTTCCTTAAAGAATGTTACAATTGATCTTTCAGATTATTCGTTGTTTGTTTTTCCAATCTTAAAAGGTTTGGAAGGTTATATTAGAGCCATTTTCAAAAAATTCAATATAACTACAGATTCAAAAGATAAGAATATAGGTAGTTTTTTTGCACCAAATATGAAAAAATTTGAGTTAAATGTCGATACTCGTAGTATAATAAAGGACATATCTATTCAAGAAGCTTTGGGAGCATTATATACATTATATAATGAAGAAAGAAATTCTATCTTCCATGTTGATGGAGGAATTATAAATACTAGAATAGTAGAAACAAGGGATGAGGCTGATTCAATTCTTGAAAAAACAATTAATTTAATTGAATCTACTTATATTGACATGAAATTATAGGAGATGTTATTCTGTTCGCCATGACACACAATTATTGTGTAATAGAATCTAATATACCTCAATATAAAGCAATGGTTGTTGGACTCTCTGCTGAATCTATAACCGATTATTTTGATGAAATATCTCATTTTTTATCATCAAAGCAAATAAATGGTAAAATTCTTCTTGATTATTATAGTTATAATCATAGCAAAAAGAGAAGATTTTCTGAAATAGATTTTGATGGATATATCTTTCCTATAAAGACAATAAAACGTGTTAATCTTGAAGAAAACCTAAAAAAAACGGTAGATAATATTTACAAAAAAAACGGTATTCCAGAATCTTTATTTTTAATTTAATAATATCATATTTAGTTTTTGTTAAATTATTCAATTTGTTATAAAAAAATCACCTTGTAGGAAATTTTTTTTTATTTAATCTGCGAGCTACCAGGTTTTAGGGGCTGTGCCCCTAGGCGAAGGAGGATTTTCACCATTTTGCACAAATTGTGCAAAATCAACGCAAAAATGTCATAAATTCAGAGAATTTCTTCTGTATTTTGATGTTTTTCAGAGCCAATCCGCACTTTTAGCATTTTACTTAAACAAGATGAGATTCTTCAAATGCTTTAAGTTCATCATTATACAGTTCCTGTAATTTCATCCAGAAATCGGTATCTATATTTAACGCGTCCTCAAGTTTTCTTGCAAAGTCAGCAGAAATGTTTTCTTTGCAATTCAAAACAGCACTAATATAATTCTGCGTAAAACCCGTGGATTGTGCGAGACTCTTTGCTGATATATTTCTATCTTCCATTACTTCTTTTAATGTTTCTCCAGGATGGATAATCATATCATTTGATGGAATTAAGCGTTTGGCATTAAGACCCCATTGCTCCATACGAAATCTGATTGCCGCTCTAGGACTTGGCTTATCAATTGGGAAGTTTTCATCTTCATACTTTTCTACTAAGTCTACTAAATATTCAAGTTCATCACCTTCTGGAGTATTCGGCTTTGAATCAAAAATATCTTCAATCCGTTTAAGAATCTGTTCGTATTCTTCTTTGGATTTTATAACTTTGATATCAGTCATGAATTAATTCTCCTCAAAATCTTTTGTTTACAATTTATCATAATTATATTATATTTGTAAACATAGATAACTTTGTAACTCGGGAGGTACGAAAATGCCAACAGATAATAAAAGTGAAATCGTGATTTTTAAAACTGCTGACGAGAAGATTTCTGTTGATGTTCGTTTTGAAGGAGAAACCGTGTGGCTTACACAGGCTCAGCTGGTAGACTTGTATGGTTCGAGTAAGGCAAATGTAAGTGAACACATAAAGCATATTTTTGAAGAAGAAGAGCTCACAAAAGAGGCAACTGTTCGGAAATTCCGAACAGTTCAAACTGAGGGTGACCGAAATGTAGAACGCGAAGTTGAATATTACAATCTCGATATGATTATTTCTCTTGGCTATCGAATTAAGTCAAAGATTGCAACACAGTTCCGTCAGTGGGCTACTAAGCGGCTGAATGAATATATTCGTAAAGGCTTTACGATGGACGACGAACGGCTGAAAGAAGCTGGTGGCGGAGACTATTGGAAAGAGCTTTTGGCTCGCATCCGTGATATTCGTTCTTCGGAAAAAGTGATGTATCGACAGGTTCTGGATTTGTATGCTACAAGTGCTGATTATAATCCTAAGTCGGCTGAATCCCTTGCGTTTTTTAAGATGGTTCAGAATAAACTTCACTATGCGGTAAATCGTCAGACTGCGGCCGAAATTATATATGACCGGGCTGACAGTGAAAAAGATTTTATGGGGCTTACATCGTTTAAGGGAGCTGATGTTACATTAGAAGATGTTCGTATTGCCAAAAATTATCTTTCTGAAAAAGAGCTTAAAAAACTGAATGCACTTGTTTCGGCCTTTTTTGACATGGCAGAGTATCAGGCTGAAAATCACAACGTTATGCACATGAGTGATTATGTAGAACAGCTTGACCGCACAATAAAATCTGTTGGTGAAGAAGTTCTGGAAGGAGCCGGAAAAATCAGCCACAAAAAAGCCATGGAAAAAGCAGAAGGTGAATATAGAAAGTATCAGGTAAAGACTCTTTCTTCCGTAGAAAAGGCCTATATTGAAACTCTTAAGGAACTGAAGAAGATAGAGGGGAAGAAATGACTCAGAATGAAATTTTTGCACAACGACTCAAGAATGCTCGTGTGATGAAAGGTTATTCTATGGATGAACTGGTTGCTGCTATGGGTAACAGTCTTTCTAAGATGGCCATTTCTAAATATGAAAAATGTCAGCTGGCGCCGAGTAGTACTGTTCTTATTTCTCTTTCTAAGGCTTTGGGGCAGCCGGTGGATTATTTCTTTCGTCCTTTTACTATGCAGATTGAATCTGTTAAGTTTAGAAAACACAAAAGCAAGCTTGCAGTAAAACAGGAAGAAAGCATTAAGCAGAATATTTCTGATATGTTTGAACGCTATATCACTATCGAAGAGATATGCAACGCTTCCGTCAAATTTGTTTCTCCTTTTAAAAAACCGATTTCTTCTGCCGAACAGGTAAAGGAAGCGGCACTTAAGCTTCGTGATTTTTGGAATATTGGAAGCGATGGAATTATAAATGTAATTGACCTTCTTGAAGAACATGGCATTAAGGTTATGGAAATTGATGCTCCAGAATCTTTTGACGGTTTAAGTTCCATGGTTAATGCTGTGTATCCTGTGATTGTTTTGAACAAAGCATTCCCATCTGAACGCAAACGCTTTACTGCACTTCATGAACTGGGACATCTAATTCTTAATTTTGATGATTCTGTTTCTGAAAAAGATGAAGAGACTCTCTGCAATCTTTTTGCAAATGAAATGCTTATTCTGGAATCTATGTTCAGGCGAATTATTGGTGATTCCCGCCGTGAGATTACTTACCCTGAACTCCGCGCTGTTCAGATTCATTTTGGTATTTCCTGCGATGCCTTAATGTATAAAGCCAAAACCTGCGGAATCATTTCCGAACCTCGTTACAAATCTTTTTGCATTCAAAAGAACAGAAACTCCGCATTTAAAGAACGAATTGAACAATCTTATTATCCGCAGGAAGAATCAAACCGCTTTAATCGTCTTGTTTATAACGCACTCAGCAACGAACTGATTACTATCTCAAAAGCCGCAAGTCTGCTTCATACAAGTGTTGAAAAAGTTCAAGAAGATTTAATATTTTTTTGCTAATTGAAAAAACATATTTTGGATGTATAATTAATCATTAAGGAGTTTTGATTATATGTCCGATTACAACGAAGAAGCCTATGAAAATGCGTTGATTGAACTGTTCCAGAATATGGGATGGGAGCATGTTTACGGCCCGGACATTGACCGCGACTTTCATTCTCCCCTTTATGATTCTGTTCTTGAAGATTCTATCAGACATCTTAACCCAAAGGCTGCTCCTGCTGCAATTGATGAAGCTCTTCTTAAACTCCGACATTTTGAGAATGCTGAACTAAAAAAGAAAAATGCTGTTTTTATGGAATACCTGCAGAATGGTATTGAAGTAAGTTATCATCAAAATGGCGAAACTAAATCTGATATCATCTACATTGCAGACTTTGAAAATGCTGGAAAGCCTGGCGATAAAAACTCTTACATTGTTGCAAATCAGTGGACATTTATAGAAAACTCAAATAAACGGCCGGATATCCTTCTTTTCTTGAACGGACTTCCTGTCTGTCTTTTTGAATTAA
>CAMNBC010000116.1 GCA_946532115.1 uncultured Treponema sp.
ACCAGCCTCTGGCTACTCTCTGTAATGCTAAGGTTGTTCATCTGGATACAAGTGTTACTGGGTTTTATCCGACTGCCGAACAGATTGAAGCAGCCTGCACAGACAAAACTAAGGCTGTTATGTTCTGTTCGCCTAGTAACCCGACCGGACGAATTATTCCTGCAAACGAGCTTGCTAAGATTGCTGAGGTCGTAAAAAAGCATCAGATCTGGTGTTTGAGCGATGAGATTTACTGCGAGCTTCTTTATGATAACCATAAGCATGTTTCAATCGGCGAGTTCCCTGGAATGAAGGATTACGCAATTATTTTCAACGGCTTTTCTAAGTCCTTTGCTATGACCGGCTGGCGTATCGGTTATATTGCGGCTCCTCATGACTTACTCGTACAGTGCTGTAAATTGCACGCTTACTCTTCTATCTGTCCTCCGATTTTCAGTCAGTATGCGGCTGCGGAAGGTTTGCGTCACGGCTGGGATGAGGTTGAAAAAATGCGTGTAAGCTATCAGCAGCGCCGCAATATTATGCATAAGGCTTTTATTGATATGGGACTTCCTTGTGTTGAACCGGAAGGTGCTTTTTATATGTTCCCGGATATTCGCCCGACTGGAATGACCAGTGAGGAATTTGCGACAGAAGCAATTTCTAAGTATAATGTAGCAGTTGTACCTGGAACCTGTTTTGGAGAGGGTGGTGAAGGTTTTATCCGCTGTTGTTATGCTACCGATATCAATAAAATCAAAATTGCTATGGAACGTCTTGCTGAGCTTGTAAAAGAAAAAACTGGTAAATAAACATAAAGGAAAGAATTGATGATTATTTCAATCTTACTAGCTGTAATTGTTGCTCTTCTTCTTGTTTCGTTGATTGTTGGTGTAAAAAATATTAAACGAAAAGAAGACAAAAAAGATGTTACTCAGAAGATTCAGAAAAAAGGTAAATCTGCTGTTCTGAAAGAAGCTGAACGAAAACTTGCTCATGATCCGCACAATGTGCAGGCTCTGGAAATGGTTGGAAACATTTATTACGGTGAAAAGGATTGGGAAAAAGTTTGGAATATCTATAAAACACTTTATGATATTTCCGCTGCGCATCCTGAAATTGATATTGCTAAAACTGCACTCAAGATGGGAATTGCAGCGTACAATATGGAAAAAAATGAGGATGCAATCAGTTCTCTTATGCTTTCTATAAAGAAAGTTCCTGATGATTTTGACTGCAACATGTATCTTGGTCGTGCCCTTATGAAAGCAAACACTTTTGATAAGGCTATTTTCTGTTTTAAGAAGGCCAGGATCATGCAGCCGGAAAATAATGAAGTAAATGAGCTGCTTGGTAAGGCTTTTTTTAAGTCCCAGAAATATCGTGACTGTCTGCCATTTTTAAAAAAGGTACTGGATGAAAATCCGGGTAACAAAGAAATTCTTTTTGATATGGCAATTGCGATGACTGAATGCGGCATGGGCGATAAGGCTCTTAAGGTTTTCATGCATCTGCGTCCGGATCCAAACTTTGGTGCGCAGTCATGTCTTGAAGCAGGAAAAATGCATGAGCGTGTAAAAGATTATGCAAGTGCTGTAAAAGATTATGAAATTGCATTGCGTCTTCCGTCTGTACCAGAGCAAATCATTTTGCAGATTAAGTACCGTCTTGCTAATACGTATATTGCAATGAATGATATTTCAAAGGGACTTACATATTTGCGACAGATTCAGGCTACAAAACCTCAGTATAAAGATGTTGATGCACTTGTTGCCCGCTATTCTGAATTGAACCAGAATAAAAATCTTCAGACTTATCTTATGTCCGGTACCAGTGACTTTGTTGCACTATGCCGTAAGTTTATTTCTACTTACTATAAGGATTCGTTTGTTAAGGTTGAAGATGTTCAGGTTGCTTCTGAAAGTGTAGAAATTGTTTGTGAAGTTGAAACTCCAAAATGGGAAGCTAAGCAGATGTTCCGTTTCTACAGAACGCAGAATATAATTGGCGATATTAATGTTCGTGAATTTCATGGTAAGCTGCGTGATACCAAGTGTGATAATGGTGTATGTATTACTATGGGCAGTTTTTCTGAAAGTGCCCATAAGTTTATAGATGGACGACCTATTGATTTGATTGAAAAAGACGATTTAGTAAAAATACTAAAACGAATCAATATGTTTAATTAGCCTACAATCGAAGAACCGTTAAAAAATGGGCTGCGGCAGCGGGCCATTTTAGGTTCATCGAAAGAACGGCTCAAGCTGCGAGACTAGCGAGCAGCCTACAATCGAAGAGTGGTTTAGAGGCAGGTTATGCCTGCCGACTTAAATTGGTATTTTCTTTATGAATATCTGTTTGTTTTCACAAGACGAAATCTCAAAGCTTCTGCCTGTAAAGGATGAACGTGCTCAGCACATTATTAAGGTGCTGCATAAAAAAGCTGGGGATACCTTTACTGCCGGTATTATTGGCGGGCAGAGTGGTGTGGCTAAGATTATTGAACTCTCAACATCCGGTGACAATGCGGGTATAATCTTCGAGTTCTCACCACATGGTGACGGTAAACCACTTGCACCATTTGAAATGATTATTGGTTTTCCGCGCCCGATTCAGCTTAAGCGGCTGCTGCGTGACATTGCGGCACTTGGGGTTCGCCGCGTTCATTTGACGGGAACTGACCTCGGCGAAAAATCTTATATGCAGTCGAACCTTGTGGAGCGCGGCACAGCATACCAGATGCTTTTGGATGGAACTGTGCAGGCGGGAAGTACTCACGTGCCGGAACTGTGTCTGTATAAAACTCTGGATGAATGTCTGGAGTCTGTAGAGAAAATGGATTCAGCGGCAGCAGGAGAGTCTGGGTGTCTCAGACTGGCACTTGATAATGTGAATCCTTCAATGCGTCTTGCAGATGCCGTAAAGCCTACTGCATTTGCTGTGGCTGCAATAGGAAGTGAGCGGGGGTGGACGGAACGAGAACGTCTGCTGCTTGAATCAAAAGGTTATATTCGTTGTGGAATGGGGGAGCGTATTATGCGTACAGAGACTGCTGCAACTGTTGCTGGTGCGATAATTTTAAGTTCCTGGGGTAGAATATAGGAGTTCTATTCTCCGTCAATCTCGTTAATTTTTGCAAGAATATTTTCCATTGAAGTAATTAATTCTGAAACTGTCTTAAAATTCTCACTCAGGTTTAACTGATAGAAAATCTGTGTGCCCACCTTTTTTGGTTTGATTAAACCGGAATCTTTTAGAACTTTTAAATGATGTGAAATTGCAGGGCGTGAAAGCTTTGATTTTGCAGAGAGATTGGAAACGTTAATTCCTTCTCGGCCTGCTTCGGCAATATCCATAATTAATTGCTGACGGTATTCATCGCTCATGGCAATAAAAAAAGGAACGCACGAGTTAAAGGTCTTGAGTGTCTTCTTAATTTCAGATTTATCTATCATATATAAATAATAAGTCTAAAAAATCCAGTTGTCAATATGATTAAATGATTAAAAAATTAAACGAATAATCCAAAATTTACTTGACTTTAAACCCGGCTGTAATTATATTCTTTGTTGTAACGTTTAAGTGTTTAAGAAATTAAACGTATAAACACTTGAGCGCTGCGCAGATAAATCAAAGTTAAAAACAGCAGATTTGTTCTGCTGAATCATTTACTTATATTTGAGGAGTTTTCAGAAATATGAAAGCTACAAGATTGTTTTTTAAGCGACCGTGGATAATCATTGCAATTTGTGTGATTCTCACCGGCGTTTTCGGTTTTTTTATTACAGGACTGGGAATTGATAATTCAATCCGTCAGTTTCTGCCACAGAAGGATGCTTCTTATACTCGTCTTACTCAGACAGAAGATGAGTTTGGCAGCATGATTGTAATTGGTGTAAGCCTGGAATCAAAAAAGGGCACTATCCTTACTCCTGAAAACATTGAGGTTGTAAGAAAAATTACAGATCGTTGTCTCGACCTCAATGAAGTTGAAGGTGTTGATTCACTTACTCATATTGATTATGTATGTGAGTCTGATGGTTCAATTTCAGCCAGTCAGCTCATTCCGGATTCTTACACTGGTTCTGAAGCTGATATTGAGCAGCTTGAAAGCCGTCTTGCTGAATGGAGCGATATGTATAACCGTGTTATTGTAAATGATGATAATACGGCAACACAGATGCAGATTACAATTCATTCAATGACTCCTGAAGAAAAGGCTTCTTCAAAAATTACAGATGCTGAACGTCAGCAGAAAATTCTAGAACAGGTTCGACAGGTTGTAGTAGAGGAGTGTGAAGGTCAGCCGTTGATTTATAAGATTTACGGTGACCCTGTAGTTGCAGAAAGTGCGCGCAAGTTTATGATTTCTGACCTTGCAGCTTTGATTCCGCTTGTAATTGTTGTAGTCCTTCTTTCATTGTTCTTCAGCTTTAAGACTGTTGATGGAACTTTGCTTCCTTTGATTACTGTTGTTATGTCAGCTGCCTGGACAATGGGACTTATGTCACTGCTCGGAATTACCTTTACTCTGGTTTCAAGTGTAATTCCTGTTGCCTTGATTGCCGTTGGCTCTGCTTATGGTATTCATGTTTTGACACACTACTACGTTGCTTTGGATGGTGTCGATGGAGAACTTACCCGTGAAAAATATGTAGATGCTATTTTTGCAGGTCTTAAGGAAGTTATGAAGGCTGTATTGCTGGCCGGTATTACTACAATCGTCGGTTTCATTTCGCTTGTTTCAAGTCCTATAGAACCGCTTCATAGTTTTGCAATTTTTACTGCAATCGGTGTTGGTATTGCGCTGGTTCTTTCAATCACCTTCATTCCTGCATTGCTTTTGTGTAAGGATTTTAAGAAAGTTCAGGCTGGCCGTGAAAAAATGAAGCATCTTACTGAAAAGGTTGAGCGTAAACTTGAGCGTGCCCGCCAGCTTGCCGGTGGAAAAGAAATGAAGGAGGCAAGTGGTAACACTTTGTATAACATCTATCACTTCTTCTGTGGCAGCCGCGTCCGCCTTGTGATTTTTACTCTGGTTATTCTGGGCTTATCTTATACCGGCTTGCGTATGCTTAAGATTGATACAGCGATTGTAAATTACTTCCCGGAGAACTGTGAACTTCGTCAGGATATCAAGTCAATTGATAAAAACTTTGCCGGAACTAACAGTCTTTACTTTACAATTTCCGGTCAGGAAAAGGGTGACCTTACTAATCCTGAGATTTTGAAAGCTGTTGATGATATGCAGGAATATCTTGCAGAAAACTATGACGGTATCGGTAAGATTGTTTCGTTTACAACTTTTATTAAGCGTATTAATCAGGTATGGCATGTTCCTGCAACTGATGGTGCGGGATCTGGTGATGTGGCTGTAAGTACAGGTGATGATTCAATGATCCTTGCAAATACTGCAAATCCTGATGGCCTTGATTCCTTTGACGATTTTGAGGACTTTGGTGACTTCGGCGATTTTGGAGATTTCGGAGAATCAGAAGATGCTTCATCAACTGCCACTGCTGTAGATACAGACTGGGTAGACCCAAACATCGAATATGCAGAAAAGCTTTCTAAGCCTATGACAACAGAAGAAGTTCTTGCAATGCTCAACCGCGCTTATGTTGCCGCCGGAGCAAAAAATGCAACCCCGGAAAAAATGCTTACTGAGCTTGAAAAAGAGTGCAACTACAACGGAATGGCTTATTACGAGATTCCATATGATCCTGCAAAGTATCCTGTTCCAACACGCGAAGAGCTTGCAGGTGTTGTAAACGGTTATCTGACTTTGCTCAGCGGCTCTCTTGACCGCTTCGTAGATGATGATATGAGCCCGAGGGTAATGCGTGTTACCTGCCAGCTCCGTAATCACTCAACAGAAGAAACTGGAGACATCATCGCCGCTGCAAAGAACTTTGCTGCAGAACACTTCCCTGAAGGCTACACAATCGAAGCGACAGGTGCCGGTGAAATGGAGTACACAATGACAAAGATGATTGTATCAAGCCAGGTTCAGAGCCTTTTGATTTCACTCATCTCTGTATTCATCATCATCACAATTGCCTTTGGTTCTGGCTGGGCCGGACTCGTTGGTGCGGTTCCTCTTGCCCTTGCAATTCTTTTGAACTACATGGTAATGGGCT
>CAMNBC010000117.1 GCA_946532115.1 uncultured Treponema sp.
ACTTGAAGAATATCTCGCAGAAGAAAAACATGAAGTTTTCATTTACCGCTACCCAGAGATTGATGCAGAAATCATCAAGGAGAGGGCAGAGCGATATTTAGGTTGTGAATACAATCACTCTTTCTATCCTGACAACGGAAAGTTTTACTGTTCTCAATACATTGCAGAAATCCTTCCGATTTTTGATATTGTCCCAATGAAATTTGGTGACGGCGAAAATGAAATTTCTGATTACTGGAAGAAGTATTATGAAGAATTAGGAGTGCCAGTTCCAGTAGGACAACCGGGCACAAACCCAGGCCAGCTTGCAAAGTCTGAAAAATTGAAATATATAGGCAAGCTTGAGGTTTAATTTGTTACGATTCCTATAAGTGAACTATATTATTTATAGTTTATGATGAAGTATGCAGCCTTTAGAAAACAAATGCAAGGTAAATAAATTAGTTTGACGATATCCTCTATAATATCTATAATTATTATTAGGGTAAAAAAGGAGTATTATAATTTATGTGGGAAAGTGTTGAAGCTATCAATTTCGTAAAAGTTAATAAGCTTAGTGATGTAGAAGAAAGACCTGGTTTATATAAGATTGTAAATAAAAGTGAACCTGATAAGATTTATATTGGAAATGCTTTTATAAATTTGCGTTCAGCATTGACGGTAAATAATTTTCACCATCCTGGAAGAGAAGTTACAAATGACCTGCTAAAAGATATCAATGCCTTGAGAAAGGAAAACAAAAATCCGGAAGATTTTTTTGATATTTACGTATGCTATCAGGAAGCTGGTGGCGAAAGATATGATTTGACTCTAGCAAAACGACTCCTTATTTCTGAATTGCAGCCATATTATAATTACAAGGGTAAACCGGCTAAACCAGAGCCTGAGCCGGAAGTCATTCATCTTTCTGATGATTATATTCAGGAATTAAAGAATAAGATGGATGATATAAAAGCATTCCTTGAAAAAAATCATCCTCAAATTCCTGAACTTTATGATTTAATTGTTCTTGCACTTCAGTTCCCTAATGCCTCTTCAATAAGTAGTTTGGTTAAATCTATTGGAAGAGAATTTATGCTGAATGAAACTCAAACATTTGTCTTTAAGCAGGGCAAACGTGGACTCGGTACAAGCAAAAAATATGTTTCTTGGATTATGGCAGATGGAAGCGAACTTCTGGGTATGGGAACAGAAATGTTTGTACGCAGAGTAAGAGATGTAATGAACAGCCGTTATGATATAGAACATGCAGATAAAGATGATGCAAAAAAAGCTCTGGATAATCTTATTGACTCCTTAAAAGAGCTTCGCAAGAATTTCTATATGGATTCTGGCTTCAGCTATAATGAAGAAGAATTAAAAATACACAGTAAAGATTTTTCAGTTTTGAATGAAAAGCCATGGGTAATTGAACAGGTAGTTTCTATTGATAAAAATCATCAGGGCCTTGTTCTTTCAAATGCTCCTGACAGACAGCCGTTAAATAAGCGGCCTGCTGTTGTAATAAAATAGTCGGAAAAGATATAGAAGGAGAAAACAAATGCCTGAAGAATTATTACGAAAAACAATACTTGCTAATGTACACGCCTATTTTAATGATGAAGTGCCATATGCACCACAGCGTGATGAAAAAGCCTCTGTACAGAATGTATTACGGGAAGAATATAGAAGAAGAATGGATGCACGTCCATTTATTGAAAAACTTAAAGAAAAATATCAGAACGAACTTGAAATGTATGCAAAAAACTGCCAAGCAGACAGAGCTGTTTTTGATGAGCGAGGCTTTGAAATGGAGCCCATTGAATACAGAAATGAGATTTTTAAAAAATGTCGTTATGTTACTATTGGATTTGATAACAGAAATCCTGCAATTACATACCCTTTTTGGCATATCAAAGGGGAAGTATTGGTTGAAAAAATAAAAAATCTTAAAGTATTTATTGATAAAAACATTCAAAAGATGAAAGAAAATCGTGATGAAGCTATTTTGGACCTTGCTGCCTTACCTAATGAAGATTATTCATGGTCATGTATAGATGGAAGACGTGAGCACAACAGTAATATATTGGGATTACGTTGTAAAAGCTTTTTACTATATTATAATTATCCTGATTTTTATCCACTAATGACTACAAATGACATGTATTCTTTATTAATGCTTACTGCACAGAATGGAAAAATTAGACCTGAACAGTGTGAATTTGTTATTTACAACAGAACTGGAAACTGGGCTGATTCAAATGCTAATTATCCCTATGAACAGTTTGTTTATTATGCAGCAACTATTTATGACGAAATTAAAAGTATTCTAGAGCAGAAAAAAGAAACTTTTGTGGATATGGATACTTATAAATATATTCTAGTCGAAGCATTCTTTAGATTAGTATATGAATACAATGGACAACAACTTGAAATAATACGCACTCGTCCAGCTGATAGAGAATTACCGAATAGGAGATAAACATGGGTTTTCCCTCTAAAGAACATATTGAGCGCATCATTTCCATGGCAGGTATGGATGAAGGCTTTTTTTCCATTGCAGTGTATTCATTTATCGAAAAATATCTAAAAGATTTTATTCGCATAAGAGATGAGTATTCAATAGAAGAGCGGGAATGCAATTTCAGGAGTCTTCTTTTAAAATTTTGGGCTGGAAAATTCCATAAAGATCTTTATGAAGAAATAAATTACGAAACTAGAAAAACATATCTTCGTGCAAGAGAACCAGATGACAAATTAAAAGCGCTCTTTTTACTGGCTAATGGTAAGGGTAATGCAGATAAGGTTCGACACAATTTTGATTTTGGTAATTTAGAGCAACTACAAACATCTATTAATGATTTGTTCAAATTCTTAAAAATTGCAGAAGATGATGATTCATATAAAGCATTTGAAATTTTAAATACCTATCTAAAGAACTGGGACAAAAGGGAAAACTCAGAGGCTCTTCAAAAACAAGTTGATACATTAAATGCACGAATTTTATCTTTTATTGAAAAAAATGCTAACAATATAAAAACGATTGAATCATTGCGTAATGCTCAGGCAGAGTATGAAAATCGTATACAAACGCTAGAAAACAAAATTTCTGACAACGAAAATAATTCTGAGGAATTAGAAACACTCAGAAAAGAAAATGATTTATTGCTTGAATATATAGAAAATCTAAGACAGTTAACCGTGTATACAAGATCGCGTAATGACTATGAACAATCAATTATTCGCTCGAGTGTAGAGCAAAAAAAAGTAATAGAAGATTACAATGATCAACCTCTTTATATAATTAATGGTACAGCAGGTTCTGGAAAATCGATATTACTTCTCAAGATTATTGAAAAAATAATAAAACAAAATCAGTATACGCAATATGTTTGTCTAACAAAAACAAAAAGCCTAACTTCTTATAACCGATTTACAGCTTCGCTTATCAATACCGCAATTGATGAAAGTAGTATTAAGTTAGGAGATATAGTTCTTTCCCGAGCTTTATATAGTTATTTTCCACAAATTAAGTTTTCAAGCAATAAACAAAATAGCAATGAAGACTCACAAAAAAACAAAGATGATATTCAACTAACGAAAGATTTGTTCAAGCACTTTTTCCCGCAGACAGATTTTTACTATCGACTTGATGCAGCAAAAGAATTGGCTGGAAATATTTGGCCAAATTTTATTACTAAAGATGAATTTTTTGATCAAAAAACAATTGTTTCTTGTACGACTCCGAAAAATATTATCTGGCAGTTTGCAGAGGATTGTACAGAGTTACTTGAATCGGGCAGAAGCCTAAAAGATGTACCTGAGTCTTTAGCATATTATTGTTTAGCTCAAAAATTAGAGACAGAAGATTCCTATAGTAATTATGATTATCTCTTTGTTGATGAAGCTCAAGATTTTACTGCCGCACAGTTAGTCTGTTTTAAGAATATGACAGAACACCTTATTTTAGCGGGTGATAATAATCAATCTATTTTTAATAAAGGTATAACCTTTGAGTTTTTTCAGAAAGAACCTGACTGTACAACATATACTCTTGCAACGAACTTTAGAAATACTATACAAATTAATGATTTTGCAGAGGATTATAGGAAGTTACATACTTCTGAGCAAATAAATAACACAAACATTCTTTCTAAAGGTTTTCGAAATGGCCCAACGGTTGAACTATACCAATTTGATAAAGAAACTAAAAACTACAAAATAGAAATTTATAAAGCTATAAAAGCAAAAATAGATTTATATGTTGAAGAATTAGGTTATGAACCTGATAATATCTGCATATTAACTTCTTGTAAAGTTGAAGAAAAACTAAAAGATTTTCAAAAACTTGGAATAACACTTGATGAACCAAAAAAACAAGAACGCTTTGAACAGACAGGTAATGTAAAAATTTCTACTATCCAGTCAGCAAAAGGACTTAGTTTTCCGGTTGTTCTTTTTATTGCAGGTGAAAATAACCTCACTCAAACAGAAGAATTTATAAAGGAACAACAAGCGCTTTATTATACAGCTATGACAAGAGCGATGGATATTTTGAATATCTTTGCAATTACTTCAGACAGTACTCCAAGTTATGTTTCTGATATTTTAAAAGTCCGTAATGGGACGGATAAAAAAGGATCATGAAAAAACACTTCCTTCTTTCAACAATCATCTCACTGCTGTTCTGCACACACCTGTTTGCGGAACAGCTAGTGCTTGAACGCAAAGTAACAAACCATGTTCAGCGTTACTACGACAAGACCTGGTTCGATGAGGCCGGCACTGTGCGCCTTTATTTGAATGAGTTTACGAGTGGCAGCGGGAAAGAAAAGTTTGGCTGGGCTTATGCTATTGAATCAAAATTGCTTAATGGAGCTGATGGTTCTGATGGCACTTCTATAAAAAGCTTTAACGATGAAGCTGATTGTCCTTTGATGTACTACATTGCAGATGGGCGCTTCTATGTAGGCTATGTTTGGACTAATGGTTATACTACCGAAGTGACCAACACACACGTATTCTATGACTTTCCTGAAGAAGATGGGTATGGGCTTTACTTTATGCTTACCTATGCCTCGGCAGTTAATTATTTACTGACTTACGGGAACGGCCTCACCTTTATGGAAAAATGGGACCAGGAAGGACATTCCAAGTACATCACAAATGATTCCGACTTAAATTATGATCTGGCCTTTTATACTGGAAACTTTCCGGACTACAAAAAATATTCTGAGTTCCGACTTGATAAGGGCAACAAAAACAATGACCAGGCTTTCAGAACAGTGAAAATCCGCCTGATAAAAGACGCAAAAACTAGCAACAGCAAAATTGCGGGAAATCAGATAGCTGATAATCTGAAAGCTCATGGTCTTTGGAAAGCCAGGTCTTGTATGACTGCAGGAGACGGAACAATGCTCGGAGCTTACGGACCAAATGAAGGGGTAATTACCTGCTGGTATGAGCCCTTCTATGAAGCAGGTTCTATGAGTGACGGTTTAGGTAATAAGTCAAACAAGAACCTGCTGATCGATTATAAAAAGCTTAGTCCACATTCACTGAAGCAGTAAGCCCGCCGCTGTTCCAAAAACGAAGCCTGAAATGTGATTCAGTTTGTCGCTTTTAGTGCCTATATCAGAAAGGCAGGCTACTATGAAGAAAAAGATTAACAGTATGTATCCCCATTTATGATGACCATAAACGCAGGACATTGCAAGCATCATATAGGCACAGCCAGAATAGCCAACTCCACAGATTTTTCTTGGAAGGTATGATAAGCCTGTATAAAGTGAAAAAATAGCGAGCAGAATAAAAATAGTTTTGCAGCCGTATTTGATCTGACAAATTATGCTTGGTGCAAACATTACCAAAAGATTGCCTAGCAAATGGCCCCAGTTAGCATGTACAAAAACTGTGAGCCCAAGATTGCCGGGGCAAAAATCTTCTTTTGCGCTAAGATAATAATAGGTGAAGCCTGGTGCAAGGTAAGTAAGAATTGTTCCTAGTATTGAGCCAAATACTGAAACGGTCATTACGGGATACTTCCGTAAAAAATCTAAAACTACGCTACCCATTCTGCCATCCATTTTGCCATAAAACGTTCTGCTGCCTGTGCTTTAT
>CAMNBC010000118.1 GCA_946532115.1 uncultured Treponema sp.
AAGCTGCGGGGCTCAGCCGAAATATGGGCGGGCTCAGTATTTCCGGAAAGCCGGGAACCTTCTTTGGTTCAGAAGGCCTTATGGGGTCTTTTTCAATTGAATTCTGGCTATGTCCTTCGATTGCGGAAAACGGCGAAATTGTACTGAACTGGGAGTCATCCCGCAATGAGGACGGACAGCTTGTGTTCCAGGTTATTAATGGAACCTTTGATAAAGGTCATATACAGTGGGAATTAAATAATATTTTTGATTCATACCTTAATACGTCAGGAAAGAATGAAGTAGAACTTAAGGGCAGTTCAAAAATTATTCCGGATGTATGGAGTTATCATGTCCTTTCTTATGATTGTGAAACAGGACTTCTGGAATATGTAGTAAACGGAATTACAGAAGATATAACTTACATAACTACCGACCGTTCGGAAGGTGGAAATGTTAGTCTTGTCTATCTTGGAACTCCTTCAGAACTTTCAATCTGTTCTGAGTATACCGGTAAAATTGATGACTTTAGAATTTTGCGCCGTCCATATACTCCGCCAGATTATCAGTCTGCAGACAACGCAGGCGGACTAGATCATACACAATTTTTGCCGGGTGGCGGTAGTTTTATAACAAAGCCTGTTATGGTTTCAACCGGCTCTGTTCTGAACAAACTTGAAGCAGAAATGAGCGTACCATCGCAAACTGCAGTCTGTTATTATGTGCGTTCTGGTGAAAACTTTTATGGCTGGACAGAAAACTATCCTGAATGGAAGCCAGTAGAAAGTGGCGAGCTGTTAGAAGGAATTACAGGATTGTATTTTCAGGTAAGGGCAGAATTGCTTCCGGATGGAGACTGTGAGCAGACTCCGGCAATTACTTCAATAGCTCTGGATTTTACGGAACTTCCACAACCGCTGCCACCTTTTGTTGTAAAAGCAGTAGCTGGTAATGGAAGTGTTACTGTTTCATGGAATTATTCTGTAGATGATACAGCAGGTGGCTATTATCTCTATTATGGAACCCGTCCGGGTGAATATCTTGGCCGCATGGCAATAGAGGGTGAATCACCAATAAATGTAGGAAATACAACTTCGTATACAGTTACAGGATTGGAAAACGGAAAAATTTATTACTTTGCAGTTGCGGCCTGGTCTGCTTATGATATGAGGGTTGTAGGAAATCTTTCAAGGGAAGTTTTTGCACGTCCACTTGCACGTTTAAAATAGAAGAGGGGAAATGATTTTATGGCAAACAGTTTGATTTTGGCAAAGGCTCAGAATGCGGTTACTGCTCATGACTGGACAACAGCTGCTCGTTTATACAAAGAGCTGCTTCGTGGTGATGAGGGGAACTCAGAGTATATTCAGCAGCTGGGTAGTATTTTTGTTCGTGCAGGAAAAGATGAAAAAGCAATTCCTTATTATGAGCAGTTAATAACATTCAATCCAAATAATACGGATGCAATGGTAAGCCTTGGTGCAATTTTCCGTCGTCTGAAGCGTTATGAGGATTCTGTAAATATTCTTCATAAGGCACAGGATATTTCTTCAGGCAGTGCTGCAATCAATTATAATCTTGGTTTTACTTATAAAGAGATGGGTGATTACGACGATGCAATTGATTCTTTTGAGTCTGTTATCAGTCAGAATCCTAATGATGTTCTTGCGCACAATCACCTTGGTTCAATCTATTTTTCAAAGAAAGAGTATGACAAGGCAATCAGTGCTTATAAAAAAGGTTTGCAGGTAGATCAGAATCATCCGATTCTAAATTACAACCTTGCTCATGTCTATGAAGAAATTCATAACTATCCGGATGCAGTACGAAGTTATGAAATTGCACTTAAGACACGTCCGGGTTGGCTGGATGCAATCAGAGATTTTAGTGAACTGTTAATCAGATGTCAGGAAACAAAGCAAGCTCAGGAACTTGTAGAACAGTCAATAAAATTACATCCGGATGATGTTGAGATGCTTTGTATTCTTGGACGCATTTATTTAAATCAGTTTGATTATGATAATGCTACAAAAACATACAGAAGGGCAGAAAGTCTCAGACAGAATGATATTGGAATTTTAGTTGGTCTTTCAAAATCTCTTGAAAAGGGAATGAATATAGAGCAAGCAATGGATAAAATTCTCGATGCAGTAGAAATTGCTCCGGAAGACCTTGATGTCTGCAAACAGTATGCACACGTACTCCTTTCTGCACAGCGTTATGAAAAAGCTCTGGATTTGATTAAGAAGATTGATGAAAAAGCAGGCGGAAAAGATTTACAGATTCTCGACTTATACGGACAGTATTTTGTATGCCGTGGTAATGAAGAGGCCGCTAATACTTATTTTGAGAAAATAAGAAGACTTAATCATCATTATAAAGACTATATGATTAATGCAGCTTCCCGTTATATTCAGACCGGTGATTACGAAAGAGCAGAAGCGATGGCGGAAAAATTTATTGATAGTCATCCGAAAATGCCGGAAGGTTATAATATGTTAGGTACAATTAACATCCGCCGCGGTCAGTTGAAAAAAGCAAAAGCTGATTTTGAAAAAGGCATTTCGTTAAAGAATCCTAACATTTATGCAGTTAAGGAACTGGAAAAAATATATACAGAGCTTGAATCAAATAAGGAAGCTTTCAATGATGAAGAAATGCCGATCTCAATTGATGCAGATAAGCTAAGTGTAGCAGAAGGTGGTAATATTACTGACGAAGCTGAAGTTGAGAAGAAAGAGAATTCTGTAAATCCGTTAGATGTACTTAACACAAGTGATAATAAAGAAAAATCTCTTTCAGATATTGTTGGACTTGAAGCGCAGCCTCCGATTGAACAGGCACTTTTAGGAGAAGACGGAGATTTCTGGGAAGATTTCGATGATGATCCTGATGCACAGAACAAACCTCTTACAGAAGAAGATGATACTTATGATGAGAACTCAGAAGATACAGATTTGCTGTCGATGATGACACCCGATGCAGCAGATGAAAACGAAAGTCTTGAAAACGTTTTGTCGGAAGATGAAGGCGGATTCAGTTTTTCTGATTTCGAAGATGGTAAAGTTGAAAAGGTTACTGTAGAACCAGAATCAGAAGTACAGCCTGAAAGTTCAAATGAGACTGTTGAAAAGCCTGCAGAAAAAAAATATGAAAATAATGTGGGAAAACCGGCAAGTGTAAGTGTTCCGGAAAGTGGTATTGCATCGGCTGAATCTGTTACTGAACCTGCTTCTGAAGTAGTTGTAGAACCTGAATTGTCAGATGTTGATGCTTCTCAGGTGATGAAGGAATTAAAACAGCAGCAAAAAGAACTGGAATTACAGCAGAGAGAATTTTCTTTACAACAGAAAGAATTTGCAGAAGAATTAAAGCAGGAAAATCAGAAAATGATTGAAGAAACAGTTTCTCGTACTGTGGATCAAAAACTTTCTGAATATGATTTAAGACCAGAATCACAAAAAGAGCCGTTGGAAGATGCCGATTTTGCTGAAGAACTTACGCAGCCAGAAGAATTCATGCCGGCAATTCCTGCAGAAGAATCACATTTTGATTCAGTGGCAGAGAATGAGGAAGGTTCATTCGAAAGTGATGTAGAACTTTATGATGATGATTTTACAGATGTTGGTTTTGGGGACGAATTTGCAGATGAGGAGGTCTCTATGGCAGAGTCGGAAGAAATTCTTGCTGAAGAAGCACAGCTGGATGGAATAGCACCTGATGAATCAGCAGCAATTAGTGAGACTGTATACGTTAATGAAGAGGTGACACCTGGTGAGGTTGGTGTACCTGATGAGGATGAAGCATTTATGGATGATACTCCATTTACTGTGGTAGATGAGCTGATTGCTGAGACCGAAAGCGGATCTGTAGTTGAATCTGAAATTTATGCTGAAAGTGAACCGGCTGAGATTGAAGAAGAGTTGTTTATGTCGGTTTCTGAATTTGATGAGAATGAAACTGCGGCGGCGGATGTTGAGAAAACGGCGGATGTTGCAGAATCTCAAGATGAGGCAGAGGATAGTTTTATTACAGCAGATGATATGCTCGACCGAATTGAGAGAATCCTTAATGATGATGATTATGCAAAATCATGCGAAGCAGAACTTGAACTGTTCAAGCGATTGCGTACACTTTCAAACTTCCTGCCGGAACGTGAAAAGAATTCCTTTGACTGTTGCCGAATGCGCATGGTAATTGAATATATCATTTCAAAGATGTCTGGAAAGCCTGGACTTCTCATAACAGCAGAATCCCTTATAAAATCCGGCGTACTTGGAGAGGAATATAATAAACAGCTCGAAGACAGCAGCGATGAAGAATTGAGTAACGATTTAATCTGTCATGTCATAAAAGATATGAAAAAACTCGCGCAGGGACTCGATGACAAGTATCTTTGTACAGCCCTCTGCGTGAGTGCAGACGGAATCCTTGAACAGATTGCTCTCAGAAATCAAAAGAGTGCTATATTCTAATAATTCTAGAGTGAGTGATAACCTCATTGCCGTCTTCGGTGATGAGGACATCATTTTCAAGGCGGGTTCCGCCAATTTCCACATCATAAAGACCAGGCTCACAGGTCAAAATCATTCCAGGTTTAAATACCATTTTTGAATCCTGAGTCATGCTGACTCTAGGTGCTTCATGAATTTCAAGCCCAATTGCATGTCCAAGTCCGTGCGGCATTTTTCTTTTTGCAGATGCAAATACAGAATCACATTTTTTTGCGGCATCCAGAATTGGTTTGCCAGGCTTGTATAGTTTTAAAGCTTCATCATAAGCCTTCTGTACAAGTTCGAGCTGTTTTTTCTGAGCTTCTGTAAGCGGACCTTTTGCAACAGTAAGAGTTGTATCACTTGTATATCCGTTATAGACAACACCAAAGTCCAGAATGGAAAGTCCCTGTGCAGGCCATTCAGCGGCAGTGTATCCGGGAAAAGCGTGAATTGCAAAACTTCTTGAAGGGCCTGCGGCTAAAGTGTCAAAACCGGTACGCTGGCATCCGTTTTCGCGCAGCATACGTTCAATCAAAAGAGCAACATCGGATTCTGTCTTGATTTTTCCTTTTTCAATCTGCTTTTCAATTTCATCAATAATGAGGTCGCCCACACGCGCCGCTTCGCGAGTACATTCAATTTCGTATTCATCTTTTTGCATTCTGCATTCCATTACAAAATTGTGTGCCCCATCTTCCTTACAGCGGCAATCGTAATTAGAAAGTGCATCTATAAACTTAAGGTAATCCGGGTAAGTCAAATAAGGCGGAAGTTCCACCTTGCTGTTTTCTCCATGAGTATAGCACACGTTAAGCAGCGCCTTCACCGCATCAATAGCCTTGTTCTTGTAGCGGGTAAATGGGACAAGTTTATCACAATAAGCCTTCTGCTTTGCAAGATTTTCATCCCATGGAATGAGAACAGTATAACCGTCACTAAAAATAATAAGTACGGCATCTGTAGGATGATTTGTAAAATAAGGAACTGCAGGGTCGCGGTGTTCTTCGCTGTCAATAAAAACGCAGGCTCCTGTATCAGAATCGTGCAGGTAAGCAGCAAGACGGTTGCGGCGTGCACGGTAGATTTCTTTTAATTCATCGTTAGTATATTGTTTCATATCGTCCTCGATTTCGTGTCGGGGCTGTCCAAAAAGTATTGTCATGCTGAACTTGTTTCAGCATCTACACCACATCTAGTTCTATAGATTCCGAAACAAGTTCGGAATGACACTAGGATGTAAACTTATTGGTCATCCCCCTGTACATCTATTTTTGTATTACAGATCTTCGGGTCAAGCCCGAAGATGACACTATTTTTTTACCTTCTTCAAAATTACTCTCACAATTTCGTCTTTTGTAATTACAAGTTCAAGTACACCAATAATTGCAAAAACAATTCCGGAAATCAAAATCGGTGCGCCGTAACAGATAATCTTACTGTAATCTGCAAAATATTCAACAGTGAGTTTGTGAACAAAATATGTAGGAACTGCGGCAATTACAGAATAAATGCACATTTTAAGTGCATATAAAATTGTGCCTTTTACAACTCTTCCAACTTCAATTGCTTCCATCTTTT
>CAMNBC010000119.1 GCA_946532115.1 uncultured Treponema sp.
CAAGTATTGATGAAGATAAGATTGATTCAGTTTACACAAGCATTTATAATGTAGCAGATAGTCTGTAATCCAATGTCATTCCTGACCGAGTTTGCCCTGCAAACATCGCAGGACAAGACTCGGGAATCTATCAAGGAACTGATTTTGAAGCTTCTTACTAAATGTTTATTTTCTTCTCTCTTAATTTGTGCAGGTCTGTACTTTTCTGGTTGTTCAAAAACCGGACGGACTGCATCCCGCACAGTGTATCAGCAGAATAGAATTGTTATCTGGACCAGTTGCCGTGAGTTTGCACAATACATTGAACTTTTTAATAGTCAGCATAAAGATAATTGTGCAATCCTTGTATATAAAGAAAATCCTGCACTTTCACTTCCGCCGGCAAAAGACGAAAATCCACCGGATATTATCGTCGGATCATGGCTTCGTACCGACACACCACAAAAGAATTTCAAATCACTTGAATATCTTTTTGATACAAAGAAACTTACTTCGGATATCTTTTATCCGCAGCTGCTTGAATCGGGAAAAAGAAAAGATGAGCATTACCTGCTTCCTGTAAGTTTTAATCTTCCTGCAATTATTTTTGCAGCGGATAATAAAGAGCTTATACCTGACAGTTACGTCCTTTCGTTAAAACAGATTCGGGAAACCGCTTCTGCTTTCAATACAAAAAATAAAAAAGACATATATACAAGAATTGGTTTTACACCACTTGGAAATAATGATTTTCTTTACTTAGTTGCAAAAATGAAAGGAACGAATTTCAGGGGTGAAAAGGGAGATATCGTCTTCAATAATCAGGGGCTTCTGGATGCCGTTAATTTTTTGAATGAGTGGGTAAATGGTGATAATACATCTGCCCAGATGGAAGAGGATTTTACTTTTAAATATCTTTTTATGCCTTATTACCGGCAGGTTTCGTCCGGAAGAACTCTGTTTGCTTATACAACGAGTGACAAACTATTTAAAACTCTGAATGAACAGGATCTTGAAATTGACTACCGGTGGTTAGTTGAAGATAAAAAGATTTTCATTGAAGACTCAGATACAATGATGGGAATTTATAAAAAAGCTCAGAATCAGGTTGGCGCTACAGAATTTATAGCCTGGTTCTTTCAGTCAGAAAATCAGCGAAAAATTCTTGATTCAAAAGAGAAAATGAACCTTGAGACAGATTTGTTTGGTATAGCCGGAGGATTTTCTTCATTGCGAGACGTAACCGAGCATATTTTACCTGTTTATTATAATCAGCTTCTTACAAATCTTCCTCCAGACGAAATGCTCACTGTTCCACAGCAACTTCCTGCTCGCTGGGAAAGCTACCGAACGTTAGTTGTAGAACCATATATAAAAGACTCAATTACAACTTCAAAAGAGTCTCCGGCACCAGTCTTCCAGGATTACGAAAAAGAATGGCGCAAAAAGGTGTTTGATTAAAAGAGGAATATAAAGATTAAAATTTTATGAGTACAGAAAACATTTTAAAACCAGAAAAAACAAATTCTTTAGATACAGGATTTTACAAGTCAGTAAAAGATGAACTTTTAAACGATATTCTTCCGTTCTGGGAGAAGCACTCCCGCGATACCAGATCCGGTTGTGAAGGCTTTTACGGTTCAATTAACAGTTCCGGCATTCCGGATGCAGAGCTTCCACGCTCCATAGTAATGACTTCCCGTTTCTTATGGACTTACAGTGCGGCCGCCCGCCAGTTTAAAAATCCTTCGTTTTTAGATATGGCAGACTTTGCCTACCGAACGATAGTTAGTAAGTATTGGGATTCACAGAATGGTGGTGTTTACTGGTCAGTCCTTCCAGATGGTACTCCTTGTGTCAGTAAAAAGCAGATATACGGCGAAGCATTCTGCTGTTATGGCTTGAGTGAATATGCTGCAGCTGTCAAAGAATTGCGACAGGATGAACTTTCAGAAGAAGCAATGAACTATGCTCTTGACCTTTTTAATTTGCTCGAAGAACACGCCCGCGATTATGAAGAAGGCGGCTATTTAGAGGCCTGTGCTCAGGACTGGTCTCCTACAGATGATATGATTCTGTCTCCAAAAGATATGAACTGTCCAAAATCAATGAATACAAACCTTCACGTAATGGAGGCTTATACAAACCTTTATCGTAATCTTCTTCAGGTTTTTCCGGATGCAAAATCTTTGCTCAAAGAAGCTGGCGAAGCCCTTACTTCTCTTGTTGAAATTACCTGCAGAAAAATCTTACAGCCAGATGCTCATCTTGGAATGTTTTTTGATATGAAGTGGACACCTCTTTCGGATGAAATTTCCTATGGTCACGACATAGAAGCAAGCTGGCTTTTGTGGGAAGCTGCCTGTGAATTGCAAAATGAAGAACTGCAATCGCAGATTAAAGATACAGTTATAAAAGTGGCAGAAGTTGCTCTGAGCGAAGGTTTCGACCAGGAAAATGGCTGTATGGAGAATTTCTTAATAAGCACACCGCAGGGAAAAAAGCGTGACCGTACACGAGTCTGGTGGAATCAGGCAGAAGCTATGAATGGATTTTACAATGCCTGGGAAATGACAGGAGACGCAAAATATTCAAATGCCTGCCTGAAACAATGGAACTGGATACTTAAGCATCAGATAGACCGTGAAAATGGAGAATGGTGGAACGAAATTGATGAAAACGGAAAGCCGGTTCTCACGGAAGATAAGGGGGGTAACTGGAAAACCAGCTACCATAATGGACGCACCTGCCTTGAGCTGCTCCGCCGAAGCGGCTGCAACTCATAAGGTTTGTCATCCCTAACTTGTTTTCGGAATCTTGTTTTACAGCTTTCCAGCCTCCATCTTCACAAGCATCATGCTTGCATTCCAAAGTGACATGTATTTAGCAACACCAATAAAGTTCTTGCCAAACATATCAAACATACTGCTGCGCATTGTGAACGGAGGCAGGCGGCCAAGAATCTTTTCACCATCTGTCAGGTAAGCCATCTGTACCGGCATAGCGTACTCGCCTGTATCACTAAAACCGCCGCCACTAAACTGAACCGGTAATACGGCAAGCCGGCCGTTCAAAATCTCTTTAGGAGTTTTCTGTAGAGGAGAAATTCTGAAGTTTACCCAGCCATTGTTCGGAATGTCGCGGTAATTGTGATATGCACTGCCCGTACACTCAACACCGTATTTTGCCGCAATCCGCTTGTCCGCATATCCTCGCAAAATCTTTCCGTTTTTGATATAACACAATCTGTCACCTTTATGAACAATACCGTCAGCATCCCAGAAGGTAGACATCCAGATATTAGTTTTGGTAACGTTATGGTAAATAGTCAGATTTTCAGAAAAAACTTTCTCGCCAATTTTACCGCTTAAAAGGGAAGTGCCCAAAGCAAGCTTTTCAGCATTTAAACAGTCTCTCAATTTTCCATTCAGCTTCCAGTCCGGCAGCATAATAATCAGCTCATCCGGCATCTCAAGTATTTTTGTAAAGTTTGTAAGATAATTGTCTGCCATACGACGGAAACATGCAGAAGAAAATCCATTCCTGAAGTTCATAGAAAAATAGCCGTCATCCAGATCCTTGCTATCCTTGTGTTTAAAAGAAATGCTGACCCCATTGTGCCCGTCTTTCACCTGATAATCCATACCAGCACTGTTTTTCTGCTGCTCAAAATACGAATTAGAAAAAAAGTTTCCGCTGAATGTAAAATCCGGATGTGCTTTTTTCAAATAGGCAAGCTCACTTTTAGCCTTTTTCATCAGCTGTTCGTCCGTCAAAAGTTTTTCAGTTTTATCCAGAGAACGCACGCCGCTTTCCAGCTCAAACGGATACTGACGGTTCAGTTCCAGATTCTTTTTCGCCTTTTCAAACCCTTCCTTGTCCGTCATTTTACCCTGCTGAAAATGCACGCCAACAATCCCATTGTCATAAACTCTGAACGAAGTAGACGTCTTATCATATTTATTAAACGAAACAATCTCGTTTTCCAAAATTTTCACTTCAGAATAAATTCCAGTATTTATATATTTTTCCTTCTTCATCTTAATTCTCCATTTTGTAGGCTTGGGGTTCCCGTCCACTCCGCTTCGCTCCGTGGCCGGTCGCTACGTCCGCAGTTCCGCTTTCGCTCCAGCCTCCTCACTTCGTTGCGGTGGCCGGCTTCGCCGCTGCTCCCATCGCTAACCCGATTTAATTAATTGTCAGCTTCTTCACTCTGATGGTTGGTCCACCTGTAGCTGTCGGCAGACTCTGTCCATTCTTACCGCAGGTTCCGCTAAAAAACTGCAAATCATCACCAACTGCATCAATGTCAAACAAAGTCTGAAATACATTTCCTGTAACAACATTTACCCTTAGAGGTTCGCACAACTTTCCGTCCCGGATTCTGTAACACTTCTGCGGCTGAATCGTAAATGTAGAATTGCCCGTGCCGTAATTCCAGTCGTAAACATAAATGCCATCCTTTACACCCTTTATAATATCTTCAGGTTTATCCGGACCTGCAAGCATGTAAGTGTTAGTCATACGTACCATCGGAGTGCAGTTATAATCCTGAGCACGGGCATTACCAGTCGGCTCTTCCCCAAGAATTGCCGCAGATTTAGCATCGTGCAGGCGTCCGCTCAGAATTCCGTCCTTAATCAGATACACTTTTTTCTTTTTGTTACCTTCGTCATCATAAGGACAGTAACCGTGATGCATGCTGTCACCTTCATCAACAATAGAAACCTTAGTGTTTGCAACAAGTTTACCCATAGTCCATTCATCACGCAAAGTTTTATCGTTCAGCATAAAATCAGCTTCGCTTTTGTGACCAAAACTTTCGTGAGTAAATACAGAAGTCACACTCGGAGAAAGGACACAAACGTAATCTCCCGGTTCTACAGCAACGTTATTACGGGCAAAATCAACAGCCCTGTCTCGTTTCTCAATTATTTCCTGCTCTCGTCCTTTCAGAGATTTTAAGTCAAAACCCCATAACTGCTCACCACCACCGTAAGTAATGTTGTCCTTACCGCTAATCTGAAACCAGATATTTACACAGCCGCGCTGAACATCCTGAATAAGTTCAGTTCCTTTACTGGTATACAATTCCTTAATTACGTTTCGATAAAAGAAAGTTGCATAAGTAACCTTAATGTCAGTTATAGATTTATCAATACATTTTTTTCTGTAGTAGTTTACAAGATTTTCACGGTCATCTTTTGTTAAATTTCTGAAGCTGTTTTTACCGTTGAATTTTAAAATTTCTGCCTTGTTTACGCTGAAGTTTTTTACAACAGGATTTTTCAGAATTTCAGGATTTGGAGTTGCCAGTTTTGCAAGCTCATCAATCTTATTCTGTATTTTATCAATGTCATTAGTTTCAGCGGTGTACCACATCTTTCCGTCAAAAATGCGGATCATCGCACCTTTTTCACTTGCCTCGCTGTTGTACAGAACTTCATCATCCTGCATTCCATAGCTGGCGTTTTTCTGATCTTCAATCCGCACGTCAGTGTACAGATCCTTAGGAAATTTGAATTTCATATGTCCTCCGTTTTTTGTGATGCTTTAATTTTATCACATACTTATAATATCTGGCAAAATTAATAGTGATTTTGAAAGGCCACGAATTGTAATAATTCGTTCATGAATTGTAAAAATAATTGATTTAGAATGAATATAAAAAAATTAAAAAAAAATACGAAAAAAATGCAATTTTTTTTAATTTTTTTTATAAATTCAGTTGACACTTTTTTTATTTAGATATATATTCTCTATCACCGTCGCAACACTGAGTTGCGACACAACAACAAAACATAAGTTCTTTGACATAACAGGGAAGGAAAGAATAGAACAAGTAAGGTTCTAAAACAAAATAAAGCGAGGAAATCGCTAGTTTTGTTCTGTAAGTAATTGACTACATTTTATCAGTTTTTTTTATAAAACTGACCTAAAATCAATTTCAACTTAATTAATATAATAGTTGGGAATTGAACTTTGAAGTGAAATCATTAGCCTTCGGGCTATTGAAATAATCATGGAGAGTTTGATCCTGGC
>CAMNBC010000120.1 GCA_946532115.1 uncultured Treponema sp.
GCATAAGAAAACGAAAGTGAACAGAATATGATTACAGCAAGAACTGTTCTTTTAAATATTTTGTTAGACATACCTAACTTTAACATAACAACAAATTAGTTACAACTAACTATTATAATATGAAAGCCTTCCCGAAAAAAGAAGGCTTTCGTAAACAAAAAATCAATCTAAACTTTTTATTTTAATGCTTCTTTCAAGACATCAAGGTTCTTCTGCATGGTAGAAAGATATGAGGTCCCTTTTTTAATGTCTTTTGTTGTTGTAGACTGCATAGAATCAAAAGTAAGAATCTTTGCATTCTTTTTCTTGCTTGACTGGATAATTGTTTTTGCAATTTTTCCATTACCACTTTCAATCTGACATACATTATTAAGAGAAAGTTCATCTACCTTATTTGCAAGGAAAATGATTGTTTCAAAGCTTGCTTCAGTTTCTGCAGAACAACCTACAAATGCTGCATAATACTTTAAGCCATAATCATCCACAAAATAGCGGAATGGGAAACGGTCTCCAAAAAGAAGGGTATTTGTTTTTCCATTTTTTACTACTGCTGTAAAGTCAGAATCAAGTTTATCAAGTTTTGCGGCATAGGCATTGTAATTTGCCTTGTATGCAGCTGCATTTGTAGAATCAACATCACAAAGTGCATTGGTTATCTCAGTACAAAGAATTTTTGCATTACGCACAGAAAGCCACACGTGTTCATCATATTCAACTTCTTCTTCATCACTTGAATGATGGTGGTGATGATGATGACCTTCAGCCTCATGATCGTGATGCTCATGTTCTTCTTCCTCTTCGGTCTGCATTCCTTCTATAACTTCTTCTTCCTTCACCTTGTCGCCAAGAACTTCCAGCAGATTGATAACTTTCATGTTTTTATTCTTTGCATTTTTCAAGGCATCAGCTACCCAGCCGTCACTTTCTCCTCCAACATAGATGAAAACATCAGCTGTGCTTATTTTAGCAACATCCTGGATTGAAGGCTGATATGAATGTAAATCTACACCATTTCCAATAAGAAGGGTAAGTTCGGCATCTTTTATATTATTTCCTAGTATTTCTTTTACCCAATCATATTCCGGAAAAATAGTTGTTACGATTTTTGTTTTTGCAAATGCACATGCTGCTGTTACAAGCATTGCACATGTAATTAATATCTTCTTAAAATTCATTTTTATCTCCTTAAGCTATTGCTGTCTCATCCAGACATTTTTTAAGTTCGGCTTCAATTTCTTCCTTGTTATAGCCTTTTCCGATAATTACAAGCTGATTAACTCTGTCACCAAATTCCTCATCCCAAGCCTCTTTTACATCTGGATTATATTCCAGGTATTCCTGTTTCTGTTTTTCTTCCAGAGCATCTATCCAATATGCGACAGTCATTACAGAAGAGTTTCTGCCAGCCTGTTCGAAAAGCTGTACATTTGCATCTGCATCACTAAACCAGATATACCCCTTTGCACGAATCAGTTCTTTTGGATAATTGTTATTTACAAAATTCATAAAACGTTCGCGGTTGAATGGACGTTTTTCTTCAAATACAAAACTTGAAATTCCATATTCACCAGTACAGCCCTCAGTTGCGCGATTTGGCTCATTCAAGCTATTTATTGCCTTTTGAATTGCGGAAGAAGAATCTATCTGCTCGTAATTAAAAGGCTCAGTTGTAGTAATCTGATCAATATCGATATTTCCGTTTACACTATGGAAAATTGGAACGCGTGGCTGGAAGTCGCGAATAATTAATTCGACTTCTGCTAGTTGCTTTTCATCTAAGAGATCGCATTTATTTAGAACAATAAAATTGCAGAATTCTATCTGATCTACAATAAGGGTAGAGATTTCCTCTTCGGTAAGATTATTTTCATCTGTAGCACTTTTGTCAGCCTTTTGTTTTTTAAGATCATCCAGGAACTCACGATAAATTCTGTCTGCATCTACAACTGTAACAACTGAAGTAAGATAAACATTTGTTCCAGGATTATCCTCTTCATATGCAAGAAAGCTTGCAGAAACTGCACCCGGATCACTGATTCCTGAAGCCTCAACAAATACAACATCAACTGTATCAAGGTTAGATATTTTTTCAATTTGTTTAATAAACTCTTCACGAAGAGTACAACAAATACATCCGTTCTGTAACTCGAACATTGGGCATTCAGTAACATTCGAACCGTTTTTCTTGAGAATTTCTGCATCTACGTTGATACTTCCCATATCATTTACAATAAGTGCAACCCGACGTTTTTCCTGACGCAACAAATTATTGAGCAATGTTGTTTTGCCCGATCCAAGGTAGCCTGTAATGAGAACAACAGGCTTTTTATTCATTTTTTTCATTATCTGCCTCTGTAAAATTTTATTTTAAAAAGAAAACAACAGAGGTTAAATTGTAAGCTTGATCTTTCTTGTTACTGGTGTAAGAGAAATAAAATGAAGTGTAAATAAACTGATTATTAAATCTTTAAAAATAAAATGCAAAAATTGATTTAAGCAAACAGGATTGTCAGATTTTTTTACATTATTTTTTATAATCTGAAGAACAAGACAAACAGGACAGTTTTCTTCATGGCAGTGCTCTTCATGTCCTGCATGCAGGGTCTCAAAAGTTAATACTATAAAAAGAGAAAATATTAATGCTGATGCTGTAATAAGTGATAGAGATTTTGACTTAACGCTCACCATTTTCTCCTGTTCATTGACCTTCAATTTGATAATGATTATCAAATTATACGAATAGCAAAAAGAATGTCAATAGAATTTGATAATAATTATCAAATTAATACAGTTTTACAGTGAAGCAAAATATTATCACTTTTAGATTATTTCCTAATACATTCCGCGTACATTAAATCTATACGGCCAGGCACAACTTCGCTAGCAGTGATTTTCCAGCCATTGCTTTCTATGAAAGATTTAAATTTTTCGGCAGTCCACTGATGAGCAAATTTTATTCCTACAAGTTTCAGATTTTTTGCCCATAGATTTTCTTTTTTCTCTACTGAACGATGAATGAATGCCGGACATATAAAAACGACATAGAGCGCATAGAAATCCTGCGAGAAAAAATCCAGAGAACCCCCGCCCTTGAATACGATGCCCAGACCGTTGCCGACGAACTAGGAATGAGTATCAGTAAATTAAACAGAGTCTTCCGCACAATGTACGCTACTTCTCTGCACTCCTACGTTCAGGACAAACGCCTGGAATACGCAGCCCGTCTTCTGCTGGAAAATGACCTTCCGATTTCTCAAGTGGCCCGTTTGTCAGGTTATACTAACATGAGCCACTTTTCAAAATCTTTTGTGAAGAAGTATGGAGTACTGCCTAAGGATTACTAAATCTATTTCACAAGCTCCATCTTAAAATCGCAGAGTTCATCCCCTGCACCAATCGTTTTAGTTCTTGTAAATTTAAGCCCCGGCAAAATACCGTAAGAGTGAATATCATTTTCACAAAACAAAACATTCAGTTCCAGACAACCGGCTTCTGTAAGATAGGTATGGTACGGACACTGGATGATATCCATGCGGAAGCAGCCTTTCTCTTTTGGATAAAACACATTCTTAAAGCCCGCACTTTCACCGAACATTTTGTGGCTAATAGAATCCCACATTCCAAGAAAGAATTTTTTGAAACCTGGCATATGGCAACATTTAGCAATCATTCGGCCAGTTTTGGTTGATTTTTCTGCCATAACTTTTTTCATAATTTCATATGCCACAGTTTCATGAACTTCCTTCATTGAAAGATAGATTGCTGCAGCCGGAAAAATAAAGTTATCTGTGTGCGCGCAAACACCTTTTGGCAAATCGGTATGATCAGCGTACATCTCGTACAAACGACGCTCAGCATCCGCCAATATTTTTTCGACATCAGAAGGTGAAAATCTTTTTAACATTTCTGTCTTAAAAATCTCTTTACTTTTTATTACTTTGCTAGCTTTTTTATTCAATACACTTTTCTGATTTTCAGTAAGCATAATGCTACTCCCAAAATATCGTTAGTCTAGACTTAACTGCCGGAGCAATAGTCCAGATAAATTTTAATCTGTCATTTTGCTCCGGTACTGTCAATCCTAGAAACTAAACTTTGCATTCAAACAAATACTGCTTAAATCTTTATAGGCTCCATATTTTCCATCACGCTCTAATCCCGGAATAAAGATGAAGGCTTTAAGACCGACATTAATCTGATCTGAAAGACTGTAGTTAATTGATGGTGAAAGCATACTGTCAAAGTCGTTCAGGCCAAGCACTCCGGCTAAAGATAGTTCCAAGGTTTCATTTACAAGAGATTTTGAAATGCTCAAAGTTGCTCCATGCTGATAAGCATTTTTACGCTCCAACGTTTCCAGTTCGCCAAAGACGTAATCACAATAATACTGAGCTGTAATAGTCCAGCCACTTGGCATCCAGTCTATACCGGCAAGAGCGAAAAGCTGATTACGCTGTTCTGATATTCTGATTTCGGCAGGACTTGTTCCTTCAGCAGCAGATTTCGCAGCTTCGGTAACTTTTTCATTCATGATTTTTTCAGCCTTTTTTTGAAAATGACGTTGTGGGAAAAAGGCTCCTTCAAGACGAATTACAGTCTCACCGATTGGAAGCGCAGCATCTGCACCAATCATTGCCATCCGTTCATATTTACCACTCACCACAAAAGTTTTCGGCATTGCAGTTACCGGATTCCCTGGAACAGAAGGTTCTCCATAAGTGATTGAGTAATCCAATATTGGAGTATCATCCCAGCCATAAAAACCGTACAAAGAAAGGTCAAATGCTGAAAAATAACCGGAAAATTTTAAGCCGTATTCACCATTCCAGATTCCAAGCTCTGGATTCTCAAGATTTCCGATTTTTACAGGTAAAGAAATATTTTTTCCGCCGTCTACAAGAAAATCTACACTTACTGGAATCACAAACTTTCTCAAAGAATTTCCTTCATTAATTGGAAGTGCGGCCGGTGTAAAAAAAGGAATCCAGTATGCATCAGCAGTAAACTGATTTCCATTCAACGAAAATCGTATTGCGTCTACGGCAAGTTTTGAATCATCTCCTGTCATGGCAGCAAGACTGCTCATATCTGACGGACATAAAACATTTGTAATGTCGATTCCATCTGCCTTACCCCAGGCAGCTTTCTGACGACCAATGCGAACTCCCCAGAAAGAATCTGTGTAATCCAGCCAGAGTTCTCCGAGTGAAAGGTCAAAACCATTGGAAAGATTTCCGCCGGCTTTGTTTACTGCATCATACGAAAAAGTTGCTTCAGCATAAGCAGAGCTGTTCCCGTAATAAGCATCGAGTTTGCCGGTAAAAGCTGTGTTACCTAAAGTAAATCGTCCGGCACTTGTATCGTTGTCTGTCCAGGGAGCTCCGACTCCCCAGAGGGTTTCGATGTCTCCTGAGAACTCGGCTCCACCTTCGGCTGTGAGCCCGGCAACGGTGAGAATTCCGAGCATTGTTATTAAAAGTATCTTTTTCATAAAAACTCCAGTCATGCTGAACTTGTTTCAGCATCTGATAAAGAAGATCCCGAAACAAGTTCGGGATGACAATTAACGTATACGTCCCTTTTCGAGCGCAGCCACGGTGAATAATGAATCATCAATATCACCTTCGTCGTATTGAATGTTTTTACTTTCGATAAGCGACCAGGTGCCAGACTGAACATTTTCCATCTTCATTTTCTGAGCAGTTGTAAAGCCTTTGATTGTTGTAAAGTCTGTGCAAGTGAGAACACGGTGGAGCTGATCCTGACGGTCGTAGAACTCACATTTACGGAGAATGTAATCTGCCTTTCCAATGTAGCTGATATAGCGGGGATCTTTTTCTGTGTGAGCCTTGCTGATGCACTCAACCTTGTAGCAGGCAACCCCGTCTATGTTATCTTCACCTAACAAGTTATAGT
>CAMNBC010000121.1 GCA_946532115.1 uncultured Treponema sp.
TTTTCGCACCTAAAATAATTTTAGCACGGTTTATATGTTAATGCAATGAGCGTATAATATCACCTTTTTAATATCGGAGAGAATGTTGTAGAACTTTAGTAAAAAAGAATTTTTTATTTTTTAGTATCAGTTTCGTGTGCAGCTTTAGCGTTTTGTGCATGCTTTATTTCTTTTTCTTCATAAAGTTTTTCATCTGCACGAGATAAAAGAATATCCAGTTCCGCTTTTTCGGGTGTAAATGGAACCCATCCCAGACTTATTGACAGTGTAAGTGGCAGCCCTGCCTGCTCTGAGAAAAGTTTGTTCAGCTGTTCTATGCGTGTTTTGATTGCAGAAATATAACCTTTTGTAAGACCGGTAGAAACTATGGCAAATTCATCTCCGCTCAGGCGGCCAACTATATCTGTTGCACGGAATGCTTCTTCAAGTACCTGTGCTTCTGTTTGAATTGCAAGATCCCCGACTTTATGACCATAGGTGTCGTTGATTTTTTTAAGGCCATCCATATCAGCAAAGAATACAAGTCCGCTTTTTCCGTTTTTTGTAGCTTTTTTGAGTTCTTTTTCTGCCTTTTCCATAAATCCGCGGCGGTTTAATACCTGAGTAAGTTCATCTATGCTGTTTTGAAGATTCAGCTCCTGGTTGTCTCTCAAAAGTCGCTCGTTGCGACTTGTAAGTCTCTCATTTTTTGTAAGGGTCTGGCTGAAATCATAGGCATTTGCTATGGCATTGATAATCAGTTTGAGGTAAATATGGTGCATTTCAAACTTTGAATTTGGCACCTGAATCATTATGTAACCGTATTGTTTTTCTCCTGCAAAAATTGCATGAAGAATATAAACGCCCGGAAGATTTGCAAAATATGTGTCAGGTAAAAGCTGCTTGTGCGGATTTATTTCAATACCTTTATCATCATAAGGAATGAGCTGTTTATTGTTATTTATAAAGGTACGAAGATAAGCTTTTTCTGGAATTATGATATTATCGTCACGTGCAAATTCAACAGGCTTGTCATAAAGAACGATTGCCATGGAATTGAATTTTAACTGTGAGGTTATCTCTGTAAGATTTCCAAAGAGTTCCCTTAGAGTGTGTGTAGAATGGAATGTATCTATCAGAGTGTAAATTGCAACTGAATCTGAAAAATGCTGTGTATATTTTTCCAGTGTTTCAGAATTAAGATTATGATTTGGAATTGTTTTGCCTTCATGATTCTTGCTGGAAAAAGAAATATTGCTTTGTGAAATGCATCCGCATGACTGGCGGTAAACAGGAGATGCATTTGTTTTTGTTTCTCTAGGAATGTTACATCCGTTTAAAAGACTATGAGCAATTTCTGAAGCCTTTCTTCCCTGTTCAAAAATATTCTGATTTATAGTTGAAAGAGATGGTGTAGTAAAAGATGCTCTGGTACTGTCATCAAAGCCTATAATTTTAACTTCCTTTGGAACCTTTACACCAAGTTCAAGAAGTGCCTGAAGACATCCTTCTGCCATAAGGTCATTTGCAGCAACAAGTGCATCAAATTCTATTTCTTTTTTTGATTTATAACGGTCAAGAGTTACGGTATGGGCTGCATCCCGGATAAAATAACCTTCAATTGTCCATTCCGGGTGATATTCAAGTCCATTATTCTTAAGTGCTTTTTTGAAGGCTTCAAAACGGAGAAGGGCTTCTTTTGAATTAGTGGTATTTGCAGAAACAAAAGCGATTTTTGTACAGCCATGAACATTCTTAAGATGTTCTACAATCTGATTAAAAGCAAGTTCACAGTCGCAGACAGTGTAATGGACATTTGTAAACGGAAGGTCTACGGCAATTGAAACAATAGGCTTTTTTGTAAAAGGTTTTAAAAATGTTAGCAGCTCTTTATCATTTATGTAGGTTTGATAGGTGCTGGCAATAATCATAATCAGGTCTATGTCATCAGAATTGAGAATCTCTGCAGAAGCCCAATACTGATATTCATATAGACCATATGGGTAATGAGGTTGATTTGTCTGTGCAAGAATGAGCTGAACATCCTTGTCTTTTGTGTAATACGCTGCAGCTCCCTGTGCAACGGTAAGAGCATATTCAACTGTAAGATTGTGGACAAATAGGGCAACCTTTTTCATATTTTTAAATAACCTGTTTACTTATTATGAAGTAAAATCTCTAAATCTGCAACGATTTTTTTGAATTCATCGCAGGCAGCTTGAACTGGCTCTGTTTTAGACATATCTACACCTGCGACTTTAAGTGCTTCAATAGGGTAGCGTGAACCACCGCTCTTGAGGAATTTAAAATAATCTTCGCGTTCTGCCTGACCACCGCCAGTTACTCGTTTTGCAAGTGCAAGTGCTGCAGAGATACCTGTGGCATATTTGTAAACGTAGAATGCAGAATAGAAGTGTGGAATGCGCAGGCCTTCCATATCGCTGTTAGGCTCAAAAGTCATTTCCGGCCCAAAATACAATTCCAAAAGCTCGCGGTAAATCTTGCGCAAAAGCTCAGCAGTAAGCGGCGTACCGCCTTCCACAAGTTCGTGGGCCTTGAGTTCGAATTCAGCGAACATAGTCTGGCGGTAAAGGGTAGCAAGAATATCGTCTGCACGCATAGCAAGGAGATATTTTTTCATGTCATCGTCTTTTGCGTTCTTGTACAGATATTCGAAAACGAGTTCTTCGTTGAATGTAGATGCAACTTCTGCTTCAAAAATCGTGTAGTCGTAGCACATAAACGGATTGTTGTGAACAGAATACCAGCTGTGCATGCTGTGACCGCCTTCATGTGCCATTGTAAATACATCACGAATATTTTCTTCGTTGTAATTTAAAAGAATGTATGGATTACCGATGTAGCTGCCTGAGCTGAAGGCGCCGCTTCTTTTGCCAATGTTTTCGTAGCGGTCTGCCCAGCCATTGAGTAAGCCGTCGCACAATCTGTCGGTATATTCTTTCCCAAGCGGCGCGAGCGCGGCGCGACAAATTTCCACTGCCTGTTCATAGGTTGTGTTTGTAGTTACGGATTTTACCAGCGGAACGTATACGTCGTAGTGGCGGAGTTCACCCTGTTTGAGTCCGAGGACTTCGCGGCGCAGTTTGTAATAGTTATGGAGTGCCGGCAGGTTTTTGTGTACACAGTCGATGAGGTTGTAGTATACGGCGGCTGGAACTTTGTTGCCGTAGAGCGCCATTTCGAGCGAACTCTTGTAGCCGCGCGCGCGCATACTGAATACATCCTGGTTTACGGAGCCTGCGTAGAGCGCGGCAATAGTATTCTGGTGTTCTTCATATTTAGCGTAGAATTTTTTGTATGCTTCTTCACGAACCTTGCGGTCCTGAGAGTGCATAAAAACACCCCAGGTGGTTTCGGTCAGCTGTTTTTCTTCGCCATTTTCTGTTACCGTGCCAAAAGTTTTATTCATATCTACATTTGTAAGCACACTGAAAGTGGTTTCTGCAGTCTGGCCAGGCTGCATTGCAAGTGAAAGGATGCGTTCTTCCTTTTCACTGAGAATGTACTGCTTAAAATGTAAAAGTTTTTCTATATATATGCGGTAATTTTCAAAATCAGGCTGGCTGATCCATTCGCGAAGTTTTGCTTCATCAATTTCCTGAATTTCAGGATCAACAAAGCTAAGTTCTGCCTGCATCTGTGTATATGCCATCATTGCACGGCCGTCACGGTCTGTGGCTTTCGGATCATCTTCATCTGCCTCGTGCTGGAGCGATGCATAGTGATAAACTGTTTCCATTGCAAGATTTGCGGCTTCAAGTTCTTTTAATGCCGAGAGCAGAGTACTGGCAGATTCGCCAAGACGCCCTTTGTATGCGGCAGTTTTTTTTGTTAATTCTGGAATTGATTTAAGGGCAGTTTCCCAATCATCATCTGATTTATAAATGGAAGTTAAATCCCATTTGTCTTTTGCAGGTACATCTTTTCTTGCGGGAATTGTTTTTGCACACATATTAATAATCCTCTATTTCTTTCATAACTTTTATATCATCTATCTTATCAGGATAGGCTTTCATTACTTCTTCGTAAACCTTCAGTGTTTTTTTGATGTGAGTTTCGATTGTAAAGCGTTTTGTGATTTCAAGGCTGCGTTTTCCAAAAGCGAGCCTTTTTTCTCTGTCATCTGCAAGCTCAAGTATACGCTTTTCCATTTCTTCTTCCGAATCCGTAAGATAACCATTTTCATCGTTAAATACAGAATCTAAATAACTCTCATCACGACGCACTACAATCGGAAGTCCGGAAAGCTGTGCTTCCAGAATTGTCATGGAATGCATTTCAGAAAGTGAAGCTGTTACAAATATATCAGCACTTTCATAATATTCACTTACCTTTGTCCATTCAATAAATCCTGGAAAAATAACAGTTTTTTCTGAAATTTGTTCTTGAGCTTTCGTTTTGATTTCTTCAAAGGCAGGGCCATTGCCTACAAAAATCATTTTTATTCGGGAATTCTTTTTTATTACATTCTGACAAACCTGAAGAAGTTCGAATACCCTTTTTTCTTCACCGATACGCCCTACAAAAAGCATCATAATTTCATCATCTTTTATTCCGTATGACTGACGCAGTGCTTTTTTCTGTTCTTCTGAAATATGATGTTTCTGGAATTTTTCTTTATCTATAGCGTTAGGAATAATAACAGAAGGTATTTGTGGAAGCATGCCTGGCTGTTTAAAGTAATTACGGGCTTTTGTAGAAACTCCAATAAGAGAATCAAATTTTCCGTAATATTTTTTCATAATTCCATTTATGATTTTTGGAGAAATCAGATTTCCGAAGGTCAGATAGTATTTATAAAAATCTGTCCACATTGTATGGGTTGTACAGATTGCGGGTATTTTCAAAATATGAGCAGCACGAAGGCCTGCTTTTCCGATTCCAAATTCAGTATGACAGTGAATCAGCTGAACTCCGGCATCCCGTAAAAAGTGAATAAGGGGATGCATGGCAGGAATTCCTACATACTGGTCAGTTCCAAGTCCAAGGGCAACTGAATGAACCCTGTAAATATCCGGATCATAAGTTTCGTATTCGTTTGTTGTTTCTACAGTAACAAGAATTACACGGTGTCCAAGCTTTCTTAATTGTTCCTGAAGCTGTACTACAACAGTTACCACTCCTGATTTAGTTGGAAGATAACTGTCTGAAAAAAGTGCAATTGTCATAATAACAAATTATATAACTTTTTGTTAAAAATGTAAGGGTTCGGTATGCCATTCGATATAAAATGACTATTAACCTTATTCCAGAAAAAGATAATCGGTGAAGTAAATGTCGCTGATCTTTCCGAGTGCAAGGTCGGCATTTATTTCATCTTTGATAACGGCTTCTATGTGTTCTTCTGTTTCTGTAAGCAGCTGATTTTTGGTACGGGCAGAAAAATATGCCTGAAAGATTCCTTTTATGGCTCCGCTTTTTCTTGATATTTCTTCAAAAAGTATTGTATCTCCGGCAGGGTAGGCGAGCCAGGGAGAAAGGACCATTATAGTTCCGCTTTCTTCTGATTTTTCACCGGCAGTGGAAATTCGCAGGGTGCCAAGTTCAAAATATGTAACTTCTGCTGTGTCTGCAGGTGCCATAAGACTTTCTGCTTTTCCCTGTGAAATTAAAATTTCCGGTGTATTGTTCTTTTTGTTGAGTAAACCAAAAACAGTACCGGAAATAATCACAACTACAAGAAATATTATGATTCCGGTGAGAATTTTATTGAGTAATCTGCGCTCGTCAGGCATGATGCGGTTTCCTTTTTATTTTTGTATAAACGGTGAGCAGAGGGCTAAAAGTCTGCCTGTTGCACGTGCTGTAATGTGAACTCCGTCATCAAGCCATTCTTCTTTTTCTACACAGCCTGATTTTTT
>CAMNBC010000122.1 GCA_946532115.1 uncultured Treponema sp.
ATATCAAGAACAGTTCCAAGCGGAAGGCGGGTCAGTTTGTCGCACATAGACTTTCGGATGTTTCCAAGCAGATTAAAAGTTGCGATATGGCTCATGCTTGTAGAAATTGCATGAAAGAACACATTGCCGAACCAGAACAAAGCTGTAATTCCACACTCCTTCAAAAAGAGCTGCCAGTCACGAACGCCGGCCATAAGCTGCTGAACAATTCGTGCAATAATAAAGTATGGTGCAATACAGCAGGCCACACTCAGAAGGGCAAAGAATACACTAACAATGTACTGCCCCTTTTTACTTCCTGCAAAATAAAAAATCCAGCCGATAAGACCGCGATGTGCAGCCTTAAAACTTGCAGATTTTTTTGGAACAGGACGATTACTTTTGTTATTAGACATATAAACCTCCAGTTATAGCCATCATTTTTTTGTTTATTTATTTACGCCAGTCTTTTGGTAGAATACCCTCATTTTTCTTAAAGACTTCAGAAAACTTACTTGCATTTGTATAACCACAGTGACCGGCTATTTCGGTTATAGAGAGTTCAGTTGAAGCAAGCAGATTTTTTGCAAGTTGAAGGCGGGCCTTTGTACGGTATTCATTCACCGTAAGTCCATATATTTCCTTGAAAACTTTCTGAAGGGTAGTGCGATTCAAATTAACTTTTTCGGCTAACTCTTCAATTGAAATTTCTTTATCCAGATTTGAGTTGATAATACGGCGCACATTCTGAACCTTACGACCAGTAGTTCCACTGAAGTAAGAATCCGAAGAATCATTTTTATTACGCACATCACAACCATCTTTATCTCTGAATTTCTGAATTAAAAGAACAATTGCATGAACCACAGCAAGCCTCACTGTATGCTTAGAAAAGGCTCCAGGCAGTCTGATTGTTTCCAGAAAAAGTTTTTCAAGAAGTTCGCCGCATGGAAACGAAACGGCGCTATCACTTTTCCTGATGTCATTGAAAAAATCAGAACTGCTGAAGTCGGAAGTTTCAAGAAATTCATTAAGAAAAGAAATTGCATCTTCAGTAAAAAGAATTAGACTTATGCAGTTCATTCCGCTTTTACCAAGCATTGCTTTTTTTACTGCAGTCTTACAATTGAAAATCATAACATCGCCTTTCTCTCCGCTGGCAAACTGCCGGTTCTGCAACTCAAACTCGCCGTGGCCATCGACAATGTACATAATTTCAAGACCATCAACTTCTTTCTTTTCTGCCTGATAGTTAGGACTGTAACTTTCGAGTTCTGAATAAACAAGTTCAATTCCCTTGGCAATATGCATATGCCTCATAATGCCTTCACCAATAGGCTCGTTCAGCCGGTAGATTTCTTCACTTTCCCGTTTGCTGATTAAATCCATGTAAGTCTGAAAAAGTTTCTCTGCCGGCATTTTATTCATAACAATTCCTTTAAGGGGGAAGTCTCCCCCTCGCTCCAACCGCCTGCGGCGTTTTACGCTACCCCTTCCAGCGGGGACACCCCGCAACGCCCCTTTTAGTGTTAGTGAGTACTAACATAGTTATAATATAAAATCTTAATTTTAGTCACTACTCCAAAAGACAAATTTTACTCCAAATTGCAATTTAAATTACAGTTACATTAGAAGTACCATTTACTATATAATGCTATTAAGATGAAAAAGCTTCGGCCTTTAGATTTCCTTCTGACAATTACAATTTTATCTCTCGGGATTTTTCTGACAGTGAAAAAACTTACACAGCATGGAAACATCATAAAAGTAAATGCTGCAGGAAATCATTATGAGTATTCAGCAAAGAAAGATGGAATTTACAAGGTTAGGGGAGCGCTTGGGTTTACAACCTTTGAAATAAAGGATGGACGTGTCCACATTATAGATTCCCCTTGTCCGAATAAAACTTGTGTAAATCAGGGGTGGCATTCTCCTCTTGTCTGCCTACCAAATAACGTAATTATTACTGTAGAAGATGAAGGAGAATTTGATGCATTCTCAGAATAAAAATAAATTAGCTTACTTGTGCGCTCTCACGCTTCTCTTTTCTTATGCAGAAATGATTCTGCCACGTATCGTTCCTTTTTTTAGACTTGGTCTTGCTAATACCGTAATTCTTCTTGCACTCGATATAAACTTCAGCTCTTTCTTAATTCTTTCTATATTAAAGGCTACAGCAGCATCCCTTACAGGTGGAACTTTGTTGTCTCCATTCTTTTTGATTTCACTTTTACAGTCTGTTTCCAGTGCTCTTGTTATGCGAGTTTTATATAAACTGATATCCAAAAAAGCCATCAGCCTTTATGGTATTTCAGTGGCTGGTTCTACGGTAAGTGCTGTCATCCAGATTCTTCTTACCAGTCTCTATATTGGGAATGGCACTTTTGCTTTACTCGGACCTATGCTTATTTTTAATACAGTAAGTGGAATTCTAGTTGCTCTTTTCTGTGAAAAATCCGGAATCAAAGAAAGCATCAGATTTATGGAAAAAAATTCTGCAGATTTTAAAAGTCAGATTTCTGATTTATTACAAAATGAAAAATCAGGGGAGAAGAGGGTACAAATATTCTTAGCTGTAATACTGATTTCCGCTTCAGTATCAGTCTTCTTTATTAAAAATCTTTTAGTTCTTTGTTCGGTTTGTATTATAAGTCTTTTTGTGCAAAAACTTTCAAAAAGAAAAATATATCTTCTTCCGCATATTTCTATGTGGCTTTTTATATTTATTTCTGCAATATTTGTCCCAAATGGCAAAGTTTTATATAAAATCTGGAGCCTTTCTATAACAGAAGATGCATTATTGATGGGACTAAGAAAAGCACTGACGCTTTCAACGGTCAGCGCCTTAAGTCAATGCGCTGTCAGCTTAAAACCGGGAAAAAACACTTTGCTGGGACAGAGTTTCGAATATTTTAGAATTATGAGTAACCGATTCAGAAGATCAGAAGGTACAATAATCAAACGAATTACTTATGCCTTGTGTATAGAGACTAACGAGTTACAATTTCAACAGACTCAAACTGATACAGCGGTTCAATAAAATCTTTTATTCCTGCGGAATAAATAAGCTCCTTATCTTTTGTAATCAAAATGAAATCAAAATTAATATCAGAATTCTCTTTCCACCATTTTATGGCAGAATCCTTTCCCATTACAAATAGTGCTGTACTAAGGCAGTCTGCGTATGTTCCGCTTGTGCTGATGATTGTTACACTTTCAAGGTTACTTTGACTTGGCCGTCCGGTTTTTGGATCAAAAATATGAATATAGCGGTTTCCTTTGTCATCTTCAAAAAAACGTTCATAACCACCACTTGTAACAACCGCTTTTGATTCAACAGAAAGGGCACAGGCTGCATCTCCTGTCCATGGATTTTTTATTCCAACACGCCATAAGGAGCCATCCGGTTTCTTGCCAATGGTTTGTATATTTCCACCAAAATCCAATAATGCAGATTTTATGCCATTTTCTTCAAGAATCCTAACAGCCTGATCTGCTGCATAACCTTTTCCGACGGCGCCAAAATCAAGTTCCATTTCATCTTTTATAGGAACATTTGCTGCAAAATCAGAATCACAAAGAGCAGAATAATCTGTATGCAAAAGAAGCTCAGAAATCCGCTGGTTAGAAGGTACCTTGTAATTTTCTGTTGTAAATCCCCATTCACGGATAACAGGATAAAGGGCAGGGTTATACTTATTGTCTGTTTTTATATACATGTTACTAGAAAATCTTAAGAGTTCCAGCAACTCTGGTTTTAGCGGATCCGGAAATTTTTTATTATGATTTATGTAATAAACATCGCTGTCGGGAAGGGTAGTAGACAGAATTTCTTCCAATTCTTGAATTCTATTTTGAATTTGAGAACATACAACTCCAGCCTTTTTTACAGAAAAAGAATAAAGACTTACAGTCATAAAAGTATTCATTGCAGTAAAGCTTTCTGAAGTTTTTGTCTGACTGCAGGAAATAAGAGAAAACAAAATAGCAATAATTAGGGCAGGGCTTATTTTTTTCATAAAAAAAATCTAGCAAAAGAACAGATTCTAATCAAGAATTTAACCGAAATTTCTTACATAATGTTAGTTAAAACTTACTTGTCTAAAGTTTGTTTTTTTAATATAGTTCTTACCCGTGTTAGTAATAACTAACACAAATATCGCAAAATAATATGAGGTAAAAAAATGAAAAAATCATTACTCAAATACGGTGCAATCGCCGTATTCCTGTCTTTTTCACTAATCAGCTGTAATTTCGGCAATCAAAACAAGCAGCCGGATGACAACGTTTTTGCATTGGTAAATATTCCTTATGCAGAATTCTTTAAGTCAGAAACAACTGATGGCAATTTTGATGCATATACATCTGCAACTCAGAAAGCAGCAAATGGCTCTATGTGTTACGGAACATATCATGAAGAGACCACACCAGCAAAGGCTGTTGCAAAAGGAATTACTTGTCCTGTTAAGATTTCCAAAGCAGTTCTGGAATCTCTTGGTGGAACAGAAATTACAGATGCAAGTGCTAGTTTTGATATAACAATTTTAGGAAGGGGCGCTTCAACTATCCGCTATAGTGGAAAACAGAATCTTTTCCAGGCAAAAGACTACAGCTATTATATCCTTGATAAAACCCCTGCATATTACAAGGAAGCTTCAAAAGAAAACGACAAAGTAGTTTTTGGAAAAATCATTTCAAATCCAAAAGATATGGGCACTCTCTATGTAACAATTGGGGCTGGCGAAGCACATCACGATTTTTCACCAACAATCAGTTTGTATAAATCAACAGAAGAGCCTTCGGCAGAAAAAAACAGTATTACAGTTACAAAGATTTCTGATTTCGAAGGAGCGGAAGAAGCAAAAACTGTAACAAAAGATGCAAGTGGGGCAGAAACTCTTGCTCCGAAATCTTTGAGCGCATTAAAAACAATCATTGCTACAGATTCAGAAGGAAAAGAATACGGTCTTACAACTTTGAGCAACTTCTTCTGGGGTAAAAAACAGATGGGCTTTAAGGCTCCTGCTGCCAATAACAACTATCCACAGCACGAACTTGTAGGAAAAACAATAACAAAGCTCACTTTTGTAACAGAATCAGACATTTACACCTGTACAAAAATTGTAAAAGGAACAGTTGCAGATGCAAAGGCCAACGAAACAACCTTCACACCAGCAGCAAACTCAGCTTTTGTAGTTGATAATATTCAGGGTAAATAATTTAATTCCTTAAAAAATATATGTCATTGCCCGGAGCCCTGAACAACTTGTCGAATGGGGTACCGGGCAAGTTATTGATTAATTGTGACATACCAATAAAATTATTCTTAGAGGTTTGAGAAAATAATGAAACTGTTTAGTTGGTGGACAGAACATAGATTATAGTAAACTGTTGTATAGCCTTAAAAAAATTACATTCTGTCTACCAATTTCACAAGAACTGTAAATCCGTGTAGCTTAGGCCACCGCTGTTAAATTTCCGCTAGTTTTGCATGGCAAACGGTTCAATATATTTCTGAATAAAATCTACCCTGTCAAAAATCGTCGGCTTAAAATACGAGGCCACGGCGACAACCAGCTGCTTCTGCGGATTGATGTAAATCACGTTGCCACTGTTACCGATGGCCGCATAAATATTCTTTTTGCGGGAAATAATCCACCAAAGGTAACCGTATTCCATGCCGCGGAAATACTTGCCTTCAACTTCACGTGGCCGGGTCATCTCGCGAATCCAGTTAGCTGAGACTATCTGCTTGCCATCAAACTCGCCTTTATTCAAACACAAAAGCCCAATCTTTGACATATCTTGAGCAGTCATACAAAGTCCATAACCTGGAG
>CAMNBC010000123.1 GCA_946532115.1 uncultured Treponema sp.
CAGTTTCTGTAATTTCAGGACTTTTATCCTGCTCGTCTCCGGATGCTGCAAAAACTTTACGCCAGCCGGATGCTGACAAAATCATGTTATGTTCCAAGTTCTACTCCCATTAAACTTAATTATATAATTTTAACACGAAAGTAAATATTTAACAAATATTATATGGATAATCTGAAAAATGATTCAGTTTTTTTTAGCGGTTTCTATTATGAAATGGCCGTTTGCAACTTAAAATTTTATTTTATTACAATATTGTAATTAAGCTGTTTTACATTTCCAAGAGTATCAGAAATTGAAAGACCTAGGGTTGCCCGTCCAGGTGTAAACATTACTTCTCCAAGAAGCTGTAAATCATTATTCGGGAAAATGTCACTATCTGTATATTTCTTTTTTCCGATTATACAAAGCTTATTATTTTCCTGTGTAATCATATCATAAGAAAGCTGATCAACTATTACACCATTAATTGAAACAGAAGTCTTGTAAGGAGAGGCTATGGGATTTCTCTTGAAATATACTTTGTAAAGTCCTGAATTATAGGTTTTATATATGTTAATATCATAAAAATCATTGTTTTTGTTTCCAATCATTATACCAGAAAGAGAAAGTGGCATCTCTTCTTCTGCACGAGGCATAAGTACTTTCGGGTTGATAGCTGATTTATTTTTTGCATCAATGATTTTGAATTCAAGATTACCGTAGTTTTCCTGAAAGCCGGAATTACCGCTGGAAGCAATTGTTGCTCCGGCATCAAGAGTACGTTCATTTTCATTTTTGATTGTCAGTGTCTGGGCATCAAGATTTCCATATACGGAAATTAAATCATCATTATGAGCAAGAATTACCGCAGTTCCCAGTGTAGATGGAAAAAAATCAGAGTCGTCTGCATTTTCTGTAAGTACGGCAACGATGTATCCGTCTTCTGCAGCTTTTACTTCTTCTGGTTCAGAAAAAATTATAGAAGTACTTAAAATACCACCACGGTTTTGTCCAAAATATGAATTGAAAGAATCTTTTGTAACGTTAGCCTGCGGCCAGTCAAAACAAAAGGCATTGAATGCTGAAAACAGGCCGATAATTGTAAGTAATAATTTTTTCATTTCAACCACCCCTTATTCCCTTGTAACCTGAATTTTTGAAATTGAATTATCTTTTCCAAGATAAATGTTATTGTCTGTTGCATGAAGGAATGCTGAATCTGCTGTAAATGAGAAGGCTCCTTCCAGTGTGTTTGTATTATCAATTACAGAAACAGTGTAAGTATTCTTTTCTTTTCCCAGAAGAAGAGTTAAATCATCTGTTTCTTCAATAGAAATCAGTTTATCTTTCAGTTCCAGAGTCTGTTCTGCTTTAGATTCAATGTCGTAAATACCAAGTCCCTTATAAAAATTAAAGAAAACTCTTTTTCCGTCTTTTCCAAAATGAACGATTGTACGATAAGGAGAATCGTGCTCAAAGAATCTGTGATATATAATTTTCTGCTGATTTTCCTCTCTGTGAGAAAGAACGAATCTCTGATGGTTATGGCCGGAAATTGAAGCAATGTACTGTCCGTCTTCAGAAATATCAAGACCAAGAATAACAGGATAGTCACTTCCGCCTGGTGCAAAATCAATTTCGGTTGAACCATTTTCATTATTTAATACTTTGATTGTTCCGTTTGAAAGTCCAACCGCTGTATAATTTTCTTTAGCTGCAAAGGCAGTAATAGGGAATGTTCCTTCAAAAGTCCAGAGAATTTTTCCGGTTTCAGAACACTTTGAAAAAGAACATCCGCCGGGAAGGAATACATAAACAAGATTTCCTGCAAAATAAGGGAATCCGCTGGCTTCAATTACACCTGCCTTAGAACCGTCTGAGTTAAAAAACTCAGTATTTTTTGCTTCAGAATCATATGTTGCAAAATAAGAATTAGAAATGGAAACCTTTGATGGAAAAGATTTATAAAGGGAAATATTTCCATCCTCATCAAAATATCCCAGGGTCTGGCCAAGATGAAAGTATGAATTAGGTTTTGTAGTTGAATTATTGATTACCGGATTGGCAGTACTGATTTTCCATACAGGAGTAAAACTGTATTCCTTATTCAAAGGTTTTACAGCAAGAATTATATATATGATTGAAATTATAAGAATCAGAAATAAAGCAAGCCCAATATGTATTTTTTGTTTCATAATATTATTTTATAGTATAAAGAGGATTTTTTCAATTATTCTTAATTTTCTGAGATCTTAACATCCCTTTGCAAAAGGTTTTTGTCAAGATTATCTATCTAACATTAAATGACGGTCGGCATCGCGCAGAAAAAAGGGCTTGGACAACATCATCCCCGTTGGCCAAGCCCTTTTTTCTGCGTGATACCAACCGTTAGATCTCTTTTGCAGTTATAGATAATCTTGACAAAATACCGTAAAGTATGCAAAATATTCTAAAGATTTCAAGTGAAATTGATAGAAAAATCGTATTTTGAGAGGATTTACATGGAAGACGATATTCTTACTATTGAAGAAGTTGCAAAGTATCTGAGAGTATCAGACAGAACAGTTTATGATTGGGCTCAGAAAGGTGAAATTCCAGCTGGAAAGATTGGAACAGTATGGCGATTCAAGAAGTCTGAAGTTGAAAATTGGGTAAATGCCCGCCTTTCTTCAGATTCTGTAAAACAGGCTGAACAGACTGTTCAGGTAAGAAATATCCTTTCTCCAGACCGTATTGTTTTTATTAGTCAGACTTCAAAACATGATGCTCTCGTACAGCTTGCTGATGTCCTTGCAACAGCTCCTCAGGTAAAGGATGGTCCTGAATTGACTCAGGAAATCTTAAAACGCGAAGAGCTTATGTCTACTGCAATTGGCCGTGGTATTGCTATTCCTCATGTTCGTCTTTCATCTGTAACAGATCTCGTTATGGCTGTTGGTGTATGCCGTAAACCTATTGCTGACTTCCAGACAATAGATGATCAGCCTGTAAATCTTCTTTTCATGATTGCAGCAGCTTATAATCAGCATTCATATTATCTTAAGACAATTTCCCACTTCAGCGCAAAATTTAAGGATAAGGATCTTCGTGATGCTATGCTTAGCGCATTGAACGAAAAGGAAGTTTATGATCTTTTGATTAAAGCATAAATATCGGCTCATAAAAAATGGGCTTAATGCAAAAAAGGGACTGACAAACGGGATGATGTTTGTCAGTCCCTTTTTTGCATATGCCCATTTTTAAAAGATCATACTGTCTTTAATAAAAAGCCACAGGTATCCATTTCGTTCTATCTGCGTGGTCCTGGGAAATCATTCCCCAGGTCACTTTGGCGGTAGTTTCACCCATCAGGTATTCGCGACCGTTTTCCATTGTAAAGGTCTGGCCTGGAGCCGGGATGTCTGTTACAGTAATAGCATGTGAATATTCACGGGAAATCAGAATTGCTGTATCAATTCCTGTGTAATTTAAGAGTGCACAAACAAGCATGCTGCGGCTGTCGCAATCACTGCCTTTTCCACTGATTGCGGCTGGTAGACTTGTAAAATCAGATTCATTTTTTGTACCAGCTCTTTGATATCCGAAGCCCTGAACCCATGTTAAAAGACTCTGCGCATATTTAATATCTGCATCCTGATGATATTTCATTTTTAAGTCAGGGTAGAGAGCGTTATAAATATCGGCTGCTGCCTGTTCCAGACGGCCTGCATTGTCTCTGTAAACCATTCTGTAATATCGCTGCCATGCTTCCTTCCACATTTTGTGATTTGCATAAAGATTCAAAACAGCATATTCAAGATCAACTGTAAACTTTGCAGCTTCTTCATCAATTTTATCTAAAGAGGTTTTTATCTGTTTATCACCGATTTTTACAGAAATTGTTTTTCGTCCTTCAGCAGGAAAAGCATAACTGGTAATGATTCCAGGTGTGTTTTTTAAATCATCATTTATGCAAAGTGAATTTAAAGTAGAAATAATAAACTGTTCACAGCCTGGTTTATCAGAAGGGGCATAACATAAAAGTAGTACATAATATCCGGTAATCTTTACAGGTGCCGTAACTGCCCATCCGGTATATGATGTATCAATCTGCATGGAAAAATTACTTATGCCACAGGTTTTTCCACTCCATAAAAAGGAATCTGTATCACCTTTTGCACTTAATTTTGCAAGATTTGTTTTTAATACATCCCGCGAATCTTGTGCATCTGGTTCACCCGTAATTTTCATAATTAAGGTTACTGGAATGTTCGGATGGGAAAAAACATAAGACATGCCGTCTTGTGTATAATCAGAAATCTCAAACCCTTCCGGCACATCCAGAGAAAATCCAAAATCTCTGTCTGTAATCGGTTCTGCAAAACTTTGTGTGGCAGCAAAGAAAATCAAAAATAATAAAAAAAGTCTTTGCATACCTTTATGTTTTTTACAAAATCTTGTCATTTTATAAAGCCTCCGTTATGATTATCGGATGAATATGATTCCTGTTATATATGAGAATGATGAAATATTTATTATAGATAAACCGTCAGGACTTGCAGTTCAGGGGGGACAGGGAATTGTGCACTCTGTAGACCGTGATTTTGCAGAACAGACAGGACAGAAAGTTTTTCTTGTTCACCGCTTGGATAAAGATACTTCCGGCCTTATGATAGTTGCAAAAAATCCTGTTGCAGCCGGAAAATGGACAAAACTGATTAGTTCTAAAATGGCCCGTAAGGAATATGTTGCTTTGTGTGCGGGCCGCATGCCTGCAAAAAGCGGAGTAATTCGTGAAGATGTCGTTCAGCATGGAGACAGTAAGGCTGCTATAACGCATTATCAGGTCGAAAAAGAATGGACAGTTCCATACAATACCGAAAATGGTTCAGGAGAGATTCCATTGTGTCTAATCCGCCTCCAGCTTGAAACAGGCCGCATGCATCAGATTCGCATTCACCTGGCAAAAAACAACTGCCCGATAGCAGGTGACGATCAGCACGGCAACTTTAAAATAAATAAACTGCTCAAGAAAGCCTGCAAAATAAAAAGATTACAGCTTGCCGCCGTCCGTCTGACAGTTCCTCTTGACGGAAAAGAAAGAATGTTTGAAGTTCCCGTACCATTTGTTTACTGAATTCTTTATATATGATATAATATAAATTATGAGAAAACTACATAACATTCTTATCACTGGTGGAGCCGGATTTATCGGTTCAAACTTTATCCACTATCTTTTTGGCATGCCTTCTGCAGAAGGCAACCTTTTTAATGATGCAAACTTTGACGGTACAGTTGTAAACGTAGACTGTCTTACTTATGCCGGAAACCTTGAATCTTTGAAAGACATTGAAGAGAAGTTCGGCGGTAAACGCTACTTCTTTGAAAAAGTAGATATCTGTGACCGCGAAAATATTGAACGCATTTTCAAGCAGTATGACATTGATACTGTAATTCACTTTGCAGCAGAAAGTCACGTAGACCGCTCAATCCTCGGCCCTGAAGCTTTCATGAAAACAAACGTAATGGGAACTTTCACTCTGCTTGATGTTGCAAGAAATTACTGGAAGAAGGAAGACGGCTCAATCCGCGATGACGTTCTTTTCCATCATATTTCTACAGATGAAGTTTACGGTTCTCTCGGCGAGACAGGCTACTTCCGCGAGGATACTCCTTATGATCCAAGAAGCCCTTATTCTTCATCAAAAGCATCTTCTGATCACGTTGTAATGGCTTATTTCCATACTTACGGCCTTCCAATCACACTTTCTAACTGTACAAACAACTATGGTCCATACCAGTTCCCGGAAA
>CAMNBC010000124.1 GCA_946532115.1 uncultured Treponema sp.
CGGACGGCTCTTACAAAATGATTAACGACGCTATCGACAAGTACGACATTCAGGTAGTTGCAGTTGGTAACGGTACCGGTTCGCAGGAAGTTCAGGCAATTGTAAGCAAGGTTATCAGCGATAATTATAATGATGTAGTTTACACAGTAGTTGATGAATCAGGTGCTTCAGTTTACTCGGCAAGTGATATTGCCCGCGAAGAATTCCCTGACCTGGACCTTACAATCCGTGGTGCTATCTCTATGGGTCGCCGCCTTCAGGACCCACTCAGCGAACTCGTTAAGATTGACCCTAAGGCAATTGGTGTAGGTCTTTATCAGCACGATGTAAATCAGAAAAAGCTTGCAGAACAGCTTGATGAAGTTGTTGGCTCGGTTGTAAATAATGTTGGTGTAAACCTTAATACTGCGTCGTACTCGCTTTTGAAGTACGTTTCCGGTATCAACGCCACTACAGCAAAGAAAATTGTTGCTTACCGCGACCAGAACGGAAAAATCAAGAGTCGCGAAGACCTCAAAAATGTTCCAGGCCTTGGACCTAAGGCTTTTGAGCAGTGTGCCGGCTTCTTAAAGATTGCAGAAAGCTCAGATCCGCTCGACAACACCTGGGTTCACCCTGAAAATTACGACGCAGCCCGCGAAGTTCTTCCATATATTCAGAAAAAAGAAAAGGTTCCTGCAGACTTAATCAAAAAGCTTGCAGAAAAATATAACATCGGCGAAACAACAGTCCGCGACATTGTAGACGAGCTTCAGAAGCCAAACCGCGACCCACGCGACGGCTATCCAGCTCCAATCATGCAGAAGGGCGTTTTGCAGTTCGAAGACCTCAAGGAAGGCATGAAGGTAACTGGAAAAATCAAAAATGTAGTTGATTTTGGTGCCTTTGTTGATATCGGCCTTCACGAAACTGGTCTTGTTCACCTGAGTGAGCTTTCAGACAGCTTTGTAGAAAACCCTATGGACGTTGTAAAAGTAGGTGATGTTCACGAGTTTACTATTATTGAACTCGACCGCGACCGCCGCCGCATTGCACTCTCACTTAAGAGTGATGCCGCAAGCCGTGCCGGAACAGGCCAGAAGAGTACAGTCCGTCGTGACACACCACGTGATAACGCTGGTTCAGGCAGTGGCACAGGCCGCCGCGTAGTAGTTGTAAAGAAGGCAGGAGCTGGAAATGCCGGTTCACAGACACGCGACCGCCGCGATGACAATCGCCGCTCTTCTTACAACTCTGGAAGCGATGACGGAATGAGTTACAATCCGTTTGCTGCTTTCTTTAATGGAAAAAAATAACAATAATTTATTTCAAAAAATAGTGTTTCTTTTACGGGTTATGAGTGTTATAATCACTATGACCCGTAAAAGAGTCTTGTCTTAATATCATAAAGTCCTTTATAATAATCTGATACATTCAAAAATAAAGACAGAGAGTTTACCGCCACCGCGGTTTCAGGAGGTTGTCTTATGAAAAGAATTGCAGGCATACTTATTTGCATTGCACTTGCGTTAGGTTTTACCGGCTGTAACTGGCAAATCCCAGAGAAGGTTTCTGTAAAAACTAATGCAGAATACAACTTTTCCCTTGGAAATTTTGAGCAGGATTTCAATAAAGAGCTCAATCTTTCTTCTATGATTGGCAATTTACAGCTGCCAAACAATGGAAAGGTTTACGATTATTGGCCAAACAAGAAAGGTGATTCTCAGAAATTCCTTATGTACATGCCAATTCAGGAAATCCCAATCGATATCGGCAGCTATTTTGACAGTAGTGCTCTTGGAGATCAGCTTCAGAAGATTTCTTTTGAAAAAGAGTTCGAAGTTCCTGAAGTTAGTTTTTCTTTTCCTGTAAAGTTTGACCTTGATAAAGTAAATGAAGAAATCAATAAACAGTTTATCCTTGCAGGAATGATTCAGGATTATAATTCCAGCCAGTTTGGAGCTATTCTAAAACAAATTGCCGATACTATTTCTTATTCAAAGGGTACTCTTGTTGTAAAAGCTTATAGTCTTAGTCCTACAAAAATTGCTGCACTAAGCACAGGAACAAATTCAATTCAGGAGTCTGTATCTGATAGCGATATTGATACTTCTTATTATGGAAACATTAGTATTACTAGTGGCGGGAAGTCGCTCTTTGGTTACTTCCGCAATGGTATTGTAGAACTGAGAATTCCAGATTCCGGCTTTGATTTTAAGGCAGATGACATTAATATCAGTTTTACAAACAAACCAACTTTTATGAATGTTCCTTCACATGTGTTTGTTGCAAAAATAGATTCTACCCGGCCTTATCAGATAAAATCAGTTTCAGGAATTGGTTCTGGTATTACAATTAACAAAATTGATATTGATCAGGACTTTGATGCTTTGAAGTCTCTTGAAGATAGCGGAGTAGAAGAGTGTAGAATCGGAACCGGTAAAATAGATATAGATTTTGATCTCCCGGCTGAATGGAAGAATGTACAAATTGCATATTCTATTGAAATGAGTGGTGGTATCAATGTTGCTGCAACAGAATTTACAGCATCTGCCGGCAGTTCTAATAATGTTGGTTCGATTTCGCTTAATGGAAAAGACATTACTGCAGAAAAAATCAATGTAAAAGCATCTTTCTTAGTTTCTATTGCGGGTGCAACAATTGATTTTACAAAGCCACCTGCAATTGTTTTTGACAGTTCTATCAGCAATATTGAAAGAGTAACAGCAAGGCTTTCAGATACAAATCTTTCTTTTGCACAATCACAAAAGCTTCCGGATGAAGTGCTTGCAATTCTTAAACAGATAGAATTGAAAAAGTGTGGAATTAAGGGTACATACACAAATACTCTTCCTGCAGGAAACGATGTAACTTTGTCTATTTCTTCAGATTTCTTTGGACTATCGAATAAAAAGCAGATAATAAAAGGTGGAGGGCAGGATGAATCTTTTGAACTTGCAACTTCAGATGACACAAGAACTATAAATCTTTCTTCAGCAAATCCTCCTCTGCCGGAGGGTATGTATAACGCCTTTGACTTTAATGTAGATGTTACACTTCCTGGAGGAGCGGCTAACAAGGTTACAATAGAAGATGTTTCTCCTGGTCAGAAATATAAACTTGCAATTAATGTTGAGCCAATAATTAACTGGGAGTCTGTAACAATTGATACAAAGACTCTTCCAAAACAGGAGGACACTGTAGGAACCGGATTTAATCCGTCAACTATTTTTAACTCAATTAATGATGTTTTAGGAGAAGGCTTTGCAGATAATATTGAACTTCCAGATTGTAAGCTTTATCTGTATCTTACAGTACCTGAATTAGATGTATTGAAAGGCCTGGATTTTAGTCAGTCATCAATTTCTATGTTTTATGGAAAAAGCACAAATCCTAGAGAAAAAATTGGAACTTTCCAGAAAGACATTATTAAAGATGGTAAGTATGAAGTTGATGGTGTGACAAATTCTTTGAGTTTTGCAAAAGCCCTTCCTTCGATAACTGTTGATAAACTGGCAGATAAAACAGAAGTTGTTACATCAACCTTAAATGCAGATGATGCAAGTTTTGGAATTTCAATTACTGATTTGTTCAAGTCTAAACCAGATACGAATGTTTCAGATTCACAGCTTTGTATTTCATATGATATTAGTCTTGCTAATAAGAGCGCAGATGGTGGTGTAGAAGGTTTCAAAATTACTAAGAAAGATTTTGACTCAGCTACTTCAGGCAACAATATCGGTTCAATTGGTATTTACGCTGTAATTGAACTTCCATTGGAATTTACAGTAAAAGGTGGAACAGAAATAGATGTTCTCCAATTTATGAATCAGAGTGCTGCTGATAATGACAGAGATCTCTTTGGCCGTACATCTGCAGATTCTATGGCACAGATTGCAGAATATGCAGATGTCATTGACTCAGCTCAGATAGACTATAAAATTAATTCGTTCCCTGTTGTAACTTCTGAAGATATTCAGATAAAACTTGATTTGAGTGATGATGATGGAACAGGTTATGTAATGCCTAAGCTTGATAAAGAAGGAAATACTATTGATAAAATAGCAATAAACACTTCTGTAGGAAGCGAAGGACATTTCAAAGTTGAAAGTGATGATATAGAGAATCTTCTGAATGCATATCCCCTCAAATTAAAAACTGCAAAGCTTTACTTTGAAAAGGATAATACAATTAGTATTCCTCGTGAAAAGAAAATTGATGTAAATCTTCAGATCGGCTTAAAAACAGATGGTACAATTCCACTGTTTGGAAATAAGGAATAGGAGAGAGACGCTATGAAAAAGATAATTGCATTAATTATTTTGGTTACAATCCTTTGTTCTGCTTTATCTGCAAGAAACTTCTTTAGTGGACGTTTCTTTGAGATAAAAACAGGTGCTCAGCTTGGTGTATCAAATAATCTTATTACAGGTAATGATATTTTTCAGAAAGAACTTGTAATTGATTTGAGAAAACTTGCAGATGACTGTCCGGACAGTGGTATGGATTTCATTACAAGTGTAAATCCTACCTTAGAAATTAATCTTAATATTGTAAAATTCCATCTTGGTATACAGAATGGTATAGACATGTATGGAAAGTTCAACATTGGTAAAGGTTTATTTAATTTCGCTGGTTATGGTAATCAGATAGGCGAAACTTTGAATATGAACTTTACTGCAGACGCTGACATTTTTGCATATTCTCAGATTGATGTTGGTCTGGATCTGAAAAAATTTAAGCTTCATGTAAAACCTGCTGTTTTTGTTCCTGTTATTTCTACACGTGGTAATGGCGGAACTCTGACATTTACAAATGATGAACTCGGAAACATTCATGCTGAAGCAAATGTAAATATGGATGTTTATGCTCCACTTGATTTTATGAATACAAAAGATATTACAAATCAGATTATGGTTGATGGTAATATTATGAATTCACCTTTGTTGACTGGCTACGGTTTTGATCTTGGCGGATATCTTGCTTTGCCTTTCAGTAAATCCTTCTCTATTGATTTTGATTTCCGTATTCCTATACTTCCAGGTCGTATTACAAAGAGAGCAACCCTTTCTGCAAAATATTCCTATGATGCAAATGTTTCAGACATTTCTAACGGAAAGTTTGAGCAGGAGCAGCCAAAGTTCTCAGCCTTTGAAGATGCGGACTATATGATTTATCGTCCTTTAAAGGCTAGTGTTTATGCAGACAAAAATCTTCTTGGAACTTTGTTTAATGCACGTGCCGGTGGTGGTATTGGTATTCAAAATCCATATACAGAAAAGGCAGAATTGTATCCAGAATATTACCTTGGTTTGACATTCAACTTAATTGACTTCTTTAAGCTTGGTGTTTCAACACAGTACCGCGACAGAGTATTCATTCATCAGCTTGGAACAACAGTCAGCATAAGATTTGTTCAGGTTGATGTAGGCGTTTCTGCCCAGTCTTCCGACTTTAAAAAGAGTATGGAAGTGGCAGGCGTTGGCGCATACGCTTACGTAACTGTGGGATTCTAAAGAAAATCTTTCAGTCGAACCCAAAACGAAAAGCCCCTCAGACAACGGAGATGTTGTCTGAGGGGCTTTTCGTTTTGGGGTATCTTTAACTGTACAGTTTTGTTATTACTGTCCAAGCCATTGCTCGTAAGCCGCCTTGGCTATGTCCAACAAAAACAAAAGGCTTATTTGATGATTTATAATGCTCAACAAGCTTATTATATGTTATGTCAAGCATTTCCTGTAAACTTGGATATGTCA
>CAMNBC010000125.1 GCA_946532115.1 uncultured Treponema sp.
TACGACGTGCTGAGAATTCGTAAAGCAAGTCATGAAGGTAATTTACAATATCTGTATCATCTGTATCAGGCAAAATGGTAGAAACTATTCGTTCTCCGGTCATATTCCAGAAGTCTGCCTTTGGATCTACAGTTATAAGAATTGCAATCTCCTTTGACGGAAGCATTGCTTCATCATCTTGTGGTGCAAAATAACGGATCTGGATTGTAGAATCATCATAACCAAGGATTCCAATATAGCTTTCACGGGTAAAAGATGAGTCCCTGTAGTATACATATTCACCGGCAGAATCGGGAATAAAGGCGGTGAAGCCTGGAAGGGCTGTGGCTACGGTGGTTAGTATGATTGATGTAATGATGGAAAGGATTAGTTTTTTCATAGATAGTCCTGTATAAGATTGTCCGGTCTATTTCTTCGGTAATCTCTGAAACTACCGGACAATGACTAAGTCGGCAAGCACAGCTTGCCTCTGTGCCGTTTTTTTCGATGAACCTAAAGAAACCCTTTCGGCTTGCTTTTTAACGGTTCTTCGATTTTAGGCATTATGCGTTCAATTTCTTCAATTCTTCACGAACGATATCCGCTGCTTTCTTAGCAACTTCATCAGCTGGGATAAGAGTAGCTTCTGCATCCTGGCGCAGCTTCATTTCTACGTTTGGAAGGTTCTTGTCGCCAACTACGATGCGGATAGGGTAGCCGATAAGCTCTGAGTCTGTGAACTTAACGCCTGGGCGTTCGTTACGGTCGTCGAGAATAACTTCGATTCCGTCTGCCTTCAAATCCTCATAAATCTTATCTGCAACTTCCTTCATCTTGTCCTTATACTGGATTGGAATAACTGCTACCTGATATGGAGCTACAGTCATAGGCCAGATGATTCCCTTGTCGTCGTGGTGACCTTCGATGATGCTTGCGAGAGTTCGGTCTACACCGATACCGTAACAACCCATAAGAGGTGTTACAGGCTTACCGCTTTCGCCAAGGTAAGTTACGTTCATAGATTTTGTATATTTAGTTCCAAGCTTAAAGATGTGTCCAAGCTCGTTACCTTTCTTCATGTAGAACTTGCCGCCACATTCAGGACAGAGGTCGCCTTCTTTACAGGTGCGGACATCAACTGTCATAAATGGAGTGTAGTCGCGGCCTGGTTCAACGTGCTTAATGTGGAAGCCGTTCTTGCCTGAGCCTGCGATACAGTCGTGCATATCAATAGTAGATTTATCTGCAATTACAGGAATCTTAATTCCAACAGGGCCTACAAAGCCGTGTGGAGCGCCGGAGTACTTCAAAACGTCCTCATCACTAGCCAATTCAGCACCAGAAGCTTTCAATTCTGCAGCAAGCTTTGTTTCGTTTACATCCAGGTCTCCGCGAATCAAAACGCAGAAGAAGGTCTCTGGAATATAGGTCTGTCCGCCTTCTGTAACAGTCTGAGCATTCTTATAGAACTCTGTTCCAGATAAATCAACAGCACAGTTGTAAACCTTGTAAATAAGAGCCTTAAGGAAGGTTGTAGACTTTTCACCGAAGAACTTTTCCATATCCTCAATTGAGAATACATTTGGAGTTGCAACTTCTTCGATTGCAAGGTCTGTCTTTTTCTGTGGCTGTCCGTTAGAGTCGAGTGGAGTTTCTGCCTTGCAGGCTGCCTTTTCAACGTTTGCGGCATAGTCACAGTTTGGACAGAGAAGAAGTGTATCATCACCAACTTCTGATTCAACCATGAACTCTTCTGAACCTGAACCACCCATAGAACCTGTGTCGGCCTTTACAGAAATTGTTGTAAGTCCCATGCGCTTAAAGATTCGGCGGTAAGCAGCTGCTACATTGTCGTAAGAAGCGTCGAGATCAGCCTGGTCCTTATCAAAAGAATATGCGTCCATCATTGTGAACTCGCGGCCACGCATTACACCATAGCGAGGGCGGATTTCATCGCGGTATTTTGTATTAATCTGATAAAGTGTGAAAGGAAGCTGCTTGTAAGAAGAAAGACCTTCGCGAACGATGGCTGTAAAGGCTTCCTCGGCAGTTGGAGAAACTACCATGTCCTGGCCCTGGCGGTTCTGTGCAGTGAGCATTTCGCCTGCCATTTTGTCCCAGCGTCCAGATTCCTTCCAAAGGTCACCGGGTACGATTACTGTAGGTTTGATTTCGAGAAGACCTGCGTTGTCGAGTTCTTCGCGGATAATTTTTTCAACTTTCATTAAAGAACGGAATCCGAATGGCATGTAAGCATAAAGTCCGTTTCCAAGTTTGCGGATAAGGCCGCTGCGCATCATAAGCTGATGGCTTGCAATAACTGCGTCGTTTGGAGCTTCACGCAGTGTAGAGATAATTGTTTTTGTTGCTTTCATAAGAGTATATTTTAGTGAAAAAAGGGGAGTAAGTAAACAAGGAGGGGGAGGTCTCCCCCGTTCGAGTTTCTGAAGGAAACTCGGTAGTGAGCGATAGCGAACGAACCCCCTCTGCGGGGGCTCAAACGCCGCCCCCGCAAAGCCCCGCTTTATACCTTGAGCACGCAGATTATTTTCTCAGAATCTCGCGAGTAAGGTGTCTTCTTGTAATCGCTGTAGAATTCAATTGAAGAAAATCCCATTGCGTCTGCGGTGGATTTAAATGTTTCCAAACTTATTGGTGTAACAGGCTCGTCTTTTACTTCATCAATCATTTTACCTTCTGTGGTAACAACATGCTGGAAAAGATGATAAGATGCCTCTTCTGTATTTTTTATAAGTGATGAATACAAGGTTGCTTTTTCACATTTGCGTTCTGGAAGATTAATTTTTGTTTCAGAAAAATCATATTTAGCAAAGTTGATTAAATCAAGAACCAGATAACCATCTTTTGCTAAAAGCATTTTTGCATCAAGCATAAATTTTTTTGCAAGTTCTCTGTCTTTCAAGAAAATAAGTCTATAATTCAGACAGGTAACAACATTAAATGTTTTTTTTGGTAAAAAACGGTTTATATCAATTGGATTTAAATTGTGAACATTAATATGAGCACCGTTTTCTACAATTTTTGTGTTTACAACCTTTACAAATTCCTGATACTGGTCTGTAACAGTAACATCATATTTTTTGCTCAAGTCTAAAGAAAGGTTTGCAGGTCCGCATTCAACACTCAAAAACTTAGCAGGCTGCTCAAAAGTATCTAGAAGTGATTCGAAAAACTCTTTCTGATTCATTTCCGGCTGGAAAAGATCCTCATAATAATCTATCCATCGTTTAATATATATCATATTAAAATATTATAACCCAGAATAAGAGAATATCAAGAAAAAGATACTAGTCAATCTTCCAATGATTATTATCTTTGTAGAAGCGTTTTGCATTTACTTCCAAAAGACGTCCGTCATCTCCAAGCATTTTTACCATAGATGTAAGTGGATTTACTTCTGTGATGCGGAAATCTGTGCCGTCATAACGGAGTCTTATTCCTTCATTTGGAAGTTTTTTGCGCATTTCGTTGTACCAGTCGTATTCATAAGAAAGACAGCAGAGCAGACGACCACACTGGCCTGAAATCTTCATTGAATTCAAAGAAAGGTTCTGGTCTTTTGCCATTTTGATAGAAACAGGACGCAGTTTATCGGAAACGGCGTTGCAGCAGAATGGGCGGCCACAAACTCCAAGACCACCTGTAATGCGGGATTCGTCGCGAACACCAATCTGGCGCAGTTCAATTCGCATTTTGAATACAGAAACCAGGTCTTTAACAAGTTCGCGGAAATCTACACGATTATCTGAACTGAAGAAGAATAGGGCTTTCTGTTCTTCAAACAAAAAGTGAGTCTGAACAAGCTTCATATCAAGCTTATGAAGGGCAACTTTTTCCTTAAAAATAGGATAAGCTTCTTTTTCTTTAGCTTCCAGTTCACGAAGTTTTTTTATATCTTCTTCTGTTGCTTTTCGCTCTATGTTTACAATATCAGTTTTCTTAATACCAACCGGTTTTTTTGTAATGCCCAAAACAAATGCCATATCTTTTCCATAGCGGGTAGGGCAGATTACATAATCCCCAGAAACAAGCTTCATTTTATCAGAAACCTTTGCGTAAAGTGTTTCGCATGAATACCCCAGTTTGAGGTGGTAGAGAGGCTCGTTAATTACAATATCTTCTTTATCAGAAGAAGAGCTTTCGTTATCTTCAAGAGAAGCGAGTGCCTCGCTGTCATCATCTATGTCTGTTTCAAAAATATCACTCATATTACTTTTAGTATACCTCACGAATTAAGAACTCATCAAGTCAATAATGAGCCCTTTTATTTCATTTGCTTTAGCTAAAATCTTCAGATTATCCATTTGCATAGAAAGAGTTTCCCGCGTAAGTTCATCAAGTTTTTTGTTGATGATTTCAATCGAAACTCGCGGATTAACTTTGGGTTTAACAGTGTAATCTGAAAAATAAAAAAGTCTTGAAGGTGGTATTTTTTTACCTGGTCTAAACCTTCGTTGAATAATATCTATATTGAAATTATTATTTACAACAAAGGTGACAAATTGGCGAACTGAAGTCTTAAACTTTTCTATATTTTCCTTTGAAAGATTTTCAGAAAGGTCGTTACCGGCATTGTCTACAGCGTCTTTTAAGAAAATAGCTGCGTCTTCAATCGACATGCCTGCAATTTCTGGTGGTAGTCCTTTTGAAATTGCTTCTGCCTCATCTTCTGTTTTATCTGATTTTAATAAGTCTGAAAAACGGCTTTTTCTAACCGCACCTGATTTTTCACTCTTTTTTTGTTTTTTTAGTGCTTCATTTGTAGAACTTTGAGCGCCTGAGTAGTAATAATTTGTTCCCAGAGAATCAATTTCTGCCATTAAAAAGATACCTTTTCTTTAATTGCTTTTGATTGCAGGTATTCTTCAGATAATGCAGCAAAGTTTTCTTCATCTTTGATTGAAATACAATGGCCGTGAACAAGTGCCATATCATCAATTGTAACTTTGTGCGAAATAATATCACCAATAACAATTGCCTGCGAAAGCATTTTTACACTTTCAGGGGCATGAACATTTCCAAGAATTATTCCACCAATGATGATTGATTTTGCCTTTACATTTCCGCGGATTCGGGCATTTTCGCCTATGATTACGTTTCCGTCTGTTTCAAGATTTCCGTCTATATCGCCATCTACTCGAACAAAACCGTTTACACGCAGATTACCAGAAATTGCAGAACCGTTTCCAATAACTGTGTTAATTGAGATGTCGTCTATTCGTAAAGCCATAAGAACCTATTTTGATAAATTAATATTGATGTATTTAGCAGGATCAACTACATCAGAACCGATATGAACTTCATAATGAAGATGAGGACCAGTAGAAACTCCAGTGTTACCGATAGTTCCAATAATTTCGCCCTGTTCTACAGACTGACCTTTTTTTACACGGAATGAATTTAAGTGTGCATAGCGTGTATACATACCATGATTATGTTTGATAATAACATAGTTTCCAAAACTGTTATCAAAAGAAACTGTTACTACCTGACCAGAAGCTGTAGCCATTACAGGGTCTCCAGAACGCCATGTAGAAAAGTCCATTCCCTTGTGAATGTACCAGTTACCGTTGAATGGGTGAACATTTGGTCCAAAGGCCATAGAAATATGATAATTAGGATTTTTTACAGGACAAATACTTGGAATTTCTGTAAAAAGATTCTGCTGAGTTTTAAGCATTTTACCAATCTGTTCAATTGGTTTTA